>JAAYAH010000199.1 GCA_012719445.1 Actinomycetales bacterium | reverse complement strand
CGTTCCGCAGCCAGCTCGTCGCGGAGGGGTTCGACGCCGGGATCGGCATGCTCGTCGACACCTCCCGCAACGGGTGGGGTGGCCCGCACCGGCCGGACGGGCCGAGTGCCTCGCTCGACCTCGACACCTTCGTGGACGAGTCCCGGATCGACCGCAGGATCCACGCCTCGAACTGGTGCAACCAGCGCGGGGCCGGCCTCGGTGCCCGTCCGGTCGCCGATCCGGCTCCCGGGATCGACGCCTACGTCTGGGCCAAGCCGCCCGGTGAGTCGGACGGCTCCGGCGCGTTCGTCCCGTTCGGCCCGGACAACCCGACCGGGAAGGGCTTCGACCGGATGTGCGACCCGAGCTACGCCGGCAACTCGCGGAACGCCTACAACCCCAGCGGGGCCATGCCCGACGCCCCGGTGACCGGTGCCTGGTTCTCGGCCCAGTTCCACGAGCTCCTGGCCAACGCCCACCCGCCGCTGTGAGTCGCGCCCCCGGCCGGCACCGGTGCGGGGAAGGACCGGCCTCGCGGTGGCTATCGTCGGGTTCGCATCGTCCCCGACTGTCACGCCGAGGATCGGACCGCCCATGGACGGAACCCCTGCCCGGTCGGCCCGCCCGGAGTCCGCCGGTGCGGAGGGTTGTGCGCACGGGGTGTCCCCGGCCGCCCTGCCCTGGGTGGAGGCGCGCGCGCTGGCGCACCGCGGCGGCGCGTCGCTGGGGGTCGAGGAGGTGCCGCTCGTCGAGGCCGACGGCCGGGTGCTCGGGGCGGGACTGACGACCGTCACCGACCTGCCGCCGTTCCCCACCTCGGCCCTCGACGGGTGGGCGGTCGCGGGACCGGGGCCGTGGCGGGTCGGGGGCCGGGTCCTCGCCGGTGCCGGTCCCACGTCCCCGCTCGCTCCGGGACGGGCCGTCGCCATCGCCACCGGGGCGAGGGTGCCCGACGGCGCGACGGCGGTGCTGGCCACCGAGGACGGCGAGCTGGACGGCGTCCCGCCAGCCGTCGCGGACGGCACGGGGGCCCGGGGGGACGACCCGACCGGTGACGGCGGCCTGCTCCGCGGGCGGGTGGAGCAGGGCTGGGCGGTGCGTCCGGCGGGGGAGGAGGCGTCCCGGGGGGAGGTGCTGCTGCCCGCAGGGACCCGGCTCGACCCGGTGCGACTGGGCCTGGCCGCCGCGGCGGGGCACGACCGGCTCCCGGTCGCCGTCCGGCCCGGGGCGGTGGTCCTGGTGCTCGGGGACGAACTGCTCCGCGCCGGACCGGCCCGCGACGGCCGGATCCGCGACTCCCTCGGCCCGGCGGTGCCGGGGCTGCTGGAGCGCCTCGGGGCGCGGCCGGTGGGCGTGCGGCGGGTCCCGGACACCCTGGCGGCCCACGTCGAGGCGCTGGCCGCGGCGCGCGGGACCGAGCTCGTGGTGACCACGGGAGGGACGGCCTCCGGGCCGGTCGACCATCTGCACGCGGCGGTCGCGGCCGTGGGCGGTGAGCTTCTCGTCGACGGGGTCGCGGTGCGTCCCGGCCGGCCCATGCTGCTCGCCCGGCTCGCCGAGCGGTGCTGGCTGCTCGGCCTGCCCGGGAACCCGCAGGCCGCCGTGGCCGCGCTGCTCACCCTCGGCGCCCCGTTGGTGCACGCCCTGCTCGGCAGGGGACTGCCCGACCTGCCGACGGCGGTCCTCGGCGCGGACGTCGCGGCCCCGGTCGGGGTCACCCGGCTGGTGGCCGCGCGATGGGCCGCTGAGGTCGAGGCCGGGGCCGGCACCGTGGTCCCGGTCCCCGGGCGGGGACCCGGCATGCTCCGTGGGCTCGCCGTCGCGGACGGGTTCGCCGTGGTCCCGCCCGGTGGTGCCGGTGCCCGGCAGACGGTGGGGTGGCTCCCGCTGCCCCGGTGAGCCAGGCCCAGAGGGTCAAGCCCAGAGGGTCGGGACCCGGGGCGACCGGAGCGGGCAGCGCCGTACCGTTCGGCGCCCTCCGGTGCGGTGCGGCCGCCGCCTTGATTTTCTACAATTCATGCCGTAGAAAATCAATGCCCCCGCACGCTCCCCTGACGCGAGGCAGGTACCGGCATGTCCCGCTCGCACCGCCCCGGACCCGGTGGACTCCCGTGGTGACCACCGGGTCGCTCCCCGGGCCGGTCGTCTCGACCGACCCCACGGGGCGGCGCGGAACCCCTCCGGCGAACCGGTCCGCGGGGACCCCTCCCCCCGCGCGGCGCTCGTGGACGCGCCGGTACCTGCCTCCGCAGCACGGTGCCTGGGCGATGCTCCTGGTGCCCTACCTCGCCGGGCTGCTGCTCGCGGGGTTCTCCTGGGCCCACCTCCCGCTGCTGGTCGCGTGGCTCGGCGGGTACCTGCTCTCGTACTACGCCTTCGTCGCGGTGCGGGTGGGCAGGCTGACCCGGGTCCGTGCCCAGGTGCTCCTCTACGCGGAGATCACCGTCCCCGCGGGGGCGCTGGTGCTGCTGCTGTCGCCCCGGGTGATCGTCTTCGCCCCGGTCTTCGCGGTCCTGGTCGCGGTGAACGTCGTCGCCGCCCGCACCGGCAGCCAGCGCACCCTGGTCAACGACCTCGCCGCGGTGCTGCAGAGCAGCCTGATGCTCCCGGTCGTCGCCGTGGCAGCAGGGGAGCCGGTGACCGGAGTGCTGCCGGAGTTCGCGGTCGTCCTGCTCTACTTCGCCGGCACGGTGCCCTACGTCAAGACGATGATCCGTAACCGGGGCGACGTCCGGTACCTCGTCGGTTCCCCGGCGTACCACGCCCTCGCCCTCGCGGCCGTCGGCGTCGTGTCCTGGTGGTACGCGGTGTTCTTCGGCTGGTTGACCCTGCGCGCCGTCGTCGCACCGAGGCTCCCGCTGAGACAGCTGCACGTCGGCCTGCTGGAGATCGTCCACTGTGTCGTGTTGCTCGTGCTGATCCCGCTGGCAGGCTGAGCCTCCCCGGCGTTCTCCCGCCGTCGCCGGCGGACGACTCATGGCGGGGGCTCCCGCAGGAAGGGCACTCATGGTCCAGACGGTCCCGGCCGCATCCCGTCCCGGTGCGCGCTCCGCCTCCCCGGCCCTCATGCTCGGGCTCGCGACCGCCGGGTTCGCGATCAACTTCTGGGCCTGGGCGCTGCTCAGCCCGCTCGGCCCCCGGTTCAAGGACGACCTCGACCTGACCTCGTTCCAGCAGGCGCTGTTCGTCGCCGTCCCGGTGCTGGTCGGCTCGCTCGGCCGGATCCCCGTCGGTGCCCTCACCGACCGGTTCGGTGGTCGGGTCATGTTCCCGCTGGTCTCGTTCGCCACCGTCGTCCCGGTGCTGTTCGTCGGCCTGGCGGGCTACCGCTCGCTGGCGACGCTGCTCGTCGGCGGGTTCTTCCTCGGCGTCGCGGGGACGGCGTTCGCGGTGGGGATCCCCTTCGTCAACGCCTGGTTCCCGCCCGAGCACCGCGGCGCGGCTCTCGGGGTGTTCGGGGCCGGCATGGGCGGGACGGCGATCAGCGCCCTCACCACGGTCCGGCTCGTGGACCGCGGCAGCGTGGCCACCCCGTTCCTGATCACGGCCGTCGTGCTCGTCGGGTACGGGGTGCTGGCGCTGCTGCTGCTGCGGGACGCCCCGGACCGGGTGGTCCCGGTCGAGCCCGTGCTGCGTCGGGTGGGGGCGGTGCTGCGGCTCGGCCTGACCTGGCAGGCCTCGGCGCTGTACGCGCTGGCCTTCGGCGGGTACGTGGCGTTCTCGGTGTACCTGCCGACCTACCTGCGCACCGGGTACGGGCTCACCCCCGCCGACGCCTCGAACCGGATGGCCGGGTTCGTCGTCCTCGCCGTGCTGATGCGGCCGCTCGGCGGCTGGCTGTCCGACCGGATCCCGGTGACCACGGTGCTGACCGGGGTGATGGCGGTGGTCGCCGGCTGCGCCGCCGTCCAGGCCACGACCCCGCCGCTGATGCCGGTGGGCACCCTCGCCTTCCTCGTCATGGCCGTCGCCCTCGGCGCGGGCAGCGGCGCCGTGTTCGCCCTGGTCGCCCAGCGGGCGCCGGCGGGCACGGTGGGATCGGTCACCGGCGTGGTCGGCGCCTCCGGGGGGCTCGGCGGCTTCGTGCCCCCGCTGCTCCTCGGCGCGCTGCACGGGTGGACCGGCTCCTACGGCTGGGGGCTCGGGCTGCTCGCGGTCGTCGCGGCCGCCGCCGTCGCGTTCACCCACCTCGTCGTGCGGACCGGGGACTCCTCCGCAAGGATCTCCGTATGACCGCCCCCGCAGCGTCGCGGCCGGACGGGCCGGCGACCGACGCCCTGCTCCGCCTCGGCCGCCACCTCCGCCCCGGCACCGTCTCCGAGGACCTGCGCACCGTGGAACGGGTCGGTGGCCGGGAGGGCGACGCCTTCTACCGCGACCGGTGGAGCCACGACAAGGTGGTGCGCTCCACGCACGGGGTGAACTGCACCGGGTCGTGCTCCTGGAAGGTGTACGTCAAGGACGGGATCATCACCTGGGAGAGCCAGGAGACCGACTACCCGTCGGTGGGGCCCGACTCGCCCGAGTACGAGCCGCGGGGGTGCCCCCGGGGAGCCGCGTTCTCCTGGTACACCTACTCGCCGACCCGGATCCGCTACCCCTACGCCCGCGGCGTCCTCCTCGACCTCTACCGGGAGGCGAGGGCCCGGCTGGGGGACCCCGTCGCCGCGTGGGCGGACGTCGTCGGCGACCCGGAGCGGCGCCGCCGCTACCAGAGCGTCCGTGGCCGGGGCGGGCACGTGCGGGCGACCTGGGACGAGGTCGTCGAGATCATCGCCGCAGCGCACGTGCACACCATCAAGACCCACGGCCCGGACCGGGTCGTCGGCTTCTCCCCGATCCCGGCGATGTCGATGGTCTCCCACGCCGTGGGGGCGCGGTTCATCGAACTGCTCGGCGGGGTCATGACGTCGTTCTACGACTGGTACGCCGACCTGCCCGTCGCCAGCCCGCAGGTGTTCGGCGACCAGACCGACGTCCCCGAGTCGGGGGACTGGTGGAACGCCGGCTACCTCTTCATGTGGGGGTCCAACGTCCCCATCACCAGGACCCCCGACGCGCACTGGATGGCCGAGGCCCGGTACAAGGGCCAGAAGGTGGTCGTGGTCTCGCCGGACTACTCCGACCACACGAAGTTCGCGGACGAGTGGATGCCCGCCCAGCCGGGGACCGACGGCGCGCTGGCGATGGCGATGGGACACGTCATCCTCAACGAGTTCCTGGTCGAGCGGCAGACCCCGTTCTTCGCCGACTTCCTGCGCCGGTACACCGACATGCCGTTCCTGGTCACCCTCACCGAGCAGGACGGCGCCTACCTGCCCGGCGGGTTCCTCACCGCAGCCGACCTGGCACCCACCGACTCCTCCGCCGGGGACGGCGCACCCGGGGAGGACGCGCCGGAGGAGGAGTGGAAGACCGTCGTCCTCGACGAGCGCACCGGGGAGGCCGTCGTCCCCAACGGCTCCCTCGGCTTCCGCTACGCCGCGTCGGGGGTCGGCCGGTGGAACCTCGACCTCGGTGACGTCGTCCCCCGGCTGACCCTCCTGCCCGAGACCGGGACGGCGGGGGCCGATGAGGCCGTCGAGGTGCTGCTGCCCCGGTTCGACACCCCGGGGCCGGACGGGCGCGGCGAGGTGCTGCGCCGCGGGGTCCCGGTGCGCCGGGTGGGCGGACGGCTGGTGACCACGGTGTTCGACCTGGTCCTGGCCCAGTACGGGGTGAGCCGCCCCGGGCTGCCGGGGGAGTGGCCGACCGGGTACGACGACGCCGGCCAGCCGTACACGCCGGCCTGGCAGGAGACGCTGACCTCGGTGCCGGCCACCCAGTGCACCCGGATCGCGCGGGAGATGGCCCGCAACGGTGAGGCCTCCGGCGGCAAGAACATGATCATCATGGGGGCCGGGGTCTGTCACTGGTTCCACGGTGACGCCGCCTACCGGGCCATCCTGTCCCTGCTGCTGTTCACCGGGTCCATGGGACGCAACGGCGGCGGCTGGGCGCACTACGTGGGGCAGGAGAAGGTCCGGCCGGTGACCGGTCAGGTCTCCCTCGCCATGGCCCTCGACTGGACCCGGCCGCCGCGGCAGATGATCGGTACCGCCTTCTGGTACACGAACACCGACCAGTGGCGCTACGACTCCTACCGCGCCGACGCCCTCACCTCGCCGCTGGCCCCGGGACGGCTCGCCGGGATGCACACCGCCGACGCGCTGGCCGCCTCGGCGCGGATGGGCTGGATGCCCTCCCACCCGACCTTCGACCGCAACCCCCTCGACCTGGCCGACGACATCGGACGGCGGGTCGGCGCCGCGGCGGGCACCGGGAGCGGCCAGGACGGCGGTCCGACCGACGGCTCCGGGAGCGGCCAGGACGGAGCCGCGGAGGCACCGGCGCTGGGCGATGTCGCCGCGGCGGCCCCGGGCCACGTCGCCGAGGAGCTCGCCGCCGGCCGGCTGGGCTGGGCGGTCGAGGACCCGGACGCCGAGCGGAACTGGCCGCGGGTGCTCACCCTGTGGCGGGCCAACCTGTTCGGGTCCTCCGCCAAGGGCAACGAGTACTTCCTCCGGCACCTGCTCGGCACCCGGTCCGCGGTGCGGGCCGAGGAGACCCCGCCGGAGCTGCGTCCCCGTGACGTGCGCTGGCGCGAGGACGCCCCGGAGGGGAAGCTCGACCTGCTGGTGTCCCTCGACTTCCGGATGACCAGTTCGACGCTGCTCTCCGACATCGTGCTGCCCGCCGCCACCTGGTACGAGAAGCACGACCTGTCCAGCACCGACATGCACCCCTTCGTGCACGCCTTCAGCCCGGCCATCGACCCCCCGTGGCAGACCCGCAGCGACTTCGACGCCTTCCACGCCGTCGCCCGCCGGTTCAGCGAGCTGGCGGCGACCCACCTCGGGGTACGTCGGGACGTGGTCGCCGTCCCGCTGCAGCACGACACCCCCGGGGAGACGGCGCAACCCCGTGGCAGGGTGCGGGACTGGCGGGCGGACGGCGAACCACCGGTGCCGGGGCGCACCATGCCGTCGATCACCGTGGTGGAGCGGGACTATCCGGCCGTCGCCGACCGGCTCGCCTCGCTCGGCCCGCTGGTGGAGACAGCCGGCCTGACCACGAAGGCGGTCACCGTCGTCCCCGACGCCGAGGTGGCCCAGCTCGCGGCGCGGAACGGGGTGATGTCCGCCGGGGCCGGTGCCGGTCGACCGGCCCTGGACACCGACGTGAAGCTGGCCGAGGCGATCCTCGCCCTGTCCGGCACCACGAACGGGCGGCTGGCCGTCGAGGGGTTCCGCCGCCTGGAGGAGCGCACCGGGCGCCGGCTCGCCGATCTCGCCGAGGGCAGTGAGGAGCGGCGGATCACCTTCGCCGACACCCAGGCCCGCCCGGTTCCGGTGATCACCAGCCCGGAGTGGTCCGGCAGCGAGACCGGCGGCCGCCGCTACGCGCCGTTCACCATCAACGTGGAGCGGCTCAAGCCGTGGCACACCCTCACCGGCCGGATGCACCTCTACCTCGACCACGACTGGATCCACGAGTTCGGCGAGGAGCTGCCCACCTACCGGCCGCCGCTGGACATGCACCGGCTGTTCGGTGAACCGGAGATCGGTCCGGACGGCACGAAGCAGGTGACGGTGCGCTACCTCACCCCGCACTCCAAGTGGTCCATCCACTCCGAGTACCAGGACAACCTGTTCATGCTGTCGCTGTCCCGGGGCGGTCCGACGATCTGGATGAGCGTCGCCGACGCCGCCGCGATCGGGGTGCGCGACAACGACTGGGTGGAGGCCGTCAACCGCAACGGTGTGCTCGTGGTCCGTGCCGTCGTCAGCCACCGGCTGCCGCCGGGGGTGGTGTTCGTCTACCACGCGCAGGAGCGGGTGGTGAACGTGCCGATCAGCGAGACCAGCGGGCGGCGCGGCGGGATCCACAACTCGCTCACCCGGATCCTGGTCAAGCCGACCCACCTCATCGGCGGCTACGCCCAGCTCTCCTTCGCGTTCAACTACCTCGGTCCCACCGGGATCCAGCGGGACGAGGTCACCGTCGTCCGTCGCCGGAGCCAGGAGGTGAGCTACTGATGCGGGTGATGGCCCAGCTCGCGATGGTGATGAACCTCGACAAGTGCATCGGCTGCCACACCTGCTCGGTCACCTGCAAGCAGGCGTGGACCAACCGGCCGGGCGTCGAGTACGTGTGGTTCAACAACGTCGAGACCCGCCCCGGCCAGGGCTACCCGCGACGTTACGAGGACCAGGAGCGGTGGCGGGGCGGCTGGCGGCTGAACCGCAGGGGCCGGCTCACCCTCACCGCGGGCGGGCGGCTGCGCAAGCTGCTCACCATCTTCTCCAACCCGGTGATGCCGACCATCGACGACTACTACGAGCCCTGGACCTACGACTACGACACCCTGATCACCGCGCCGGTCGGCGAGGACTTCCCGGTCGCCCGGCCGAAGTCGCTGCTCAGCGGCAAGCCCATGGCCATCGAGTGGAGCGCCAACTGGGACGACGACCTCGGCGGTGCCCCGGAGCTCGGCCACCTCGACCCCATGGTCGCCCAGGTCCGCGAGCGCACCTCGGAGCAGGTGCTCATGGAGTACGAGAAGTCCTTCATGATGTACCTGCCCCGGATCTGCGAGCACTGCCTCAACCCCTCGTGCGTGGCGTCCTGCCCGTCCGGGGCGATGTACAAGCGGTCCGAGGACGGCATCGTGCTCGTCGACCAGGACCGTTGCCGGGGCTGGCGGATGTGCGTCACCGGCTGCCCGTACAAGAAGGTCTACTTCAACCACCGCACCGGCAAGGCCGAGAAGTGCACCTTCTGCTACCCCCGGGTGGAGGTGGGGCTGCCGACCGTGTGCAGCGAGACCTGCGTCGGGCGGCTGCGCTACATCGGCCTGGTGCTCTACGACGCCGACCGGGTGACCGCGGCCGCGTCGGTCCCGGACGAGACCGACCTCTACGCCGCCCAGCTCGACCTGATGCTCGACCCGCACGACCCGGAGGTGATCGCGGGAGCCCGCCGGGAGGGGATCAGCGACGACTGGATCGAGGCGGCCCAGCGGTCCCCGATCCACGCCCTGGCCAAGACCTACCGGGTCGCCCTGCCGCTGCACCCGGAGTACCGCACCATGCCGATGGTCTGGTACGTGCCGCCGCTGTCGCCGGTCTCGGAGGCGCTGCGGGACACCGGCTTCGACGGCGAGGACGTCGACAACCTGTTCGGCGCTATCGAGACGCTGCGCATCCCGGTGGCCTACCTCGCCTCCCTGTTCAGCGCCGGGGACACCACGGTGGTGGACGGCGTGCTGCGCCGGCTGGCCGCGATGCGCTCCTACATGCGCCGGGTCACCCTCGGCGAGGAGCTGGACGAGGGGATCGCCGCCGCCGTCGGGATGACCGGGGACCAGCTCGTCGAGCTGTACCGGCTGCTCGCCATCGCGAAGTACGAGGACCGCTACGTCATCCCCTCCGCGTACGCCGAGCAGGGGCACCAACTGGAGGAGCTGGCCTGCAGCCTCGACGTCGACGGCGGGCCCGGCATGTACGGCAGCGGGCCGTTCGGGGAGGCCTCCGGGAGGCCGGTGCCGGTGTCCGTGGAGACCTTCCACGCGTTGCGGCAGCGGCAGACCAGCTCCGGGTTCGCCGATCCCGAGTCGCGCGCGGCCAAGGTCAACCTGCTCAACTGGGACGGTCGCGGCACCCCGCCCGGGATGTTCCCGCCCGCAGCCGAGCCGTCGGAGCCACCGGGACCGGCCGGAGGGTCGCCGGAGGCGTCATCGGACGCGCCGTCGGGGGAGGAGCAGCGATGAGACTCCGCCGGAGGACGACGCAGCAGGCCCGGGTGGTGCTGCAGGCGGCCTCCCTGCTGCTCGGGTACCCCGACGACCGGCTGCTGGCCGACCTGCCGGTGATCGAGGCGGCGGTGGGCGAGCTGCCCGCCGGCCCGGCACGGGACCGGCTGACGGCGTTCCTCGCGCACCTGCGGGCGACACCGCTGCGTGAGCTCCAGGAGCACTACGTCTCGGTGCTCGACCGTCGGCGCCGCTGCAGCCTGTACCTGACCTGGTGGACCGACGGGGAGACCCGCCGGCGCGGGCTGTCCCTGGCCCGGTTGAAGGAGCTGTACCGGTCCCACGGCCGGGAGCTGGATCCGGGGGAGCTGCCCGACTTCCTGCCGGTGGTGCTGGAGTTCGGGGCCACCGTCGACCTCGAACGGGGGCTCGAACTGCTGTCCGGGCACCGGGCGGGGTTGGAGTTGCTGCGGCTGGCCCTGTCCGACCTCGGTTCGCCCTACGCGTCGCCGGTCGAGGCGGTGTGCTCGCTGTTGCCCGGTCCCAGCCCGGCCGACGAGGCCCAGGCCAGGGCCCTGGCCCGGACCGGCCCTCCGCTGGAGGGGGTCGGTCTCGCCGGGTACGGCTCGACCGGCGCCGCCGCACTCGGTGAGACCGCCGACCTCGGCCCCACGTCCCTGCTGCCCTCGGGAGCCCGCAGATGAGCACCCTCGACATCGCCCTCTGGGGTGTTCTGCCGTACCTCGTCGCCGTCCTCTTCGTCGGCGGCCTGATCTGGCGGTGGCGCTACGACCAGTTCGGCTGGACGACGCGCTCCTCCCAGTTGTACGAGTCGGCGCTGCTGCGCTTCGGCAGCCCGGTGTTCCACTTCGGCATCCTCGTCGTGCTCGTGGGGCACATCATCGGGCTGCTGGTGCCGAAGAGCTGGACTGAGACGCTGGGGATGAGCCAGGAGACCTACCACGTCCAGGCCCTGGTCCTCGGCGGCGTCGCCGGGGTGTGCACCCTCGCCGGGATCGTCCTGCTGGTGTACCGGCGGCGGACCCGCGGCCCGGTGTTCATGGCCACCACCTGGAACGACAAGATCATGTACCTGGTGCTCGCGGCCGCGATCGTGGCCGGGCTCGCCGTCACCCTGCTGGGCGCGGGGGCGACGGGGGAGGGGCACGACTACCGCACCACCGTGTCGCCGTGGTTCCGCTCGCTGTTCGTGCTCCGGCCGGACGTCGAGGCGATGACCCACGCGGACACCGCGTTCCACGTCCACGTCCTCTTCGGGCTGACGCTGTTCGCGATCTGGCCGTTCACCCGGCTGGTGCACGCCTTCAGCGCGCCGATCGGCTACCTGTTCCGCCCGTACATCGTCTACCGGCGGCGTCGCCCGGCGCTGTCCAGCCCGGCGTCCCGCGCCCCGCGGCCCGGGTGGGGTGCGGACCGGAGACAGCGCCTCCGTCGGTGACGGGGGCGAACCGGTGATCGTCCACGACGCGATCGTCCACGACGCGATCGTCCTGGCCGGTGGTCGCGGTCGGCGACTGGGAGGGCTCGGCAAGGCGGAGCTGTCCGTCGGCGGGCTGCCCCTGCTCGACCGGGCCCTCGCCGCGGCGTCCGGCGCTCGGCGGAGGGTCGTCGTCGGACCTGCCCGGCTCGCCCGGGACGGGGTCCCGGCCGTCCAGGAGGACCCCCCGTTCGGCGGGCCGGTCGCCGGGATCGACGCCGGCCTCACCCACCTCGGCCAGGACGGCGACCTGCCCGTGCTCGTCCTCGCCTGCGATCACCCGCTCGCCGCACCGGCGGTTCCGGACCTGCTCGCGACCCTCGCGGCGACGCCGGGAGCCGACGGGGCACAGCTCGTCTCCGCCGAGGGGCTCGGCCAACCCCTCGTCGCCGTGTACCGCAGGCAGGCGCTGGTCCTCGCCCTGCGACGTTGCCGGGCCGGGACCGACGTCGCCGGGGTGTCCGGGGTGCACGGGGCCGCGGTCCGGCGCCTCGTGCACGGGCTGACCCTGACGGGCGTGCCGGACCGCCACGGCGCCGCCGAGGACGCGGACACGTGGGACGCTGTGGCCCGACTCGACCACGCCCTCCGGGAGGACCACACCATGACCCACGCCGCCGGCTCGCCGTCCCCCGGATCCCGGTCCACCGGCGCCGGGCCGGCCCCCCTCGACTCGGAGCTGGACCGATGGGTCGCCACCCTGGTCGAGGAGCTCGGCGTGGATCCGGCGGCCGTGGACGTCGCGGCGCTGCTCGACCTGGCCAGGGAGGTCGCGCACGGGATCGCGAGACCCGCAGCGCCGTTGACCGGGTTCCTGGTGGGGTACGCGGTCGGTGCCGGTGACGGGGACCGGGAGGCATCGGAGCGCGTCGTCCGGCGGGTCGCCTCCCTGGCGCGGGGATGGACGGCAGGACTGGACCGGGAGTAGCCGCCGGGCACCGAGAGGTCGCCGGGGAAGGGGTAGGGCCAGGAAGCCAGGCACTGCTCCGTACCCCGGGGCAGTGCCTGGCTTCTCTCACGGCATCGGGCAGGTGCGCGGGAGCGGCGCCCGGCGTCCCACCGGCACCTCCCCGCGCTGCGGTCACCCGTGGTCGCCGCCGGACACCTGATCCAGGAGGTGCCCGAGCAGCGGGGTGAGCACGGCCAGCCCGGACTCCACGCCGCCGGGGCTGCCGGGCAGGTTGACGACGATCACTCCCTCCGCCGTGACGCCCGCGAGGCCCCGGGACAGCACCGCCGTGGCGACCGGCGCCTCCCCGTGCCGGCGCATCGCCTCGGCCAGGCCGGGAAGCTCCCGGTGCAGCAGGGGCCGGGTTCCCTCGGGGGTCTCGTCCCGCGGCCCGATCCCCGTCCCGCCGCTGGTGACGACGACGCGCGCCCCGGAGTCCAGCGCGGCCCGGAGGGCTCCCGCCACCCGGTCCACGCCGTCCGGGACGACGACGACCTCCCCGACGCGGCATCCGGCGGCTCGCAGCAGCTCCGCCGCCAGGGGACCGGAGCGGTCCACGGCGTCCCCCCCTGCGCAGCGGTCCGACACCACGACCACGGCGGCCATGACCCCGGACGGCGCGGGGGCGTGCTCCGGTGGTCCCGAGGGATGCCTGATCACCCTGGAGACGCTAGTCGTGCACCGGGTGCTCCGCCCGTCGTCGCCAAAGAGCCGACACTTTACTACGATGGATTCCGTGAAAAATGATGCCCCGGTCTCCGCGCAGCCGGTCTCCGCGCAGCCGGTCTCCGCGCAGCAGGGCGCCCTGCTCGAGCGACTCCGGCTGTCGCCGGGGGCGGTGACGGTCCCGCAGCTCGCGGCCGCCGTGGGGCTGCACACGAACACCGTGCGGGAGCATCTGGAGGCCCTGGTCGCCCGCGGGCTGATCCGGCGCGAGCGGGGCGAGGCCCATGGTCGGGGCCGCCCCGCCTGGCGGTACGTCCCGGAGCCGGGGACCCCGGAGCGGGACCGGGTGCTGCGCGACTACGTCACCCTCACCCGGGTCCTCGCCGACCAGCTCGCCGCGGTGAGCCGTGATCCGGCTGCCGACGCCGTGCGCGCGGGTGAGGGCTGGGGGCGCCTCCTGGCCGACGAGCACCGGCTCGCCGCGTCGAGGGCAGGGGAGGATCCCACCGGGCAGGGTGCCGAGGAACCCGAGCTCGAACTCGTCTGGCCCGTCGTTGTCGAGATGCTCGCCGAGCTCGGGTTCTCCCCCGGGGTCGATCCGGCGACCGGGGAGGTCGTGCTGCTGCGCTGCCCCTTCGTCGACGCCGCGAGGCCACGGCCCGAGGTGATCTGCGGCGTGCACCTGGGCATCGTGCGCGGCGTGCTGGCCGGGCTCGGTGCGGGCTCCGCCGTGGTGGAGCTCCAACCGTTCACCTCCGAGGGCACCTGCCGGCTCGTTCTCGACCCGCCGGTGGCCCTGCCCGAGGAGGGGTGAGATGAGCGGCGGGCGGACCCGCTGGCACCTGCTGGCCAACGCCCCGGTCGTGGCGTGGCTGGTCACGTTCGTCGTGGTGGCTCTCGTGCACCGGTTCGTGCCCGCGGCGGGCTGGCTGCTCGTGCACACGCTGCTGCTCGGGGCGGTGTCCTCGGCGATCCTCGTCTGGAGCGGGCACTTCGCCGGTGCCCTGCTGCGGAGACCGGACGCCGCACGGGCGAAGGGGGCGCTGGTGCGGCTGGGGCTGCTGCAGGTCGGCACGGTGACGGTGGCCACGGGAATCCTGGTCCAGCGTCCCCTGGTGATCGCCGTGGGGGCCGTGCTCGTGGTCACCGCCGTGCTCGCCCACGCAGCGGCCCTGGTCCTCATGCTGAGGCGCTCGCTGCCGGCCCGGTTCTCGGTCGTCGTGCGCTACTACGTGGTCGCCGCCCTGATGATGCTGCCGGTCGCGGCGACGGGCGCGCTGCTGGGCAGGGAACTGGACGACGGCACCGCCGGGCGGGTGCTGCTGGCGCATGTCGCCGTGGCGCTGCTGGGCTGGGTGCTGCTCACCGTCGTCGGGACCCTGCTCACCCTCTGGCCGACCATGCTGCGCACCCGGCTGCCCGAGGGGGCTGAGGCGTCGGCCCGGCGGGCGCTCCCGGTGCTGACCGCCGGGGTCCTGCTGACCGGGGGAGCCGCCCTGGCCGCCCCGGTCCGGGCCTCGGCCCTCGGCCTCCTCGCCGTTCTCGCCGGCCTCGCGATCACCGGTGTTCCGCTGGTCAGGGCGGCACTGGCCCGGCGGCCGCGCGGCTACGCGGCCCTGTCCGTCGCGGCAGCCTGCCTCTGGCTGGTCGGCAGCCTGTTCGTCCTGGTCGCGCTGCTCGCGACATCCGCCGACGTCGCCGAGGCGGAACAGCGGATCCGGGTCGTGGCCGTGCCCCTCACCGCGGGGTTCGCCGGTCAGGTCCTCCTCGGGTCGTTGAGCTTCCTGATCCCGGTCGTGCTCGGCGGCGGACCGGCTGCGGTCCGCCGCGCCGAGGCGCTGCTGGACCGGGCCGGTCCCGCCCGGCTGGTGCTGGGCAACGCCGGGCTGCTGGTCTGCGTCCTGCCCGTGCCCAGCCTGGTGCGGGTGACCTGTTCCCTGCTCGTGCTGGCCGTCGTGATCTGGTTCCTGGTCCTGCTCGCCGGCACGGTGACCAGAGGGCTGCGGCGTGACCGCGGCCAGGCGACCACGGACGGCGTCCCCGCGCTCCGCTCCGGTCCGGTACCGGTGCCGGTGCAGGAACGACTCGGGGCACCGGCATCCGGGAGCCGGGGACCGGCCTCGGTCGGGACGGGTCTCGCCGCCGTCGTGCTCGCGATCGCGGTGGGCGCCGCAGGCGATCCCGCCGTCCTCGGTGTCCGGGCGGACGTCGACGGCGGGGTGACCCCGACCGGGCGGACCACCACGGTCGCGGTGTCCATGGCCGGGATGCGCTTCACGCCGTCGGTGATCCGCGTCCCCGCGGGTGACCGGCTGGTGATCGTGCTGACCAACCGAGGCACCTACCGTCACGACCTGGTCCTGGAGAACGGGGCGAGGACCCCACGGCTCGCGCCGGGCGGCGAGGCCCGGCTGGCGATCGGTCCCGTCGGCGAGGACCTCGACGGCTGGTGCTCGGTCGCCGGTCACCGGCAGATGGGCATGACCCTGCAGGTGCGCGTCACCGGCCGCGATCGCTCCGCCGCCGCGGGAGATCCCACGTCCGGCACGTCCACCCCTCCGGCGACAGCCGGAGACGACGCCACAGCGCACGACGCCGCAGGGCACGATGCCGCAGGGCACGACGCCGCGGGGCATGGCGGTGCCGACGCCGGCACCGGGCCCGCTCCGGCCGAGCCCGCGCGCGAGGCCGTGCTGCCCCCCGCGCCGACGGGCACGGTGCACCGCCACCGCCTCGTGGTCCGGGAGACCCGCAGGGAGGTCGCACACGGCAGGACCCAGGTGATGTGGACCTACAACGGCACCGTCCCCGGACCGGTGCTGCGCGGGCGGGTCGGTGACGTCTTCGAGATCACCCTGGTCAACGACGGTTCCATCGGTCATTCCATCGACTTCCACGCGGGGGCGCTCGCCCCCGACCGGCCGATGCGGACCATCCAGCCGGGGGAGTCGCTCAGCTACCGGTTCACCGCCCGCCGGGCCGGGGCGTGGATGTACCACTGCAGCACGATGCCCATGTCGGTGCACATCGCCAACGGCATGTTCGGCGCCGTCGTCATCGACCCGCCGGACCTGGGGCCGGTGGACCGGGAGTACCTCCTGGTCCAGTCCGAGCTCTACCTCGGCGCCTCGACCGTCGACGCGGACAAGGTCTTCGCCGAGCGGCCGGATCTCGTCGTGTTCAACGGCTACGCGGACCAGTACCGGCACAGCCCGCTCGCCGCCAGGGTGGGGGAGCGGGTGCGGTTCTGGGTGGTGGACGCCGGGCCCAACCGGCCGAGCGCCTTCCACGTGGTCGGCGGGCAGTTCGACACCGTGTACCTGGAGGGCGCCCGCCTGCTGCGCCGAGGGGATCCGGGCGGCTCGCAGGTGCTCTCCCTCGCCCCGGCGCAGGGCGGCTTCGTGGAGCTCACCTTCCCCGAGCCCGGCCACTATCCCTTCGTCTCCCACCTCATGGTGGACGCCGAACGTGGTGCGTCGGGCGTCATGGACGTCGTCCCCTGATCGGAGCGGCCGGTGTGGTCCCCTGATCGGAGCGGCCGGTGTGGTCCTCTGATCGGAGCGGCCGGTGTGGTCCTCTGATCGGAGCGGTCGGTGTGCTCTCGCCGACGTGGACGTGACGTCGCCGGTGCATCCGATGGCAGGCGACGTGATGAGCATGGGCACGAGCCAATTACCGGACTCTTCGTCGACAATCTTTCGTGACCGTTCGTCGCCGGGTAATGGCGTTACGTCCATCGAAAACGAGTCGACCGGAGATCCTTTGTCGCCGATATCCCGTGGAATTGTCTCCCGGTCTTGACAAGAGGCTGTTCTCACGGCTTGATTGTCGCTGCCGGGCTGTTGTCTGCTTGTCGGTGTTCGTCGGGGGCGACGAACACCGTCGTGTGCCCATGAGGTCGTCCTGGCGTCGGGTGTCCCTGCCTGCGATCGACCTCCAGCGGCGTGTCCGCACGTTCCCCAGGCACTGATCCGGTGTTCGGGTGCCGGGGAATCAGCGAACCGGGGCGGCGTCCCCTGCGGTCGCCACCCACCCCGTCACGCCGACGACGCTTACCGGCTCATCGCGAGATTGGACCGCCAGATGCATCGCCCCTTCCTGAGAACCGTCGCCCCGGTCGCCCTGGTGGCGGCCGTGCTCGCACCGGCCCTTCCCGTCGCGTCCGCCGGAGCGGCTCCCGCCCCGGCGGAGTCGACCGCGGCCGATGCGGTCACGGCCGAGCAGACGGGGGACATCACCTACTCGGTCCCGAGCGGCACGTTCCAGGGCGAGGTCTCGGTCTCGCTGGGCACGGGCATCGCCGGGGCGCAGGTCCGCTACACCACCGACGGCCGTCCCCCCGGGTCGGACTCCGCCCTGTACACCGGGTCGCCGGTGCGGCTGACCAGGACCACCCAGTTGCGGGCCCAGGCCTTCGTCGACGGCGCAGCGACCGGGGAGCCCGGGACCGCGCTGTACGTCGCCCGCAACGTGTCCACCGGCCACGACCTGCCGGTGCTGCTGATGGACGACTACGGCAAGGGCAAGCCGGGGCGGGACACCTACCTAGACGTCGCCGTGATGGAGTTCCAGCCCGTCGGCGGCTCCACGTCCATCGCCGAGTCCCCGACCATGAGCAGCCGGGCCGGGTTCCACCTCAGGGGACAGTCCAGCGCCATGTTCGAGAAGGCGCCATACCGGCTCGAACTGTGGGACAACACCGACGACGACCGCGACCTCCCGCTGCTGGGCATGCCCGAGGACTCCGACTGGGTGCTCCGCGGCCCGTTCAGCGACAAGTCGCTGATCCGGGACGCCTTCGTCTACGGCCTCGGCCGTGACATGGGTATGCAGGCCCCCCGGTTCGCCTTCTTCGAGCTCTACCTCAACCTCGACGCGCAGCCCGTCGGTGCCGACGACTACCAGGGCGTCTACATGCTCGTCGAGACGATCAAGAACTCGAAGAACCGGCTCGACCTGAAGCAGCTCAAGGCGTCCGACACCACGCTGCCGAAGATCTCCGGCGGGTACATCTTCAAGTTCGAGTGGATGGCCGCGGAGGAGCCGATCCTGTCCTGCTCCGGCGCGAACTGCTGGAACTACCTCGAGGTGCACGACCCGGACGACCTCAACGCCGAGCAGCGGGCGTGGCTCACCGAGTACCTGCTGCAGTTCAACACCATGCTGCACGGTCAACAGCTCGCCGACGCGACGAACGGGTACCCGGCCTGGATCGACGTCCCGTCGTGGGTCGATCAGATGATCATGCACGAGTTCACCCGGGGCATGGACGCCTACATCCGCAGCCAGTACTTCTACAAGGACCGGGACACGAAGATCTTCGCCGGGCCGTTGTGGGACTTCGACCTCACCTTCGGGGTCGGCGGGTACTTCAACAACAACCAGATCTCCGGCTGGCAGTACCAGCAGACCCGCACCCCGGCCACCAACGACTGGTTCACGGTCCTGATCAGGGACCCGGCGTTCCTGAACCATGTCAGGGCCCGGTGGCAGGAACTGCGCCGCGGGTTGCTCTCCGACACGCAACTGCAGGCGCGGATGAACACCCTCTCCGCACCGCTGACCAACGCCGCGGCGAGGAACTTCCAGCGATGGCCCAACCTCACCACCCAGCGGATCGGACCAGGGTTCATCACCAGCACCGAGCCGACCTGGCAGGGCCAGTTGGAGTCCATGCGGACCTGGATGCTCCAGCGGGCCGCCTGGCTGGACAGCACCAGCGGCTGGGGCGGCTCGGTGACCTCGACCTCGACGACCACCACGACGACGACCACCACCCGGCCGACCACCACCACGACCACCCCGCCGACCACGACCACCACCACGACCACCCCGCCGACCACGACCACCACCCGGCCGACCACCACCACGACCACGACCACCACCACCCGGCCGACCACCACGACGACGTCCTCCGGGGGCGGGGGCGCGTGCTCGGCGACCTACACGGTGGTCAACCAGTGGCCGGGCGGCTTCCAGGGTGAGGTCAGGGTGACCGCGGGCAGTAGCGCGATCCCGGGCTGGCGGCTGAGCTGGACCTTCGCCGACGGCCAGACGATCAGTCAGGCCTGGGGCGGGCGGGTGACCGCCTCGGGGTCGTCGGTGACGGCGACCAACGAGTCCTGGAACGGCTCCCTCGGCGCCGGGGCGAGCACCAGCCTGGGGTTCATCGGCACCTGGAACGGCACCAACTCCGTCCCGGCGGTGACCTGCACCGCCGGGTGATCCCCTGAGCAGTCGCACAGCCGTGAGACACCCGAGGAGGGCGCACGGACAGCTGAGGAAAGCGCACATGTCACGCGCACAGACGCCGCACGGGCCGGGAAAGCCGCGCCCCTGACCCGTCGCGGAGCGAGCCGGTGTCGTCGGTTGTCATGCTGACGGCACCGGCTCTGCGCATCATGGGAGAACACACCCGTGTCCTCGGTCCGCACACCGGTGCACCGTCCCGTGGCCGAACCGTCGGCAGGCCCGTCCGGCAGCCGCGAACCGGTGACCGGGAACCGGGATCGTCCAGGACGGGAGGCTGATCGCGCTGGCCCGTTCCCGTGGCGGAGACGGTCCCGGCGTTCGGCGCGGCGCCGTCGACCCGGGGACCCCGACTCCGGACGAGTCGGGGTTCCGCGGCTGGGCCGAGCACCGGCGGATCGGCCTGCGGCGCACCGCGTTCCTGGTCTGCGGTGACTGGGACACGGCGGACGACATCGTCCAGCAGGTCCTCACCTCGCTGTACGCCCGGTGGTCGAGAGCCCTGGCCCGGGGCGGAGCCGACACCGCCGCGCGGCGCCTGCTCGTGGCCACCCTCGCGAGCCGGAGCCGGGCCCGGTCGTGGCGCCGGGGAACGTCACCGAGGGCCGCCTCCGGCGAGGTTCCTCCGGACGGGCGCGGAGTCGCCCCCGAGGTCGGGGCGACCTCTGCGAGCGGCGCCACCCCCGGGAGCGGAGCCACCTCCGAGACCGGTGCCGTCGCTGAGGCCATCACCACCTCCGCGAGCTGCACCGTCGCTCGGGGCATCACCGCGCTGCAGGCCATCGGCTGGCGGCAGCGCGCCGTCCTCGCCCTGCTGCTGCGTGAGGACCTGACCGGGGAGCAGGTCGCCGACCTCCTCGGAACGACCCCGGGGGCGGTGGACGCTCTCGTCGACCGGGCGCTCACCGCCCTGGCACCGGTATCCGGGCACGGGCCGGAACGCGGGCACGGACCAGAGCACGGACCAGAGCACGGACCAGGGCGTGGGTCAGGGCGAGGGCATCGTGGCGGTCCTTCGGGTGGCCGGCGCCGCGGGACGCCGCCGCGCGAGCTCGACGCGCTGCTCGCCTCCGCCCTGCGCGGCGAGCCGCGCTCGCGGGTCAGCGTGGACACGGCCGTGGCTCGGGGAGGCCTGGCGAGGGGGAGACGCCGGCTGCAGGGCGTGGTGGCCCTCGTGGCGGTCACCGGGATCGCCGTCCCCGCCGTGCTGCTGGCCGTGCGCGGCTGGCCGGTGACGTCGGCCGGTACGGATCCGTCCGTCCGAGCCGCGGAGGGGCGGGCGTTCTCGCCGACGGCCGATCTCGGCATGCGAGCGCCGCAGGCGGTCGTGCAGGGGATCCGGAACGGGTCCGGCGGGCTGGTGGTCGTCGCACCGGGTGCTGACGGGCTCCGCTTCGACGACCAACGCTGGCTCGACGTCCCGCTCGCCGGCGGCGGCACCGTCAGCGTGCAGTTCCTCGTCGAGGTGCCCTGCGGACCGGAGGACACCTGCCTGGTGCACCCGGACCGCAGGCCGGAGGGGTTCGACGCGAGGGTCAACGTCAGCCCACCCGTGGGTTACCGGGTCGAGCAGAAGGGCGGGACGGTGGTGATGGTGCTGGGTGTCACGGGGGCCGGTCCGCCGCTGGCGAACGCCGGTCCGGACCAGCTCGTCGCGCTGGGCGGGGAGATCTGGCGTTCGGTGATCCAGGCGGGGCAGATCTCCGCCCTCGACGACTGACGATCACCGGTCGCCGTCAGCCGGTGGTCACGCGGCGGGTGAACCACACCTCCTCGGTGGGCCAGTGGCGTCCCCAGTCCGCGGTGACGTACGGGTGGCCGCTCGGCGCGTCGTCCGGGGCCTGGACCTCGATCAGGTCCTCCACCACGAAGCCGGAGCGGCCGAGCAGCCGGATCAGCTCGCCGTGCGGGAGGTGGAACTCCACGCAGCGCCCCTCGGGGTCGTCCCACTCCAACCGGTGCAGCCCGAACTGGGCTCGCAGCAGGCGGTCGGTGGCGACCCCGGTCTCCGGCTCGCAGAGCATCAGCAGGGTCGCGTTCCGGATGAAGACCAGTCTCCCGCCGGGGCGTAGCAACCGGGCGGCCTCGGGGATCCAGCGGTACGGGTCGCACCAGATCGAGGCCCCGTACTCGCTGATCGCCAGGTCGAAGGCGGCGTCGGCGAACGGGGTCGTCTCCGCGTCGCCCAGGTGCAGCGGGAACGCCAGCCCGTGCAGGTCCTGGAGCTCCCGCGCGGTGGCGAGCTGCCGCGGCGAGTTGTCGATCCCCACGGGACGCGCACCCCGCCTGGCCAGCCAGGCCGAGACGTACGCCGTCCCGCAGCCCAGCTCGACGGTCGCCAGCCCGGCGACGTCGCCCGGCAGGACCGGCAGCCGTGACTGCGGGAGGTCCCAGATCCCCCAGATCGGCTCGTCCGCCGCCCAGCGCTGCCGTCCGGGCTCGGCGTAGCCGTCCGCCATGCCGTCCCAGTACTCGCGGTTGGTCGCGGTGTGGGCGACGGTCGTCGCGTCGTCCTCGGGGGGCGCTGCGTCGTCCTCGGGGATCCCGGTCACGGCTCCGATCCCAGCGGAGGGGTGCGGGTCGGGGCAAGCGACCCCGCCGGGGCCGGGCATCGATCGGGGGAGCGACGCATAGTCGGCCGCGGATTGGGCACCCTCCCCCGGAGACCGGAGGAGGAGCCATGGCACGGTCGTCGGCCGACCCAGTCCGTTCCCGTACCGCCGATCACGTCAACCGGCGGATCGACGACGCGATGCTGGCGTCGATGGAGCGCTTCGTCGGGCGACCGGAGGGAGCGATCAGCTACCGCATCCGCCGGCTGGACCGCGAGCGGGACGTGGAGCGGGTGCTGGAGGCGAACGCCGCGACGCTCACCCTGGGGGCGGTGCTCGCTGGTGTGTTCGTCCCCCGTCGCTGGCTGCTGCTCGCGGGTGTCGTCCCGGCCTTCCTGCTGCAGCACGCCGTGCAGGGCTGGTGCCCCCCGGTCGAGGTCGTCCGCCGGTGGGGTGCGCGTACCCGCCGGGAGATCGACCTCGAGCGCACGGCGATGATCGGGGTCGGCGTGACGGCCTCGGCCGGCAGGACGGTGCCCTGGTGATCCGAGCGACGGCGGAGCCGGACGGCGGCCGGAGCGGCGGCCGGGTCGCCACGCTCCTGGCTGCGGTGGTCGTGGCGGTCCCGCTCGGGGCCTGCCAGGCCGGGGACGACCGGGCCGCCGGGTCCCCGGCGACCTCGACCGCCACCAGGGCGGAGGCCGTGCCCGGTGGCACCGGCGTCGACCTGGCCTCCGGGCGGGACGTGGCCACGGGGATCGACATCCCGTGGGGGCTCGCGTTCCTGCCCGACGGGGACGCCCTGGTGGGCGAGCGGGACAGCGGCCGGGTGCTCCGGGTGCCGGGGGAGGGGGGAGCTCCCGAGGAGGTGTACCGGGTCCCCGGTGTCGTCGCGCAGGGTGAGGGCGGCCTCCTCGGCCTGGCCGTTCCTCCCGGCAGCGACGACGGGGGGCCCGTCTACGCGTACCTCACCGCCGCCTCGGACAACCGGATCGTGCGGTTCCGGCTCGATGGGGACGCCGCCCCGGAGGTGCTCGTCGACGGGATCCCGAAGGCCTCCGTGCACAACGGCGGCCGGATCGCCTTCGGCCCCGACGGGATGCTCTACGCCGGCACCGGGGACGCGACCGACGGCGGCGCCTCCCAGGACCCGGACAGCCTGGCCGGCAAGATCCTCCGGTTGACCCCGGACGGCGACCCGGCGCCCGGCAACCCCACGCCGGGGTCCCCGGTGTACAGCCTCGGCCACCGGAACGTGCAGGGCCTGGCCTGGGACGACGAGGACCGGATGTACGCCGTGGAGTTCGGCCAGAACCGGTTCGACGAGCTGAACCGCATCGAGCCGGGGGGCAACTACGGCTGGCCGGAGGTCGAGGGCAGGGGCGGCGACGGCGAGGGCCAGTTCGTCGATCCGCTGATCGTCTGGAGCACCGACGAGGCGTCACCGTCCGGTGCCGTCGTCATCGGGGACACCCTCTATGTCGCCGCCCTGCGCGGGCAGAGGCTGTGGACGGTGCCGCTGTCCGGGGGGTCGGTCGGGGATCCGGTCGACGAACTGCGCGGAGCCCACGGGCGGTTGCGCACCGTCGTCGAGGCTCCGGACGGGGCCATGTGGCTGACGACCTCGAACACCGACGGCCGGGGCGACCCCCGACCGGACGACGATCGCCTCATCCGGTTCCCCGGAGTCGGCCCGTGAGAGCGTCCGGCCGGAGCCTGGCCGTGGGGGTGTCCGGCCGGAGTCTGGCCATGGGCGGCTGCGGTGAGGACCCGTGATCGTGGTGGATCCGAACCGAATCCGGTGCCGTATCCACCAAGATCTTGTGCCCGGCGCTCTATGCTCCCCGCGCATCCTTGTATCTGCGGGGCCTGCGGGTGGGGAATCGGATCGGAACGAGGGGGGAGGAGAGGACGGTCTTCGTGAACGTCATGGCGCTGCTGCTCGACCTCGCCACCATCGTCGGCGGGTTCCTGCTGGCCGTCGGCCTGCTGCGCGCACTGCCCCGGGTCGGGGACGGTCTCGGCCGGGTGGGTGGATCCCTCGCGGGGGTGGGGTGGATCGTCGGGATCGTCGCCCTGGTCGCCGGCGGGTACTTCCTGATCATGCACGTGGTGTCCGGCCCGCACGTCTTCCACTTCGAGGTCGTCGGGATCGGGGTCGGCGTCATCCTGCTGTGGGACCGCCTGACCGGCCGGGAATCACTCTGGCGGGACGGGCGGGACGGTACGACGGGAGCCGCCCTGCTGCTCGCCGTCTTCGGGCTCATCGCCGTCGCCGTGGGTGTGCAGGGGTTGTTCACCCCGGACGGCTGACCGGCTGCCCGACTGCCCGGCGGCCGACTGCCCGACTGCCCGACTGCCCGACTGCCCGACTGCCGACAGGCTGCCGTCGACCGCCTCCGTCGGATCAGCGGAAGCCGTCGGCCTGGGTGCGCTCGTCGGCGACCCGGACCCCGTAGTGGTAGGAGAGCAGGCCGCCGAGCCAACCGGACGCCCCGAGGAGGATCAGCGCGAGGACCGACAGGACCATCGGGAAGGCGCCGACCGAGTCCGTCCCCTGTTCGAGGCGGATGACGAACCCCAGGGCGAACAGGGCCGTGACGGCCAGGTTGAGCGCCATGTGGGTGACGCCGGTGAGGAAGGCTCGCGTGCCCGAGGGGATGGTCGTCAGGTCGAGGGCCCCGAACAGAGCGGCCAGCAGAGCGCCGACGAGACCGATGCCGATGAGCCACAGCGAGCCCGTGGCGAAGGCCGAGGAGTCGTCGCTCACCCTGGCGGCGATGTCGAACACCAGGCTGGCCAGCCACGTGCCGATGGGCACGGTGACCAGGATCGGGTGGAAGGGATGCCCGTAGGGGCCCGCGAGCGGGGTTCTCGGGTGCTTGGCCGGAAGCGACGACGGGGTGTGCGCCGGCGGTGACGTCGGAGTGCTCATGGCGCGTCGACTACCCCGATCGGGCGCCCTCAACCGTCACCACGGCGTCCACCTCGACCTCGACCAGCCACTCCGGGTCGATGAGCCGGGAGACCTCGACGAAGGTGCTGGCGGGACGGACGGCGGCGAAGAGCTCACCGTGGACCGCTGCAGCCTCCCGCCACCGCTCGACGTCGGTCAGCAGGACCCTGGTCCGCACCACGTCCTCGGGTCGTGCCCCGACCGCAGCCAGCGCGGCGAAGGCGATCTCGAAGCAGCGACGGGTCTGGACGCCGAGGTCACCGAGGCCGACGGTGGCGCAGCCGGGTACACGGCGACCCCGCGGTGGAGCGTGCAGGTCCCGGTCGTGGAGCGGGCAGGTCCCGTCGTCAGGTGATCCCGGCCAGGGCGAGGTCGACCGCCTCCTCCGGCGTCCCGGCGTCGAGGATCCCGGGGACCGGCCGTCCGTCGGCGTCGGTGACCCCCCATCCGCCGAGGGAGACCACCGGGACGCCGCCCCGCCGCAGGGCGAGCGCGATCTCGCTGAGGGTTCCCCATGACCCGCCGACGGCGATCACCGCGTCCGCGCTCCACACGATGACCGCGTTGCGGGCCTGTCCGAGGTTCGTCGTGAGCGTCGCGGTCAGGTCGGACGGCGCCCCGTCCCGGTCGTCGTCGGCACGGACGCCGACGGCGACACCGCCGCCGGAGCGCGCCCCGGCCGCCACCGCCGCCATCACCCCGGCCCCGCCGCCGCAGACCACGGTCGCCCCCCGCTCGGCGAGGAGCCGACCGATCCGGACGGCGTCCTCGGCCTCCCGCTCGGAGCACTCGCCCGGTCCGCACACCGCGACCTGGACCGCCACGACCCTCTCCCCTCCGCGTTCCGGACCCGGTTGCGGGGACGGCGACGCCCCCGGACCCACCCTGGCAGGTGTCCCGGGGGCGTCGCGCGTCGTCAGCCGGCGCTGCAGCTCACGCTCGGCACGGGGTTCGCCGAGGTCCAGGTGCCCTGGAAGCCGAACGAGGTGCTGCTCCCCGGAGCGATCGTCCCGTTGTAGTCGACGTTGCGGGCGGTCACCGAACCGCCGCTGACCGAGAGGGCGACGTTCCACGAGGAGGTGATGGTCTGCCCGCCGGAGAAGGTCCACTGGACCGTCCAGCTCCTGGTGGCCGAGGTCCCGGTGTTCCGGATCGAGACGTCACCCTGGAAGCCGCCCGGCCACTGGTTCGCGATCGTGTAGGTGGCCTGGCAACCCGCCGTCCCACCCCCGCCACCGGACGTCGTGGTGCTGGTCCGGGTCGTCGTGGTCGTCCGCGGGCTGGTCGTGGTCGACTGGCTGGTGGACTGTGAGCCGGAGGTGACCATGCTCACTCCGTAGGCCGACAGCGCCTCGGTGACCGGCTGGAAGTACGTCGTGCCTCCGGTCAGGCAGTTGCCGTTGCCTCCGGAGGTCAGGCCGAGGGCCGTGCTGCCGGAGTAGAGAGAGCCGCCGCTGTCGCCCTGCTCCGCGCACACCGTGGTGCGGATCAGGCCGCTGACACTGCCCTGGGGGTAGTTCACGGTGGCGTTGAGGCCGGTGACCGTGCCGGTGCGGGTGCCGGTGGTGCTGCCCCGGCGGGTGACCGACTGGCCGACCGTCGCGTTCGCCGCGCCGGTGATCGGCTGGCTGCCGACCGTGCCCTCGTGCGAGACGTTCGGGTTGGTGTACTGGACCAGGGCGTAGTCGTTGCCGGGGAAGCTGCTGTTGACCAGCGACCCGATGGTGGTGCTCCGGTTCGAGCCGTACCAGGTCGAACTGCCGTTCCCGCAGTGGCCCGCGGTGAGGAAGTAGTACGTGCCGTTCCGCTGGACGTTGAACCCGAGCGAGCAGCGCGCCCGGCTGGAGTAGATCGCGTCACCGCCGGACATGAACGGGGTGAGCGTGCCGGGGGTCGCCTCCAGTCGCACGGCCCCACCGAGCTTCGCGACCGCCGACCGCAGCCGGGTCAGCGCCTCGCCCTTCACGGTGCTGTCGTACTGCACCGCGACCTGGTTCGTGACCGGGTCCACCGCCCACGAGGTGCCGGCGATCCGGGCCGTACGGCCCAACGCGCTCGTGGCGCTGTCGAGCTGTGCCCTGGATCGGGTGACCAGCCTCGGCACCGCACCGGCTGCGGTCACGTCGGCCGCCGCGGCGGGATCAGTGATCGTTGCCACCACCCGCCCGCTGGCCCGGTCCAGGTAGGTGCCTGCCGTGCGAGCCCCGAGGCGTTCCCTCAGCCTGCTGCTCAGCGCGGACGCCGCTCCCGGATCCCGGTTCAGGTCGACGGAACTCGGTACCGGGCTCGGCTGGGCCGATGCTCCGGTGAGGGATGACGCGGCCGCAAGGGCACACGCCAGCAGTACAGCCGGCGAAACTATTCGACGAAATGCTGTGCGACGCATATGAAGCCTCCGGTGCGACGGTCCGTGAACGGCCCGGTCACGAGCCGGTGAGGGCTCGCTCACCTGGTGACCAGGTTCGATCAGCAACAGACAGGGATTTGGCGGGGGATCCCTGACGTCGACCGATGCCAATACGAGCGGATGTCGCGGACACCAGTTCATACGTGCACCGGCATGTATTGACTGGGGAAGCTATGTGGTGGCTGTGCCCATGTCAACAGCCGGTGGGAAGCGCTTTGCGGGTACCTGCGGGCGGTACTCCGGATCTGCTGTTCGCCGCGCGGTCATGGCGTGTCCTGCTGGCGGGGAATGCCGGCTCGCCCGCGGGACAAGGCGTCGACCCGGCGGAGGGCGTCCGGCAGCCGGAACGGCCCCGCCATCCGCAGGACCAGGGTCGCGGCGTCGGCGGGGTCGAGCCCCGCGGCGGTCACGTGGAGGGGTCGCGTCGCCGCGCCCCGGCGCACCTCGACCGCGTGGGTCGCGCCGCGGAAGGCGGTCTTCGCGACGCCGATCACCGGGACGCCGAACTCGGCGTGGGCGTGCGCGCCGAGTCCCGGCCTGCCGTCGGGATCGAGGTCGACGTAGCCGTCGACGACGAGCAGGTCGGGGGCCGGGGTGCCGACGAGGGCGAGGACGGCCCGCAGGGCGGGCAGTTCCCTGGCGTAGAAGGCGCCGGGCCGGTAGGGGGCCACCTGGTCGAGGTGCGCGACGTGCTCGGCGGCGATGGTGGCGAAGCGCGGGTCGGCGCTGGTCACCAGGGCTGCCCTGGCGCCTCCTCCGCTCGGGTAGTGGACGTCGACGGCGGCGAGACACCGCCACCCACCCGTCACCGCCGGATCACCGGTCCGATCGCCGTCCACCCCGCCACGGTGGCACACCATCGGTTCCCGCGGTCGGGACGGTGCTGCCGGACCGGGTCGTCGGAGCGGGCGCCGGACAGCCCGCACACCGGCTCCCGGACGGCCGGGGGTGCCGGGTCCATGAGACCGTCGAGGCATCGCGGCACACAATGTGGCTCGGGGACGAGCCATGACGTCGGATCGACCGTCGCCGCACCGCCGCGAGAGGAGCAGCCGTGCCCGTCAACATCCCTCACGCCCTGCCCGCGCGCAAGACGCTCGAGTCGGAGAACGTGTTCGTGATGTCCGAGAAGCGGGCGGTGCACCAGGACATCCGGCCGCTGCGGATCGCGATCGTCAACCTCATGCCCACCAAGGTGGCCACCGAGACCCAGCTCCTGCGGCTGCTGGGCAACACCCCGCTCCAGGTCCGGATCACCCTGCTCCGGATGGACACCCACGAGTCGCGGAACACCGCTCCCGAGCACCTCGCCGCCTTCTACGCCACCTTCGAGGAGGTGCGCGACCAGAAGTTCGACGGCCTCGTGATCACCGGGGCGCCGGTCGAGCTGCTGCCCTTCGAGGACGTGGACTACTGGCCCGAGCTGTGCGAGGTGATGGACTGGAGCGCCGACCACGTCTTCTCGACGCTGCACGTGTGCTGGGGCGCCCAGGCCGGGCTGTACCGGCACTTCGGCGTGAAGAAGTACCCCCTCGACCGGAAGATGTTCGGGGTCTTCCGGCACCGGGTGCTCGATCCCAGGGCTCCCGTCCTCCGCGGGTTCGACGAGGTGTTCCCGGCCCCGCACTCGCGGCACACCGAGGTCAGGGCCGAGGACATCGAGGGCAGGGCCGGCCTCGTCCTGCTCGCGGACTCCGACGAGGCGGGCGTGTACCTCGCCGCCAGCGAGGACGGGCGGCAGATCTTCGTCACCGGTCACCCCGAGTACGACCGGAACACCCTGAGGACCGAGTACGAGCGCGACGTGGCCAGGGGACTGCCCATCGAGGTCCCGCGCAACTACTTCCCCGACGACGACCCCGGCCGCCAGCCCGTCGTGACCTGGCGGTCGCACGCGTTCCTGCTCTACGCGAACTGGCTGAACTACTGCGTGTACCAGCGGACGCCGTTCGATGTGCAGGCCATCCCGCAGGAGCGTGCCCGGGACGGCGAGGACGACGACTGATCGTTCTGGGGTACCTCGGGGGATCTCTGCCGATATGTTCTTCCCCGCAGGGGGCGTGACGCGGTCGGTGGCTCGTCGTCGGGTCGTCCTCGCGCTCGTCCCGGGCCCGAGTGTCGACAGATCGCAGTCGGGCCGCTACGGTACGCCATATCAGGACAGAGTGCCCCACCTCGGGCGCCAGGCAGGGGACCGCCGACGTGAGCCGTACCTTCCGTGTCGACCTGCGTGGGGTCGTCGATCTGCTCAGCCACCATCTCTACGCCAGCCCCCGGGTCTACGTCCGGGAGCTGCTGCAGAACGGCTTCGACGCGATCACCGCCAGGCGGGCTGCGGAGCCGGACGCCCCGGCGCGGATCCGGATCGACCCGCCGGAGGTCACCGGGGACGGCACCCTGCAGGTCCACGACACCGGGATCGGGCTCACCGAGGACCAGGTCCACGATCTGCTGGCCACCATCGGCCGCAGCTCCAAGCGGGACGAGCTGGGCTTCGCCAGGGGCGAGTTCCTCGGCCAGTTCGGGATCGGCCTGCTCTCGTGCTTCCTCGTCGCCGACGAGATCCAGGTGGACACCCTGGCCGCTGCCGGGGGCCCCGGCGACACGATCCGCTGGACCGGCCACGCCGACGGCCGGTACGACCTCCGTCCGGCCCCCGTCGCCCGGCGCGAGGTCGGCACGACCGTCACCCTCACTCCCCGCAGGGGAGCCGAGCACTGGTTGTCCGGGAGCACGGTCACCACGCTGGCCCGGCGGTACGGCTCCCTGCTGCCGGCGGACATCCGGGTGGGCGCCGTGCCGGTGACCGGGGACGGGCCGCCGTGGCTCGACCGCCGGAGGCCCTCCGCCGACCGCAGGCGCGACCTCTGCCGGTACGCCGAGGACGCGCTCGGGTTCCGCCCCATGGACGTCGTCGACCTCCATGTCGCGGAGGCCGGTCTCACCGGGGCGGCCTTCGTGCTGCCGAACCCGGTCAACCCGGTGCGGCACGGCGACCACCGGGTGTACCTCAAGCGGATGCTGCTCACCGAACGGGCTGACCGGCTGGTCCCCGACTGGGCGTTCTTCGTGCGCTGCGTCGTCGACTGCACCGAACTGCGCCCGACGGCCAGCAGGGAGGCCCTCTACGAGGACGAGCTGCTCGAGGCGGCCCGGGCCGTCATCGGGGACCAGCTCCGGGGCTGGATCGTGCGCCTCGCGGGCACCGACCCCGCCCGGTTCGACGCGTTCCTCGGCGTGCACCACCTGGGCGTGAAGGCCCTGGCCCTGCACGACGACGAGCTGCTGCGACTGGTGGACCGCTGGTGGCCCATGGAGACCACCGTCGGCTCGCTCACCCTCGCCGACGTCCGCACCCGCTACCGCGTGGTCCGCTACACCCGGAGCCGGGACGAGTACCGGCAGATCGCGTCGGTGGCCGCGGCCCAGGGGCTGCCCGTGGTGAACGCCGGCTACGTCTACGACGCCGAGCTCATCGAGCGGTTGCCCGCCATCGACCCCTCCGCCGTCGTCGAGCAGCTCGAGCCCACGGAGCTCGCGACCCGTTTCGACGTCCTCGACGTCGACGCCGAGCTGGCGGTCCGGCCGTTCCTCACCGAGGCCCAGCGGGTCCTCGACCCGCTGGGGTGCCGGGTGGTGATCCGTGCCTTCGCGCCGGCCGCCCTCCCGGCGATCTATCTCGTGGACCGGCAGGCCCTGCTCGACGCGCAGCTGTTGACGGCCAGGGAACAGGCGACCGGGCCGTGGGGCAGCGTCCTGGACGCTCTGGGGGACGGTCCAGGGGGCTGCCGGTCCGGAGGCGAGGGGGGCGGGCACCCGGGCGACTGGCTGCCGGTCCGGCCCCAGCTCGTGCTGAACCACCGCAACCCGTTGGTCCGTGAGCTCACCGGGCTGGCCGAGGGGGAACTGGTCCGGCTGGGGGTCGAGGCCCTGTACGGCCAGGCGCTGCTGCTGGGGCACCACCCCCTGCGTCCCACGGACTCCGCGGTGCTCAACGGCTCGTTCCTCGACCTGTTGACCCGCGCGGTGAGCTCGGCCCGGTCGCCGGGACGGGAGGTCGGCACCGGCGGTGAGGGCGAGGCCTGATGCCGACCGAGGCGGAGCTGTGGGCGCTGCTGACCGAGGTGGACGGCCTGCCGAGAGGGTCGGCGCAGGTGTCGGCACTGGAGCGGGTGATCCGGCACGCCGACGCGCGCGGGCTGGTGGGGCTCGGGGTCAGGGCGAGACTGCGGGCGGTCACCGCCTACCTGGTCACGAGCCAGGCGAACCAGGCCCTCGCGGCGTTCCTGTGGTGTCTGCACGCCCACGACGAGCACCCCGAGGAGCTGGCCCACGAGGTCCGGGTGCTGATGAGGGCCTTCACCACGGCGGTCACCGTTCCCAGGGAGTTCCCCGGTGTCCCGCTCCCGGCCCTGCGCGAGGTGTCGGCCGAGATGGAGCGTCGCTACCGGGAGGTCGGCTACGGCCCGCGCGAGGTGTACGAGACGCGGTTCCAGGACGCCCTGCACCTCGGTGACGTCGCCGAGGCGAGGACGTGGTTCACCCGCTGGCGGTCGGAGCCGCTGGACGAGGTGTCCGACTGCTGGGAGTGCGAGACCACGGACGAGGTCGACCACCTGGTCGGGCTCGGCGACCACGAGGACGCCGCCGGGCTCGGTGACCTGTTGCTGGCCAGGGGGATCGACTGCCCCGCCGCGCCGAAACGGCTGCTGGAGAGCCTCATCGCGGCCTACCTCGAGCTGGGCCGGTTCGACGACGCGGCCATGGCCCACCTCCGGTCCTACCCGCAGATCCTCGACGCACTGTCGATGATCCCGGTCGAGCACGTGAGCTTCTGTGCGCTCACCGGCAACGAGGGCAGGGGCCTGGAGATCGTGCAGCGCTTCCTGCACACCCTCGACGCCCCGCCGGCGCCGGGCATCGCCATGGGGGACGCCGCGGCGGTCGCGCAGCTGCTGCGCCGGGTCGTCGCCCGTGGCGGCTCGCGGGTCACCCTGCACCGCAGGGCGTGGCGGGACCGGCCGGCCGGCCCGGTCACCGCCGAGGACCTGCTCGCCGAGACCACGGACACGGCCAGGGCCATCGCCGCAGCCTTCGACGCACGGAACGGCTCCACCGCCGTCTCCGGACGGGTGGAGCGGATCCTCGACCGCGAGCCCTGTACCGACGGGCTCCGGCTCACCGGCGGGTGAACGGGTCCCGGCGGCACGACCCGGATCCGCGCTCCGGAGACGGTATGGCGCGCGTCACCTCTCCGGGGGTGTCCGGCTCCCCACCCGAGGGGGACAGTTGGGGTGAAGAGGCGTTCCGGCGCGCCTTGCCGGACGCTTTCCGGGTGAGTCATGATGAACACGAGGCGTAGCAGTCTCATTACTGTTCTCGCTGGAGGTCGTGGACGGGGTCGGTAGCCGTTCGGGTTGTCCATGTCCGTGAACTGGCGAACGTCGGAAAGGGGAGCCAGGGTGCCGGACACGTTCGCTGAAGACCTCTTCTGCCCCCCTGCCCACGACGGGCACCTGCTGTTGCTGCACACCTCCGAGGCGCAGCGCGGGGACGGAGTGGCGGCCTGGGTCCGCCAGGGGCTCAACCGGGGAGAGAAGATCATCTACACCGACGCCCACGTCGAGCAGGGATCCGGCGCGATGCTCGCGACGCTCCGTGACCACGGCGTCGACGGCGAGGCAGCCACGCGGGCCGGGCTGCTGGAACGGCTTCCCCTCGAGGTCTTCTACCGGCCGGGCGGCTGGATGGACGCCGCCCAACGGGCGCTCGGCGGTGGCCACCGCCGGGTCCGGGTGGCCGGGGACGCGAGGATGGCCCTGCGCCGGATGCCGAGGGAACGGCACCTGGCCCTCGAAGCGGCCGCCACCGACCTGTGCCGGGGCGCTCCGATCTCCATCCTGTGCCTGTACGACCCGGTGGCGGCTTCGGTCGACCACCTGGACGCGATTGTCACGACGCACCTCGACGGGGTGCACGAACGCCAGATGGGTACCGCTCCCCACCCGGGCGGGCTCGCGTTCTTCGGGGAGATCGATCTCCGCAACGAGGACCTGTTCCGGCGCACCCTCCGGGCCGCGCTCGGCCGGGTGACGGCCGAGCTCGTCGTCGAGCTGAGCGGGGTGACCTTCCTGGGCGTCGGTGGGGCGAGAGCCCTGGTGACGACGACCCAGACGTTCCGGGACGGTGGCGGGACGCTGCGGCTGGAGGCGCCGAGCGCCCCGGTCGAGCGGCTGCTGCGCATGCTGCGGGTCGAGCGGCTGCCGGGCATGGAGCTGGAGTCGGCGTCGGGCACCACGCTGGCGGGAGTCTGGTGATGGTGACCGGACAGCCGACGGCGCCCGGACAGAACCGTGGGTGTACCCACGACGCCTTCGTCTACGACTCCGACGAGATGCTGCTCTCCGGTGCCGTGCCCTTCCTGCAGGCCGGGCTGGACTGCGACGACACCGTGGTCGTGGTGTGCTCCTACCGCAAGAACGCGTTGCTCGCGGCGGCTCTCGGCAACGACCCCCGGGTCCGGTTCCTCACCCAGCGCAGCGTGTACCAGCGGCCACCGGGGGCGCTCGCGACCTACCAGGAGCTGCTGGAGCGCGAGCGGCGGCGGCCGGGCAGGGTGCGGCTCGTCGGCGAGGTCCCCTACCCGGACGGGCCGCAGGAACGGGACGGGTGGTTCCGCTACGAGGCCGTCCTCAACCGGATGCTGACCCCGTACCCGGCCTGGGTCGTCTGCGGGTACGACACCCGCGAGCTCGCCCCGGACGTCCTGGTCGCGTGCGAGCTGACCCACCCGAGCCTGTTCAAGGAGTCGGCCAGCACCCCCAACCCCCTCTACCAGGAGCCGGAGGAGTACCTCCGCCGCCCGGCGCCGCTGCCCGACCCGGTGCAGGAGACCTCCCCGGCCCTCCGGGTGGACGACCTGGAGGACCTGCGCGCCCTCAGGGACGGCCTGCGTGTCTGCTACGACGGCCGGGCCGCCGACGTCCCCGGCGCGCGGGATCTCCTCACCGCCGTCGACGAGGTCGCCACCAACGCCCTCCGGCACGGCGCGCCCCCGGTGTCGGTCCGGCTCTGGACGACGCCCGACCGGTCGGTGTGCACGGTCACCGACCGGGGCGAGGGGTTCGACGACCCGGTGACGGGCTACCTGCTGTCGAACGCTTCGGCCCCGCTGTCCGGGGGCGCGGGCCTGTGGCTGGCCAGGAGCCTGTGCGACCAGGTCGAGTTCGTCCGCGAGCCCGCCGGGTTCACCGTTCGCCTCACCGTGCACCACTGACGTCCGCCGCGGCCTCCTCGACCGCGGGGACGGATCTCGGCAGGCGCAGCCGTCTCAGCCGGAGCGCGTTGAGAGCCACGAGCAGGCTCGATCCGGACATGGACGGCGCCGCGAGCTCCGGCCGCAGGACCAGCCCGAACCACGGTGCGAACACCCCCGCGGCGACCAGGAGGCGGTTGCGCAGGTCGCGGGTCGTGTCGGCCGTCGAGCCGGAGCCGTGGTGCCCCGCGTGGTCCGGCGCGGACCGGCCGTCGGCCATGTCGTCCTCCGAGATCGTCGCCACGGGCATCCGTTCCCGCAGGTGGTCGGTCAGGCGGGGGAGGCCACCGGCGTCCTCGGGTCGGCTCCGGCGGTCTCGTCCACCGGAGCCGCCGGCTCGGTCGAGGTGGCGGTGAAGGTGCGCAGCCGCAGGCTGTTGCTGACGACGAACACCGACGAGAACGCCATCGCCGCACCGGCGACGAGGGGGTTGAGCAGGGCCGCGACGGCGAGCGGGACCGCGGCGACGTTGTACGCGAAGGCCCAGAACAGGTTGCCCTTGATGGTGCGGAGGGTGCGCCGGGCGAGCCGGATGGCGTCCACGGCGGTCCGCAGGTCGCCCCGGACCAGGGTGAGGTCGCTCGCCTCGATGGCCACGTCGGTTCCGGTGCCCATGGCGATGCCGAGGTCGGCCTGGGCGAGCGCCGCGGCGTCGTTGACCCCGTCCCCGACCATCGCGACCACCCGGCCGTGGTCCTGCAGCCGGCGCACGACGTCGACCTTGTCCGCGGGCAGCACCTCGGCGAACACCTCGGTGATGCCGACCTCGGCGGCGACGGCCCGTGCCGCCCGCTCGTTGTCGCCGGTGAGCAGGACCGGGCGCAACCCGAGGCCCCTCAGCTCGGCGACGGCGGCGGTGCTGGTGGGCTTGACGGTGTCGGAGACGACAAGCAGCCCCCTGGCCTCGCCGTCCCAGCCGACGGCGATCGCGGTGCGCCCGGCGGACTCCGCGGCGGTCCTGGCGGTCCGGAGGGACGGGGGCAGCTCCAGGGCCCACTGCTCGGCCAGCCAGGAGGGCCGCCCGGCGACCACGGCGTGTCCCTCGACGACGCCCTGGACGCCGAGGCCCTCGGCCGAGGCGAACGACCCGACCGGGGGGAGGTCGCCGAGCCGTTCCGCCGCCCCGGCGGCGACGGCGGCGGCGACGGGGTGCTCCGAGGCGTTCTCCACGCCCGAGGCCAGGCGCAGCAACTCGGTGGGATCGGTGCCCGGCGCAGGGACCACGTCCACCAGGCGCATCCGGCCGGTGGTGACGGTCCCGGTCTTGTCCAGGACGATCGTGTCCACCCTGCGGGTGGACTCCAGGATCTCCGGGCCCCTGATGAGGATCCCGAGCTGAGCCCCCCGGCCGGTGCCGACCAGTAGCGCGGTGGGGGTCGCCAGGCCGAGCGCGCACGGGCAGGCGATGATCAGCACGGCGACGGCCGCGGTGAAGGCCAGCTCCGGTCCGGCACCGGCACCCAGCCAGAAGCCGAGGGTGGCCGCCGCGACGGAGATGACGACGGGGACGAACACGGCCGAGACCCGGTCCGCGAGCCGCTGCACCGGGGCCTTCCCGGTCTGGGCCTGCTCCACGAGGCGTGCCATCTGGGCGAGTTGGGTGTCGGCCCCGACCCGGCGGGCGCGGACGACGAGCCGGCCACCGGTGTTGACCGTGCCCCCGACGACCTCGTCGCCGGGACCGACCTCCACCGGGACCGGCTCGCCGGTGAGCATGCCGGCGTCGACGGCCGACGAGCCCTCGACCACCACCCCGTCGGTGGCGATCTTCTCCCCCGGCCGCACGACGAAGGAGTCCCCGACGGCCAGCCGGTCGATCGGGATCCGGAGCTCGCGCCCGTCCCGGAGCACGGCGACGTCCTTGGCCCCCAGCTCCAGCAGTGCGCGCAGGGCGGCACCGGAGCGGCCCTTGGCCCTGGCCTCGGCGTAACGGCCGGCCAGGATGAAGACGGTGACCGCCGCGGCGACCTCGAGGTAGATCTCGTGCCCGCCCGCGGCCCGTCGGGGGATCAGCCGGAAGACCATCCGCATGCCGGGGTCCCCTGCTCCGCCGAGGAACAGGGCGTACAGGGACCAGCCGAACGCCGCGAGCACCCCGACGCTGATCAGGGTGTCCATGGTCGCGGCCGCGTGCCGGGCGTTGACCAGGGCTGCCCGGTGGAACGGCAGCGCGCCCCAGACCACGACGGGTGCCGCGAGGGTCAGCGACAGCCACTGCCAGTGGGTGAACTGCAGCGGCGGGATCATCGCCAGGACGACGACCGGCACGGTGAGCAGGGCGGAGATCGTCAGCCGGTTCCGCAGCGCCGCGAGCTCGTCGGCACCGGCTGCGTCGGGTGCCGAGCCCTCGACGCGTCCCTCCGGCGAGCCGTCGCCCGCCGCCTCGGGCCCGTCGTCGGGGAACGGCGGCGGCTCGGGATGCCTGAGCCGGGCCGAGTACCCGGTGGCCTCGACGGTCGCGACGGCGTCCGCGGCGGTCACCCCGTCGGGCAGCAGCACGCTGGCCTTCTCGGTGGCGTAGTTGACGCTCGCCTGCACCCCGGGCATCCGGTTGAGCCTCCGCTCGATCCGGGCGGCGCAGGACGCGCAGGTCATCCCCCCGATCTGCAACTCGATCGGCCCGGTCACCCGATCCCTCCTCCGTCGTCGTCGCCGGTCCCGAAGCCCTCAGCCCCGTGCCCCCCGCCAGGGCTGCCGTGGCCGTCCGGTCCGGGGACCGAACTGCCGGGAGGGACGGTCCCGGAGCGGGGGCCGTCGACCTCCAGCGGCCCGACGGCCCGGCCGACGCCGAACCCGGCTCCGAGGGCGACCAGCAGCGTCAGGGCGAAGCCCGCCAGCCGGGCGCCGTCGCTCATTCCCCGGTACCGGGTCAGCCGGGCGCCGTCGCTCATTCCCCGGTGCCGGTGAGCTCGTACCCCGCCTCGGCGACCGCCTCGCGCACCCGGTCGACGTCCAGCGGCGCCGCGCTGTTCACCCGGACGGCGGACAGGCCGCCCGAGACCAGGTCGACGTCGACGTCCGCCACGCCCTCGAGTCGTCCGAGCTCCTCCTGCACGGCGGCGACGCAGTGCCCGCAGGTCATCCCGGAGACGGTGTACGTCGTGGTGATCATGTCGCTGTCCTTCCCTCCGTCGGCGACGTGGCGTGGCGGTCCCGACCGCTGTCGACGGTCAGGACCGAAGGAGCCGGGTGATGGCGACCGAGGCGTCCCGCGTCCGGGGCTCGACGAGGTCGTCGTCCGTGCCCGTGGCCTCGATCACGCAGTGGTTCAGTCGATCACACAGCCGTTCCGGTGGTTCGCCAGCAGGTGCAGGGCAACAGCCTGCAGCGCTTTGGTTGCCGCCGCGACCCGGGTCCGCAGGCCGAGGCACCGGGCGTCGGTACCGGTCATGCGTCGCAGGCCGCGGACCTGTCTCCTCGCTCCCTACGGCATCCCCAACGCCGTACCCCCGGCGGGTAATCCGGTCATCCTCGGCCGTCCTCGACCAGGCCTCGCCGTCGGTGGGACAGGTCCGCGTGGTGATGGTCCCCGGCGTGGCAGGCCGGGTCGGTGTGCACGGTGACCGTGCGGAGATGCGGCACGGAGTGGGTGAGCTGGTGCTCGGCGTCGGCGGAGAGCTGGTGGGCGTCCAGGAGGCTCAGCCCGGCGTCGACGACGATGGCGGCCTCGGCGTGCAGGTGGTGCCCGATCCACCGGATCCGGACCCGAGTGACGTCGAGCACCCCGTCCACCCCGCGCAGCGCCCGCTCGACGGCGTCGACGAGGCCGGGATCGACGGCATCCATCAGCCGGCGATGGATCTCCCTGGCTGCGTCCTTGAGGACGAGGCCGATGGCGACGGAGATGGCCAGCCCGACCAGCGGGTCGACGACGTCCCACCCGGCAGCGGCACCCAGGGCTGCGGCGACCACCGCGAGGGAGGTGAATCCGTCGGTCCTGGCGTGCAGGCCGTCGGCGACCAGGGCGGCCGAACCGATCCGCCGACCGACCCGGATCCGGTACCGGGCGACGAGCTCGTTGCCCGCGAACCCGATCACGCCGGCGGCGGCGACGAACGGCACCTCGCGCATGGCCTCGGGGGAGAGCAGCCTGCCGAACGCGGTCCAGCCCGCGAGGACCGCCGAGGCGGCGATGACCCCGACGATGAGGACGCCGGCCAGGTCTTCGGCCTTCCCGAAGCCGTAGGTGTACCGGCGGGTCGCGGCACGGCGACCGACGAGGAAGGCGACGGCCAGCGGGACGGCCGTCAGGGCGTCGGCCAGGTTGTGCAGGGTGTCCCCGAGCAGCGCAACCGAGCCGGAGAACGCGACCACGACGGCCTGGGCAGCGGCGGTGAGCCCCAGGGCGACCAGGGAGATCCAGAGTGCCCGGAGGCCCTCCCGCGACGACTCCAGGGCGGGGTCGGTCCGGTCGGCCGGGTCGTGCGAGTGCCCCCCGACCAGGTGCCGGATCCGGTGCCACCGACCGGCGGTCGCGGCGTCGTGGTGACTCCGGCCGGCGTCGTGACGTTCGTCGTGGTGGCGCTGTTCGCCGTCGCCGTGGTCGTGCATACCCGTCCTCACCGTCTCGTCGGACGATCCACCGGGGGTCGCCGGACCGGCGATCCCCGACGTCTTGTCCGTACCCCCACGGTCACACGGGATGCCTCTCCCGGGGTACCCCTGCCGGACCGGGTCGATCCGGGCGCGGCCGGGTCCGGACTCCACCCGGGGAGCCGGGGGATAGGGATAAGGTTCTCCAACCGCGCGACCATCACCCCATGTCGGGCTCTCCGCGTCGACGACGGCCGGACGGGAGAGGCGCCGTGCCGGGATGGCTCCCGTCCGAGGAGGTGAGCATCGCATGGGGCCGACCGTCGGAGTGGTCTCCGCCTCCCTCGGCGGGGACTACAGCGGCTCCCTCCTGGGCGGGATCGCCGCCGGGGTGCGGGCGGTGGGCGGCCGGCTGGTCACCATCCGCACCATGGACGCCGGGGTCTTCGCCTTCGACTTCGACGACCCCACGCTGCTGCGCGCCGAGGTCGCCTGGGACCGCGTGTCGGGGCTGATCGTCACGGTGAACTCGGCCGACGCCACCTATCTCTCGGCGTTCCGCCGTACCGGCAAGCCGGTGGTGACCGTGAGCGACCTCGTCGAGGGATTCGCGTGCCCGGCCGTGCTGCCCGACAACGGCAGCGGGATCACCGCCGCGGTGCGACACCTCGTCGACCACGGGCACCGCAGGATCGCCTTCGCCGGCCACCTGGTGCAGCGGGACATCCGTGAGCGTCACGCCGCCTACCGGCAGGCACTCCGCGACCTCGGCATCACACCGGACCCCGCGCTCTTCTACGAGAGCGGGAGCAACGTGCTCCGCGGCGGAACGGACGCCGCCCGGTTCCTGATCCGCGACGGGATGCCCGCGACCGCCCTGATCGCCGGCACGGACCTGAACGCCGTCGGGATCATGCGGACCCTCGTCGAGGCCGGCTACGAGGTACCGCGCGACCTGGCCGTCATCGGGTTCGACGACTCCGCCGTCGCCGCGCACCAGACGCCGAGCCTGTCCAGCGTGCGCCAGCCGATCCGGGAGATCGGGGTCCGGGCGGTCGAGCTGCTCGTCGACCTCGTCGAGGGCCGCCCCACCGCGCCGGGCCCGCACCTCATGCCGACCGAGCTCGTGGTCCGCGAGTCCTGCGGCTGCCCTCCGGCACTGGTCCTGGACGACCTCTCCCATCCGTCCGGCGCCTGCTCGGCCGACGAGCTCGCGGAGCAGATGACCGGCATCCTCTGCCACGGCCGGATCGAGCGGGTGCGGGACGCGGGCGCCGTCCGTGTCGCCGCGCGGACCCTCGTCGACGTCCTCGACCGGGCGGCGCGCGGCAGCGACGGGTCCCCGCAACCGGAGCTCCGCGCCACCTTCGAGGGCCTGGAACGTCTCTCCGGGGACCCGGAACGGCTCACCCGCCTGATCCACTGCCTCCATGCCTACGGTCGCAACCTCGTCGCCTCGCCCCGGTACCGGGCGGACAGGTCGGTCGCGGAGAGGGTCGAGGCCGCGGTACGAGGGCTCTCCATCGGGCTGTCCCAGGCCGACGCCAGGGCCCAGCGGACCGACACGAACCGCTTCGTGGAGACCCTGGTCGAGCAGTACACGCTGAGCGTGCACCTGCTCGGCTCGGACCGTGAGGATCCCAGGACCCTCGCCTGGCTCCGGCACACCGATGCCCGTGCCGGATGCCTCGGCCTGTGGCCGGGCGGGGTGGGGGCGGCGGGGCAGGACCGGCTCGCCGTCGTCGCGAGCTTCGACCGGGACGGCGCGCGGCAGCGGCAGGAGCCCGGCCCCGTCACCACCCGCGCGTTCCCGCCCCAGGAGCTCGTCGACCTGGCCGACCTCGACGACGACCTGTTCTGCTACGTCGCGCCGCTGCGGGTGCGGGGCAGGGACCGGGGCTGGCTCTCCCTCGTCGGCAGGCTGGAGGCCGACCTGCCGACGGGCCGGGAGACCATGAACCAGTGGGCCGCGCTGCTCACCGTCGCCCTCGAGCACCGGGACATGATGCAGTCGCTGCGCGAGCAGGAGGAGCAGCTCCGGCACGCAGCGCTCTACGACGAGCTCACCGACCTGCCCAACCGGGCCCTGTTCCTCGACCGGCTCCGGCAGGCGGTGCTGCACACCCGACGCGGAGCCCCCCGGTTCGCCGTCCTCATGCTCGACCTCGACGGCTTCAAGGTGGTCAACGACAGCCTCGGCCACCTCGTCGGCGACCAGCTCCTGATCGAGGTCGCCGCCAGGATCAGGACCTGTCTGCGGGACGTCGACACGGCGGCACGGTTCGGCGGCGACGAGTTCGCCATCCTGCTGGAGGAGGCCGGTGACGCCGAGGGTGCGATCCTGATCGCCGAGCGGCTGCAGGCCAGCGTGTCCCGGCCGTACACCCTGGACGGCGAGGAGGTCGCCATCTCGGTGAGCATCGGGGTGGCCGTCGGCGTGCCGGAGTACGAGGACGCCATCGACATCCTCCGTGACGCCGACGCCGCGATGTACTGGGCGAAGTCGCGGGAGAAGGGCACGCACGCGATCTTCCATCCGACCATGCGCGAGCGGGCCCTGCTCCGGTTGCGGACGCAGGGCGAGCTGCGCCAGGCGCTCGACGCCGGCGAGCTGGAGGCGCACTTCCAGCCCATCGTCGACCTGGACGACGGCCGGTCCGCGTCCTGCGAGGCGCTGATCCGGTGGCGGCATCCGGGCAGGGGGCTCGTGCAGCCCGCGGAGTTCCTGCAGATCGCCGAGGAGTGCGGGCTGTCGGTGCCGATCGGTCGGTGGATGCTCGAACAGGCGTGCGGGCAGCTGCAGGTGTGGCGGTCCACCGTGGCGGGGGCGGAGGACCTCCGGGTGAGCGTCAACATCTCCAACCGGCAGTTCTGGCGGCAGCCGCTGCTCGCGGAGGTCGCGGACGCCCTGCGGCGGCACCGGATCCCTCCGGGGCGCCTGGTGCTCGAGATCACCGAGGGGGTGGTCATGCACGACGCCGAACTGGCCAGGGCCAAGCTCGCCGACCTCCACGACCTGGGCGTCGAGCTGCACATCGACGACTTCGGGACCGGCTACTCGTCCCTCGACGCGCTGCACAACCTCCCGATCGACGCCCTCAAGATCGACCGGTCCTTCGTCGCCGGGATCGACGGGGCGGCCACCAGCCGTGAGCTGGTGCGCACCATCGTCCTGATGGCCGCCAACCTCGGCCTGGACGTGATCGCGGAGGGGATCGAGACCAGGGCCCAGTGCGACTACCTCCGCGAGCTGAGATGCCGGTACGGCCAGGGATTCCTGTTCTCCCGGCCGGTCCCTGCCGGCGACAGGGGATGCCTCGTCGAGGGAAGCCCGTGGGCCGACGCCGTGTCGCCTCCCCGGGTGGCCCTGCCGGTGCCGCCCGAGGTGCCACGGGCGTCCCGGAGGTCCGTGCCGTCCTGAGCCGGTGCCTGCGGGAGAGGCCGGTGCCTGCGGGAGAAGGCGGTTCCTGTCGGTCCTTCGGCTTCCGGTCCGTCGTCCGGACGGCCGCCCCGGATGCGCGAGGCGATCCGGGGCGGCCGTTGACATCACCGGCCGACGGCGGCTTGACCGGTCGGCGATGTCGGGGATGGGCTCGGCGTCGGCTCGACGGCCGGTGGCTCCGGGCCCTGGTCGCTGTCGAGCCGGGTCAGGTGATGATCTCGCAGTTCACCCGGGTCTCGATGGTGCTGGAGCACCGGTCGGCCGCGCCGGCACCGCCGTCGCCCGCGTCCGTCGCTCCGGCCTGGTCGGTGAGGGTGTCGTTCCCGGCGTTGCCGTTGAGGGTGTCGATCCCCGTCCCGCCCTCGATCGTGTCGGCGGCGTTGCCACCGGAGACGCTGTCGGCCCCGGCTCCACCGTCGAGGGCATCCGCTCCGGCACCTCCCCTGAGGGTGTCCGCTCCGTCTCCACCGCTCACCGTGTCGGCACCCGCACCGCCCAGGACGGTGTCGGCACCTGCGTTCCCGTTGAGCGTGTCGGGTCCGGCGTTCCCGCTGACGCTGTCCGCGCCCGCGTCACCGGTGACCGTGTCCGCGCCCGCATCACCGGTGATGACGTCGGCTCCGGCGCCCCCGGAGATGGCGTCCGGTCCCGCGCCACCGCTGATCGTGTCGGCTCCGGCTCCGCCGTCGAGGACGTCGTGCGCGTCGTCGCCCTCGACCACGTCGTCACCGGCACCTCCGTCGACGGCGTCGGCGCCGGCCCCTCCGAAGAGCCGGTCGGCACCACCGCCGCCCTCGATGATGTCCGCACCGGCTCCTCCGTCGACGACGTCCACGTCAGCGCTGCCGACGTAGACGTCCGCTCCGGCTCCGAGGCAGACCGTGTCGTCGCCGTCGCCGAACACGAGATCGTCCCCGCCGAGGGTGACGATGACGTCGGCTCCGGCCGGGCTGAAGATGACATCTCCACCGGCTGTTCCGGTGATCGTGGGGTTCGCACACGTCGGTGCCTGCGCCTCGGCCCCGGTCGCAACGGCGAGGAGGCCGGTCGCGCCGAAAAGGGTGGCCGCGAAGGCGGCCCCGAGGAATCCGGGCAGAGTCGTTCGACGTGAGAACATGATGCCCCTCCCTGCATGTGGCACTCAGGAGCTCGTCGATGACGTCTCCACTGCTCACCACGTGGCCATCGCAACGTATTACCCGTATAACATCAAGTCAACGGAATCATGGTGAGCAATTCCTGACCGGCTCGTCGGTGATCTCGGGAAATACCCCTCGGGGGACGGGCATTTCTTCGAGGTGTGCTTCGTGGGATTAGCTTTCCCCGTTCGTGAACTGAACGAGTCGACGACAAAGAAGCGATCGCACCGTTCTGCCGTGGAGGTACGGGTGACGACGCCGGTCGATGCCGGGCTCAGCGGTCGGCGGGTCCCTGGTCGGGTGGGCGCTGTGCCCGGGGGGCGGGGGAGGTCGGTTCCAGGTGCAGTCCCGACTCCAGCACCCGGAATGTGGTCTCCAGGAAGGGCTGGATGGGAGCAGACGGACCGGCTCGGTACCAGGCCAGGATCGTCGTCATCACCGCGTGGATCAGTGCGGAGACCGCGACCTGCACCTCCAGGTCGTCCGCGGAGCGACCGAGCTGCGGCGCGAGCAGTTCCACCGCCAACTGGATCATCTCCTCGGTCTCGGCGAGCATGCCGGCCAGGATCGTGGGCTCGCTGAAGATGTACCGGAGCCGGCGCATGGTGTGCTCACGGTCGGCCCCCATCTGCTGCTGCAGGACGGTCATCGTCGCCAGGCGGACGGCCTCCAGGAAAGGGGCTGACCTCAGTTCCCTGGCGATGAACTCGAACGCCATCGGGTCGTACTCGTCGGACAGGACGAGTTGCTCCTTGGTGCCGAAGTAGCGGTAGACCGTGCTGGCCGAGACCTCGGCCCGCTCGGCGATCCGCTCGATGGTCACCTGGCCGTACCCGTGCTCGTCGAAGAGGTCGAGGGCCGCCTCCTGGATGCGTCGCATGGTGGCCAGCCGCTTGCGCTCCCGCAGTCCCATCGGATCGACCATGTGCACCTCCCGACCATCCCCCCGGCAGCGGCAGAACCTGAAGGCTACCGTCAGTTGACAGCGTCTGTCATGACAGCTACTTTCAATTGAGAGTCAGTATCAACTAGTGGATGTCCGTGGGGAGGGCATGGTGGCTGCCGTGATCGAGGTCGCCGGGCTGGTCAAGCGGTTCGGGCGGACCCTCGCCCTCGACGGGCTGGACCTGCAGATCGCGCCGGGGGAGGTGCACGGGGTGCTCGGCCCCAACGGGGCGGGCAAGTCCACCGCCATCCGGATCCTGCTCGGGCTGCTCCGTCACGACGCGGGGACGGTCAGCGTGCTGGGCGGGCACCCGCGGCGGGACGCCGTCGCCCTGCACCGGCGACTCGCCTACGTCCCCGGGGACGTCAGCCTGTGGCCCAACCTGTCCGGGGGTGAGGCCGTCGACCTGCTCGCGGACCTCAGGGGCGGGCTCGAGGAAGGGCTGCGCTCCGACCTCCTGGAGCGGTTCCAGCTCGACCCCACCAAGCGCTGTCGCACCTACTCCAAGGGGAACCGGCAGAAGGTGGCCCTGGTCGCCGCCTTCGCCTCGGACGTCGAGCTGTTCGTCCTCGACGAGCCCACCTCGGGCCTCGACCCGTTGATGGAGGCGGTGTTCCGCGATGTCGTGCGGGAGCGGCAGCGGGAGGGGCGGACGGTGCTGCTGTCCAGCCACATCCTCGCCGAGGCCGAGGCGCTGTGCGACCGGGTGAGCATCATCCGGGCCGGTCGGGTGGTGGAGTCGGGGACCCTCGACGACCTGCGGCACCTCAGCCGCACGGACGTGGAGGTCCGCACCGCGCGGCCGGTCACGGGACTGGGGAGCCTGCCGGGCGTCGACGGCGTCACGGTCGCCGGTCTCACGGCCCGGTGCGAGGTGGACGGCGCGTACCTGGACGGCGTGCTGCGGCACCTGCTGGGCTTCGGGGTGAGCGCCCTGACCAGCACCCCACCGGCGCTGGAGGAGCTGTTCCTGCGCCACTACGGCGAGAACGGGGGTGCCAGGTGACCCCGACACCTGCCGGCGGGTTCCCCGCAGCCCTCACCGGAACCGGGCGTCTGGTCCGGCACACCCTGCGCCGTGACCGGGTGCTCCTGCTGGTGTGGATCGGCAGCATCGCCGCGGTGGTCTGGCTGACCGTCACCGGGGTCGTCGCGCTCTACGGGGAGGAGGCGCAGGAGCGGGTGACGACGGTGGCGTTCGGGGCCGCGAACCGGATCTCCCGGGCCTTCGACGGTCCCGCGTCCGGTACCAGCATCGGTGCGATGACGATGGTGGAGATGTTCTGGCGGATCGCCGTCCTCGCGTCGATCATGTCCATGCAGATCGTGGCGCGTCACACCAGGCAGGACGAGGAGACCGGGCGCGCGGAGCTCCTGGAGTCCACCGTCGTCGGCCGCCAGGCCCGGCTCGCCGCGGCCCTCGGGGTCGCCTGCGGGGCGAGCCTCGCCGTCGCCGTCGCGGTCACCGTCGCGTTGCTGGTGCACGGTCTGCCGGTACCGGGGTCGATCGCGGCGGGGGCCGCGACCGGGGCCGTCGCCGCGGTGTTCGCCGCTCTCGTCGCCGTCACCGCGCAGGTCTCGGAGAGCCAGCGGGGCGCCGTCGGGCTGGCCGCCGCCGTCCTCGGGGGATCCTTCCTGCTCCGGGCGATCGGGGACGCCTCGGGCACGGTGGCGCCCAGCGGCGTCGAGGTGCGCAGCGCCTGGCCGTCGTGGCTGTCCCCGCTGGGGTGGGGGCAGCAGATCCGGGCCTTCCACCAGGACAACTGGTCTGTCCTCTGGCTGTTCGCGGTGACCTTCACCGTGCTCGCGGTCACGGCGTTCGTGCTGAACGCGCGACGCGACCTGGGCGCTGGTCTCGTCCCCACCCGGCCCGGCCCCGCCAGGGCACCGCGTACGCTCCGCGGTCCGCTCGGCCTGGCCTGGCGGATGCAGCGGGGACCGCTGCTGGCCTGGTCCGTCGCGGTGCTCCCGGTGGCGGCGGCCTTCGGCGCCGTGGGGGAGGGGATCGACGACTTCTCCGACGCCAGCGAGGACTTCGTGACCTACCTGGAGAGCATGGGCGGCACCCTGGTGGACTCCTACGTCGCGCTGATGACGAGCTTCCTCGGACTGCTCGTCGCCGGGTACACGGTGCAGGTGCTGCTGCGGATGCGGGTCGAGGAGGCGCAGGGGCTGCTGGAGCCGACCCTGGGGACGGCGGTCGGCCGGATCCGGTGGATCTCCACCCACGCCCTGCTCGCCGCCGCGGGCACGGTCGGTCTGCTGCTGCTGGCCGGCCTCACCGGCGGCCTCGCCTACGGCATCGCGACGGGCGACCTCGGCGGCGGGCTGGGGAGCTTCCTCGGTGCTGCGGCCGTGCAGATCCCCGCCGTCCTGGTCGTGGGTGCGCTCGCGGTGGCGGGGTTCGGCGCGGTGCCGCGAGCCTCGGCGGCCCTCGGCTGGGCGGCCCTGGTCGGGGCGCTGGTCGTCGGTCAGTTGGGCGCCATCCTCGACCTGCCGCAGGCCGCGCTGAACCTCTCGCCGTTCACCCACGTGCCCGGCGTCCCCGCGGCCGAGTTCCGCCTGGTCCCGCTGGTCCTGCTGCTCGCCGTCGCCGTCGCGTTGGTCGCGGCCGGGACGGTCTGCTTCCACCGGCGCGACCTGAAGGTCTAGCAACGCCCGGGTGCCGCCGGGCGGGACGTCGGGTCGCGGGAGCGTCGTCCGTGGCGTAGTCCTGGTTCCAGTCGGCAGCGATCGCCGACGGCGGTCCGCAGGCGAGCCGCGGCCGGGCCGGGTGCCGCCCGGCCGGTGCCTCCGGGCCGGGCGGGTGCGCCGAGCCGAGCCGAGGAGACCTCATGTCCCGAGTCCTGCACTTCGAGATCCAGGCGGACGACGTGGAGCGGGCCAAGGCCTTCTACGCCGCGGTCTTCGGCTGGGCCTACGAGGACTTCAGCCAGTACGTCGGGGCGACCTACTGGGGGATCACCACCGGTCCGGCGGATCAGCCGGGCATCGACGGCGGTCTCCTGCCGCGTCCGGTCCCCGCATCGGCTCCGGAACAGGGCACGAACGGCTACGTGTGCACCGTGGGGGTGGAGGACTACGACGAGACGGAGCGGCGCATCCTCGACGCCGGCGGTCTGGTCGCGCTGCCGAAGACGGCGCTGCCGGGGATGGCGTGGCAGGGCTACTACCTCGACACCGAGGGCAACACCTTCGGCATCCACCAGCCCGACCCCGCGGCGGCCTGACGCGTTCCGACCGACGAGCAGGCACGGCCGTCACTGTGCGTATCCTGTGAACGACCCTGGTCGCCGGAGCGACTTCACTCCGTGGCCGCTCCGGCCGATAGCAGCACCATGGAGAGAGTCCTCCTCGCGGCGCTCGCCAGGTTCGGCTCACGTGGTACGGACGTACCGTTCAACGATCTCGTCGCGGGCGTCGGTCTGCCGGAGCCAGACGTAGGTCACCTCGTGGAACAGGCCGAGGGTCATGGGCGAGTCGCCGCCGTACGGGAATCCGGCAGCGCCTACCCCCTGGTCGTCCGGCTGACCTAGGCCTGCGGACACCGGACCACCGGACCGTGACCCTGCCGGAACGGCAGCGGTGACGACGCGTCCCGGTGCCCAGGAGAGGCAGCCCCTCACGGTTCGACGGGGATCTCGACGACACCGCTCACGGTTCGACGGGGATCTCGACGACACCGCCCGGTCCGTCCACGATGAGGCGCGGATCGTCCGGGGTCGGTGCGGACAACCACACCGTGATCTTGCTTCCGGGGACGTCCATCGCCGTACCCAGGCATCCCCTGGGGCTGTGGTGGACACACCACGGGTGGTGCTCGGTCGTGAGTCGGGCTGGGTCCTGCAGGGGCGGCGCGAGTTGCACGCGGACGGCGTTCATGGCTGCACTCCGGCTTCTGCTGTCGACTGCTCCCTCGTGGTCGGCCCCCTGCCGTTCCGAAGTCGGCGATACCTACCGGCTGGCCGGGCTTCGTCATGGCGTGACGGATCTGTCTTATCTCGTCGCGTGATGATCTGTCTGGAGGGAATCGGCGGTTTCACCCGGATGGACCAGTGTCCGGAGCCTCGCGGTCGCCTCGGGGGTGGTCGGGTCGAGGGGCGAGGATCGAAACATTTCGAGGTGATTACCGGATACCGCCTTGGCTGTTCCGTGATAGGGCTTGACTGTGGTGACACCGAACAGGCGCAGGTGGACGGTGCTCGGCGTGGCCGCCGTCCTCGTCTGCGGAGGCGTCCTGGCGACCGTGCTCTGGCGCGGATCCGCGGGACCCGAGGCTCCCGGGGATGCGGTGTACCGGGACCCCGGGTACTCCCCGGCCGAGCGGGCGGCCGACCTGGTCTCCCGGATGACGGTGGCGGAGAAGGCGTCCCAACTGGTCACCAGCCAGGCGGCCGCGATCCCGCGGCTCGGGGTCCGCGCCTACGGCTGGTGGAACGAGGCCGCCCACGGCGTCGCCCGCGAGCAGACGAACCACGGCGAGAACCCTCCCGACCTCGTCAACACCACGATCTACCCGGTGAGCCTGTCCCTGGCGTCGTCCTGGGACCCGGACCTGGTGTACCGGGAGGCCACGATGATCTCCGACGAGGCGCGGGAGGTCGTGCGGGACAACTCCCTGGACCTGACGTTCTTCTCCCCGACGGTGAACCTCGCCCGCGACCCGCGCTGGGGTCGCACCGACGAGACCTTCGGCGAGGACCCCCACCTCACCGCCGTCATGGCGGCCGGGTTCGTCGACGGCATGGAGGGCAGGGACCGGGCGGGCAGGCCCCTGCCGCAGGGAGGGGGCCACCTGAAGACCGCGACCACCCTCAAGCACTACGCGGCGAACAACAGCGAGGTGAACCGGCTCGACGGCTCCTCCGACGTCGACCAGCGCGACCTGCGCGAGTACTACACCGCCCAGTTCCGTGACGTCGTCGCCGCGGCGTCCCCGGCCTCGATCATGAGCGCCTACAACCGGGTCAACGGTGAGCCGGCCGCGGCGAGCCCCTTCCTGATGACCACCCTGGCCCGGCGCACCTGGGGCTTCGACGGCTACTTCGTGTCCGACTGCGACGCGGTGTACCAGCTCCAGGCGGGGCACCGGTGGCAGCCGCCCTGGGCGGACGCACCCCTCGACCACGTCGGGCGGAACGCCGCGGCCCTCGCTGCGGGGGAGGACCTCAACTGCAACCTGGGCTACCACGACGACCATCACTTCGCGAACACCCTCCCGCAGGCGCTGGCCGGGGGGTTCACCACCCCGGACGGCACCATGACCGAGCACGACCTGGACGCCGCCCTGGTGCGCCTGTTCACCACCAGGATCCGGCTCGGCGAGTTCGACGACGCCGAGGACGTTCCGTGGGTCACCCGGGCGAGGTCCCGGGTGGCTCCCGGCTCGTGGCGGAACTCCGACGCCAACGACGCGGTCACCCAGACCCCGGAACGGCTGGCCATGGCCAGGGAGGCCGGGGCACGGAGCCTCGTCCTGCTGAAGAACGCCCCGGTCGGCCTGAAGAACGCCCCGGTCGGCGGCGCGGCCGAGGACGGGCGCGAGGAGTCGCGGCCGCTGCTGCCGCTCCGGATCCCGGCGACCGGGGCCTACGCGGTCGCCGTGGTCGGCCCCTCGGCGAACCGGACGGAGGGCTTCTTCGGCGGGTACTCCAGCCTCCAGGGGAGCGCGGCGAGGGAGCGGACGGTCACCCCGTGCGCGGGGATCACCACCGCGGTCAGGGGGATGAACCCCGCGGCGACGGTGACCTGCCTGCCGGGCACGACCGGCAGCGGGATCGACGAGGAGACCCTGGCCGCGGTGAGGGACGCCGACGCCGTCGTCGTCCACGCGGCGACCGACCGCTCCGTGGCGGAGGAGGCCAGCGACCGCACCTCCCTCGACCTCCCCGGCGGTCAGGTCGAGCTGGTCCGCGCCGTCGCGGAGCTCAACCCGCGGACGGTCGTCGCCCTGGAGACCATCGGCCCGGTCGACCTCACCCGGATCGAGCCGGAGGTGCCGGCGCTGCTGTGGAGCTCCTACAACGGGCAGCGCTCCGGGGAGAGCCTGGCCGACGTGCTGCTCGGCCGGGTCAACCCCAGCGGTCACCTGCCGTTCACCTGGTACCGGGACACCGGTCAGCTCCCCGAGATCACCGACTACCGCCTGCGCGGGTCGGGGGCGAGGCCGGGACGCACCTACCAGTACTTCCGTGGCGAGCCCACGTACCCCTTCGGGCACGGGCTGAGCTACACCACCTTCCGGTACTCGGAGCTGACGCTGGACAGGTCCCGGATCGCCCCGGACGAGTCGGTGACGGTCCGGGTGCGGGTGACGAACTCCGGGGACGTCGCCGGACGCGACGCCGTCCAGCTCTACGTGTCCACCCCGGGGGCGCCCGCGTCGGACCAGCGTCCCCTCGCCCGGCTGCGCCGGTTCCGGCAGGTCGCGATCGACCCCGGACGGAGCACGACGGTGGAGTTCACCCTCCCGGCGACCGAGCTGGCCTTCTTCGACGAGCAGGCCGGGCGGTTCCGGATCGACGGCGGCCGGTACCAGTTGCGGGTCGGCGACTCCAGCGCCGCGGAGGACGTCCGGCAGCGGGCGACGCTGACGGTGACCGGGACCTGGACGCCGCTGCCGAAGGTGCTCACGGTGACCCCCCGCCAGGGTGACGACCCGGTGCGGGGGATCGCCGGGCGGATCAGCTATCCGCGGGGCGTCGTCGTCGACCCGCGGCCCACCGTGGCCATGGACGACGAGAGCCTGCTCGGGTTCACCGGCACGGCGGCGGCCGGTGACGGCGGACGCACCCGAGACGCCGGCGCCGGTGCGCACCCCGGCGGTGGGACCGGCGGGCTCCCGGCGGAGCTGCGCGTCGGCTACCGCAGCAACCGCCCCGAGGTGGTGGCCGTCGACGGCGCCGGGATCCTGCGCACCCGGAACCCCGGGGTGGCAACGATCACGGCGACCCTCACCGTGTCGGGGCGGACGATCACGGAGGACTTCGTCGTCCACGTCCACCCGTGACCCGGGCGACGACCGGGGCCGCGGCCGCCTCGGCGGGCTCGTCCGCGTCCAGCGCCCGCCGTCCCTCCGCGGCCAGCCGGGTGAACCGGTGGGCGTCGACGTCCTCGGGGTCGATCGCCAGCAGGTACCCCGCCGCATGGCGCTCGACGACGACATCGCCGCCCTCGGCCAGCAGCCGGCGCAGCCGGGAGACCTGGGACTGCAGGGCGTTGACCACCTTCGGCCCCGGCCGGGGGCCGGCCGCACCGGGAGCCCGCCGCCGTGGCTCCGTGAGACGGAGACCTTCACCGGCTGCGGGGAATGAGCAGATATGTCGTCTTGCTGGCTGTTCGACCGTCGATTGAGTTTCCGGTACGTATTCCTTATTCACCACTGTGTGACGGTACAATCACCGCAGCACGTCACTGAACAGGCATCTTGTCTCTCGGCGGACCAATGGGCCGTCCCCCCGGCTTTTCCCGTGCCTTCGCGGCAGAAGCGGGTCCGCGCGTGAGGTGTGTGTTCAGCCCTCGCCTGCGGGCGCCGATAACGCTACGGGTCTGAACCTCGCACGACGGGAAGGCCTGGGTCGAGGAGGGACGGATCTCGCGGATGGGCAGGGGGCGGAGGCGACCACGACTCGCCGGGAGCCTGTCCGCGGCCGAGTCCCCGGGGAGCGGCGCGGGCAGGCCGTTCGGTCGGCTGTCCGCGTGCTCCCTCGTCCTGGCCGTCGCCGCGGTCGTCTGGTTCCTGACCGAGCTGCGTGCGCCGTGGGGTTCGCCGGCGCTCGGCTGGGCGCTGACGGTCACCAGCGCCTGCCTTCCGGTGCTGGCGTGCTGGCGGGCGAGCCGGACCGAGGGGATCTCGCCGGGCGCCGCGAGGTTCTGGTTCGGGTTCACGCTCGCCACCGGGGCCCTGCTGCTCGCCCTCGCCGTCCACACCCGGGATGCGCTCCTCGGCCCCGGGGCGCCGACCCAGCGGATGTCGGTGGCCACCCTCGGTCTGTACGGCGTCGGGGTACTCGTGGCGATCTGGACCGTGCTGCGGCTGCCGGGCCTGCGGGCGAGGGCGCGCCAGGACCCGAGTCGGTTCCGGCTGGACAGCCTCATCGTCCTCGTCACGACCGCGCTGTTCATGTGGCACCTGGCCTTCCGGCACATCACCACGTGGCGCACGACGGCAGGCTCGGATGTGTGGGCGTTCCTGGTCGTGCTGATCGGGGCGTTCGTCATCCTGGGCCTGACGAAGGTGGCCCTGACCGGCCCGGGCCCGGTTAACCCGCGCGCGCTCAAGATCCTCTCCCTGGCCTGTGGCGTCGGGGTCGTCGAGGGTGCCCTGTCGCCCCTGCTGCCCGACCGCCAGGACCTCAACATGACGCTGATCGGCTACCCGCTGACAGCGCTGGCGCTCACGCTCGGCGCCGAGTACCAGCGGTACGCCGTCCGTCGGGGCGAGCGGGTGCCCGATCCGCGGCAGCGGAGGTTCAGCCTCATCCCCTACCTGGCGGTCGCCGCCACCGACGGGCTCCTGCTGTGCACCAGGGACGGAAGTACCGAGTCCCTGGTGGTGGCGGTGGGCGTGGTCGCACTCACCGCGGTGGTGGTGCTCCGCCAGGTCTTCGCGCTGCGGGAGAACGCCCGCCTGCTGCAGCAGCTCGACGCCAACATGCTGGAGCTGCGCCAGGCCCAGGAGCAACTGGCCCACCTGGCCACCCACGACCCGCTCACCGGGCTCACCAACCGGCACCTGTTCCGGGAACGGGTCGCCCGCGCGCTCGACAGGTGCGGCTCGGTCACCCTGGCGCTCGTCGACGTCGACGACTTCAAGATCGTGAACGACCGGTACGGGCACCTCGCCGGCGACGAGGTGCTGGTGGCCGTGGCGCGGCGGCTCCGCGAGTGCACGGGGCCGGACGACACCGTGGCCAGGCTGGGGGGTGACGAGTTCGCGCTGCTGCTGTGCGGGGTCGACGTGCAGACGGCGAGGCGGGCGCTCGGCCGGGTCACGGCCGTCCTGGGCCGCTCGATCACCGCCAACGGTCAGGACATCACCGTCGGGGTGAGCATCGGCCTGGCCGAGGCCGCTCCCGGGGACCGGCCGTCGGAGCTGCTGCACCGGGCCGACCTGGCCATGTACGCGGCCAAGGGGAGCGGCAAGGGGCGGGTCATGTGCTACGAGCCGCACCTGGAGCGGGAGGCGGCCGAGCGCGACCGGATCAGCGCCGACCTGAGGGCGGGGCTGGAGCGCGGGGAGTTCCACCTGGTCTACCAGCCGTTGGTGAGGCTGCCCGATGGTCAGGTCATGGGGTTCGAGGCCCTGGTCCGCTGGCGGCACCCCGGCCGGGGGGAGGTGCCCCCCGGCGTCTTCATCCCGATCGCGGAACGGACCGGGCTGATCGGACCCCTCGGGGCGTGGATCCTCCGGGAGGCCTGCGAACAGGCGGTCCGGTGGTTGCAGGCCCAGGGCCCCGCCCCGGACTGGAGGATCGGCGTCAACATCTCCGCCCTGCAGATCCAGGAGCCGGGGTTCGCCGAGGTCCTCCTCGGCTGCCTGCGGGAGACCGGGCTGCCGCCGGACCGGCTCGCGGTGGAGGTCACCGAGACGGCCCTGTTCGACAACGACCGCGCGATCAGCGAGCTCACCGTCCTCACCGGGTTCGGGGTGACCGTCGCCCTCGACGACTTCGGCACCGGACACTCCTCCCTCGGCCTGCTCCAGAACGTGCCGGTCGACGCGCTCAAGGTGGACAAGTCCTTCGTCGACGACATCACCACCAGCTCGTCGGGCGGCGTGATCGCATCCGCTCTGATCCAGATCGCCGAGGGGCTGGGGCTCGAGGCCATCGCGGAGGGGGTCGAGACCGCGGAGCAGGCCGAGCACCTGTACCGGATCGGTTACCGGTTGGCGCAGGGCTTCTACTTCGCCCGGCCGATGGACGCCGACCGCGTGAGCCGGTTGCTCGCGGACCCGTCGGCTCTCGTCAGCGCGACGACAGGCCGTGACGGCGGGCGAGTTCCTCGACGGCGTCCTTCGACTCCTTGAGCCCGAGGCCCGTCGCCTCCCGGTAGGCCTTGACGGCCTGGATCTTCTGGCCGCGGACGAGCAGGTCGAGCACCTCGGGCAGGTCCGGCTCGGCACCCGCGGCCGAGCCGACCAGGCCGATCGCTCCGGCGGCGGGGGCGACGGCGCGGAGACGCTCCAGGATCACGCGCTGCTGGCGTTCGAGCACGGCCAGCCGCTCGGCGTCGAGTGGGGACGTCGTCGGTCCGGGACCGGTCCTCCTCGCCGTGACCAGTGCCACGACCGCGACGAGGAGCGCGATCACCGAGATGGTCGTGGGGGTGTCCATGGCGATCAGTGAAGCAGGCGGGGTGGGCCGGCGGGGCGGTCCCGGGGAGATCGTGGGGGCAGGATGGTGGCATGAAGGTCGCGGCCAGGTCGCAGGTCCCCCCGTTCGCCGTCATGGAGATCATCGCGGCGGCCAACGCCCGGCGTGCCGCCGGTCAACGGGTGTTGAACCTGGGGGCAGGTGAGCCGTCCGGCGGGGCGCCGGACGTCGTCCGTCGACGGGCCCGGGACCTCCTGGCCGACGGCGATCTCGGCTACACCGAGGCCGCAGGGGTGCCGGGACTGCGCGTGGAGATCGCGGAGCACTACCGCCGCTGGTACGGGGTCGAGGTCGATCCCGGGTCGGTCGCGGTGACCACGGGGTCCTCCGGCGGGTTCCTGCTGACCTTCCTTGCCGCCTTCGACGTCGGGGCCCGGGTGGCGCTGGCCCGCCCCGGCTACCCGGCGTACCGGAACATCCTGACCGCGCTGGGCTGCGAGGTCGTGGAGCTGGCCTGCGGACCGGAGACGCGTTACCAGCCGACCGTGGCACAGCTCGACGCCCTGGACCGGCCGATAGCGGGTCTCGTGGTGGCCGGCCCGGCGAACCCCACGGGCACGCTGGTGAACCCCGCGGCGATGGACGCGCTGGTGGCCTGGTGCTCCGAGCACGACGTCCGCCTGATCAGCGACGAGATCTACCACGGGATCACCTACCCCGACGCCGGTGCGGGCCCGGGACCGGCCGGGGCGCCGACCGCGGCGACGGCCGGGGCGAGCGGGGCGGTGGTCGTCAACTCGTTCTCCAAGTACTGGGGGATGACCGGCTGGCGGCTGGGCTGGTTGGTGCTGCCGGACGACCTCGTCGCCCCGGTCGACGCGCTGGCGGGAAACCTGGCGCTCTGCCCCCCGACGCTGGCCCAGCACGCCGCGGTGGCCGCCTTCGACGACGCCGGGTATGCCTGGGCCCGGACCAGCGTCGAGCGGTACGCGGCGTCCCGGGCCGCGGTGCTCGACCGGCTGCCCGACCTGGGCTGGCCACGTGTCGCCCCGGCGGAGGGCGCCTTCTACGTGTACGCGGACATCTCGCCGACCGGTCTCGACTCGGTGACCTGGTGCGAGCGCCTGCTCGACGAGGCGGGGGTCGCGCTCACCCCCGGCACCGACTTCGACGGCGTCGCGGGGCGTGACTGGGCGCGCCTGTCGTTCGCGTGCGCACCCGAGGTGGCGGCCGAGGCGATCGACCTCGTGGTCGAGTGGCAGCGTCGGCTGTAGGCCGACGCACCACAGGTGCCGGGGGTCCCCGTCCCCGGCACCTGTGGTGCGATCGTGCGGTCAGGTGTCAGCAGCTGACCGTGGGGGTGCCGCTGCCGTTGGCGACGAAGCCGAAGGAGCCGCCGTTGGCGTTCCAGCCGACGTCGCTGACGGTGACGGTTCCGCTGGTGCCGCTGGCCCGGCCGTTCCACAGGCTGCTGATGCTGGTGCCGCCGGGCATGGTCAGCGTGACCGTCCAGCCGCCCG
>JAAYAH010000198.1 GCA_012719445.1 Actinomycetales bacterium | reverse complement strand
CGAGCCGGAGCAGCCCGCCTGGCAGCAGCAGGCCGAGCCCGAGCCGGTCGAGCAGGCGTGGCCGGTCGAGCCGCAGGCCGAGCAGGAGCCGGTCGAGCAGGTGTGGTCGGTCGAACAGCCGGCCGAGACGCCCGACGCCACCGCCGGCTGGGACACCGAGCAGGCGTGGACGTCAGGGCAGGACTGGAGTACCGGACCGGCCGAGCCGTCCTGGTCGGCCGAGCCCGGGCCCGTGACCGAGGACGCCTTCGGAGCCCAGGACTGGCAGCAGGACAGCCAGGCCCCGGTGAGCGCGGCCGAGGCCGAGCCGACGGCCTGGGACGCCACCCCCGTGGCCGAGCCCGAGGCCCCCGTCGCCGAACCGGCCTCCGGGTGGGTCATCGACACCCCGGCCGAGCCCGTCGCGGACCAGGCGCCCTCCACGTACCCGGAGCACACCCTCCCGGTCACGCCTCCGGTCGCCGAACCCACGACGGAGTACCCGGCGAGCTCCGGGCCGGTCTTCGAGTCGGAGCCCGTGCAGGACTTCGAGCCGGTGCGGTCCTTCGAGCTGGAGCCCGAGCCGACCGCTCCGCAGGGATACGCGCTGGAGCCCGAGGCATCCCCCGCGGCCCAGCCGGAAGCCGAGGCGCCTGTCGCCGAGGCTCCCCAGGAGCCGGAACCCGCCCCGGTCGCCGACCAGGAGCAGGACGCCCCGTCGGGTGAGTTCCAGACCTGGTCAGCCGAGACGCATCTCGACAGCGGCAGGGGTCGGCACGCCGTCGAGGAGCCGGAGCCGGAGCCGGAGCCGGTCGCCGAGGAGGCGGCACCCGACGTCCCGATGATGCCCGGTGCACCGCCCACGATGAACGTCCTGCCCACGCGGAGCCACCGCTCCGGGTTCCGGTTCGGCAGGCGGGCCCATCCGCAGACGCCGCCTCCGCCTCCGGCGCAGCACCCGGTGCAGCATCCGTCGCGGCACGCGGCACCCCCGCCCGTCGCCGAGCCGATGATCCCGGCCCAGCGCGGACCGGACCAGGCTCCCGACACCAGACCGGCTCCCGTCGAGCACCGGGGCGAGGACGTCCACGCCCGTGCAGGTGGCTGGAGCACCGGCCCGGCTCAGGAGCAGGCCCGGCAGGAACCGGTGCCCGCGGCGGTCACCTTCTCGCCCGACGTCGAGCAACGCCGCTCGGCGCTGGCCTCGGAGGCGCTGACCGAGCTGAGCAGGCTGTCGTCCTACCGGCCGGCGTCGGTCGACAGCGACAAGCCGACGCCGCTGGTCCGCAGGACCCGGAGCGCCCCGGCCGCCCAGCCCCAGCAGGAGGAGGCGCCCGCCGTCCCACCGCGGGCCCGCACCGCAGCCGCCGTCCGCTCGATGCTCACCGGCTTCCAGGCCGGGGTGGCGAGAGGACGCACCTCACCGACCGCCATGCGTCCGATCCAGGGTCCTGCGGGTCACTCGCAGCCGTCACCGGAGCACGAATCGTGACCGGGCCCTGAGCGGGTCCGCCGCCGTGCACCGCCGGGAGCGCGAGCAGCGGGTACCGCCGACCCCAGCACCCGAACCGACGTGACCGCGAACGGGACGAACCGCACCGCTCGCACCGACCGAATCCCAGAACCACCCGTCCGACCGGAGGACCAGACCCGTGACCGCGATGAGCCCCGAGGCAGCCAACTTCAACTGGCTGCTGGACAATTTCGTGAAGTCGGTGCCCGGAGTCCGGCACACGCTGGTGGTCTCCGCCGACGGCCTGCTCATGGCCATGTCGGACGAGATGGACCGGACCGGCGGCGACCAGATGGCGGCGATCGTCGCCGGCATGTCGAGCCTGACCCGCGGCGCAGCCCGTCAGCTGAAGAGCGGGGAGGTACGGCAGTCCATCATCGAGATGGACACGCTGTTCCTGTTCCTCATGAGCATCTCCGACGGGTCCGTCCTCGCCGTCGTCGCCGACGCCACCTGCGACGTCGGTCTCGTCGGCTACGAGATGGCGCTCCTGGTCAGCCGCACAGAGGTGACCCTGACGCCGCAGCTCATCTCCGAGATGCGGGCTCGCCTCCCTGTCTCCGGGGCGATGCGCGCTCCGGTGATGGGGTGATGCTCGATGGCTCTCGACCCACGCCATCGAGGGGGTGCACCCCCCGGGACGGGCGCAGATCCCTTCCTCGCCTTCGAGGTGGTGGACGAGGCGTCCTACGTCCGGCCCTACACGGTGACAGGCGGGCGGACCCGGCCCAAGTCGGAGATGTTGCCGATCGAGGCACTCGTCCGGGCGGTCGGCCGGAGGTCGCACACCCTCAGTCCCGAGAAACGCAAGATCATAGAGCTGGCCACCGGCCAGTATCTGTCGATCGCTGAGCTCTCGGCGCACCTCCACCTTCCGGTGGGTGTGCTCCGGGTGCTGGTCGGCGACCTGATGGACGAGTCGTACGTCCAGGTCCACGGCCTCGCAGCGGCCGAGTCCAGCTACAACCCCGCCACGACCCTCAGCGTCCTGGAGAGTGTTCTCAATGGCATTTCCGCGCTCTGACGTCGCCGGGCCGTCCACGGCAGCGCCCGGTGCGCCGGCCGCTGCCCAGGCGAGCGCCGCCCCGACGGTCGTGAAGATCATCGTCGCTGGTGGGTTCGCAGTCGGCAAGACGACCTTCATCGGTTCGATCTCGGACATCGACCCGCTGTCCACCGAGGCCGCCATGACCGAGCACAGCATCGGCGTCGACGACGCCGGTGGGGTCTCGGACCAGAAGACCAGCACCACGGTCGCCATGGACTTCGGCAGGATCGCCCTCCCGGGGAACCTCTGGCTGTACCTGTTCGGTACGCCGGGCCAGGACCGGTTCCTCTTCATGTGGGACGACCTGGTCCGCGGCGCCATCGGGTCCGTCGTGCTGGTCGACACCGACCGGCTGGAGCAGTGCTTCCCCGCGGTCGACTACTTCGAGTCCAGGAGCATCCCGTTCATCGTCGGGATCAACTGCTTCGAGGGTGTCGCCAAGCACCAGCTCGACGACGTACGGGAGGCGCTCGCCGTCCCCGCGGACGTGCCGATGATCTACACGGACGCGCGTTCCCGGGCCGCGACGAAGCAGACCCTGGTCACCCTGGTCCAGCACGCGATGGCCCGACTGGCGGGGTGAGCGTGCGGCGGGTGACCGCCTGCCGGGGTCCCACGTCATCGTCCGGTTCCCTGGCCCCTGCGGGTGGTCGGTGTGGAGGTGGCAGCGGGGCGGGATAGGCCGATGGTGGCCTCCCGCCCCGTTCGCATGTCGGGAGCGCGTTCCTGTGGCAGCCTGCCTCCTGCGTGACCTCGCGTCTCGTGACCTAATCGTTACGGCCGCGTTGAGCGACCCTGTTGCCAGTTCCCCGTCCGGCTCCTACACATGACGGCGGAGCCTGAGGGCATTCAGCCCTGGTTGTGTGGACGAGGAGGACGTCGATGAGAGCTCGTGGGTGGGCGGCTCGCAGGAACCGCCGATCGTGGGCAGCGGTCGCCGCCCTGGCTTCGGCCGTCCTCCTCCTCACCAGCTGCGGGTACCCGGACAACCTCGAGGAGTTCGATCCCGAGGCGGGCGACCAGGGGTGCGAGGAGTTCGCGCAGTACGGCAAGTTCAAGAACACCACCGTCGACATCTTCTCCAGCATCCGGGAGATCGAGGCGGAGCGGTTCGAGAACTCCTTCCTCCGGTTCGAGTACTGCACCGGGATCCAGATCAAGTGGGAGGGTACCGGCCAGTTCGAGGACGACCTGGCCAAGCGGATCGCCGAGGGCAAGCCGCCGGACCTCGCGCCGATCGCCCAGCCCGGGCTGATCACGGCCCTGGTCCGCCAGGGGGCGATCAAGCGACCGTCGCGGCTGGTGACGGCGCAGTCGAGGGAGAAGTTCAGCGCCGACTGGCTGCGGTACGGCACCGTCGACGGGACCTTCTACGCCCCGCCGCTCGGGGCCAACGTCAAGTCCTTCGTCTGGTACTCGCCGGACATGTTCTCCAAGTACGAATGGAAGGTTCCCGAGAGCTGGGCCGAGCTCAAGGTGCTCACCGAGAAGATCGCCAAGACCACGAAGATCAAGCCCTGGTGCGCCGGCATCTTCTCGCCGCCGGGGGACGCCTCCGGCTGGCCGGGGACCGACTGGGTCGAGGACGTCATCCTGCGCACCTCGGGGGTGCGGGTCTACGACGCGTGGACCGAGCACCGGATCCCCTTCAACGACAAGAGGATCATCGACTCCTTCGACGAGACCGGTTCGATCCTGAGGAACCCGAGGTACGTCAACGGTGACTTCGGCGGCGTGAAGTCCATCAACGACACCAGCTGGATGGAGGCCGGTACCCCGATCCTCGACCAGAGGTGCGCCCTGCACCGTGCGGCGTCCTTCTACATCAACCAGTGGCCGCCGAACACCCGGGTCGCCGAGGACGGTGACGTCTTCGCCTTCTACCTGCCGTCGCGCTCGCCGCGGTACAAGCCGGTCCTCGGCGGCGGGGAGTTCCTCTCGGCCTTCAACGTCCGCAAGGAGACGCAGGCGGTCCAGCTCTACCTGACCTCCGACGAGTGGATCAACGCGAAGGCGAAGGCCGGTTACTGGATCTCCCCGAGCAGGGGTCTGCTCCTCGACTCGGTCGAGAACCCGATCGACCAGCTGTCGGTGAAGCTCCTCCAGGACGAGAAGGCGGTGTTCCGGTTCGACGCCTCCGACCTCATGCCCAGCGACGTGGGCGCGGGGTCGTTCTGGAAGGGCATGATCGAGTGGATCGGGGGCCGGTCCACCTACGACACGCTCACGACGATCGAGACCAGTTGGCCGACGAGCTGACCCGCACCACCTCCCCCGCCCTCGCCGACTGACGATCGGCGGGGGCGGCGGCTCGGTCGGCCGGCGGGGGGCTGTGGCTCGGTGCGGCGGTGCGAGAATCCTCTCGTGGACACCATCGAGCTGCGGATCAGGACCGGTGCCACCTTCGTCACCGACCTGACCCGCCAGGTCACGGACTTCTGCCGGGGCCGCGGTGACGGTCTGCTGACGGTGTTCGTCCCGCACGCGACGGCGGGGGTCGCCCTCGTCGAGACCGGGTCGGGCACCGAGGCGGACCTCGAGGCCGCCGTGGAACGGCTGCTCCCCGCTCAGGACATCTACCGGCACCGGCACGGCTCGACCGGGCACGGCCGGGACCACGTGCTCCCGGCCTTCGTCGCGCCGTCCGTCACCGTCCCGGTGCTGGAGGGTGTCCCGACGCTGGGGACCTGGCAGAGCGTCGTCCTCGTGGACCCCAACGTCGACAACCCGACGCGGCGGGTGCGGCTCGCCTTCCTCGCGGGGTGATCCGGCGGCCGGTTAGGCCGACCGGTCGACAGTAGTCCCTGCGGTGAATGGCCTTGGCTCCCACGGGGTAACAGGGATGTGAGCGACATCCCTGTGTGGTCGAACAACTACCGTTGCCTTCCGTGGCCCAACCGTGGACTCTCCGTCATCGCCCGATCGTGACGGCGGAGTCACCGGACCCGAGTGGAGACGACGGTCGGGCTCCGGGCACCCGTCAGATGTCGGTGATCCGGGTTCGGGATACCGAGCCCGGTAGTGGATCAGGGTCACGAACCACGAACCACGGACCCCGGACCACGGACATGGACCAGGAGGAACCGTTGACTGCTCGGACGGCACCACGAAGGAACCGGCGCGTCTCGGCGGTCGTCGCCGGATTGGTCTCGTCGGTCATGGTCCTCACCGGCTGCGGGTACGAGGACCTCGACCAGTACGACCTGGCGCAGGACGGAGAGGGCGTCGCCGGGGGCAGCGCGTGCGACGAGTACGCCGACTACGGGGCGTTCGACGACGCCACCGTCAGTGTCTTCTCCAGCATCCGTGACGCGGAGGCGGAGCGCTTCGCGAAGTCCTTCATCCAGTTCGAGGAGTGCACCGGGATCAAGATCCGCTGGGACGGTACCGGGGACTTCGAGAACCGGCTGCAGGAACGCCTCGCCGCCAAGAAGGCTCCCGACCTGGCTGCCGTCACCCAACCCGGCCTGGTCACGGAGCTGGCCCGGCGCAAGACGCTGGTGCGCCCCGGGAGCGACGTCGTCGACCAGGTCACGTCGCGGTTCAGCCCGGAGTGGGTGCGCTACGGGACCGTGGACAAGGTCTTCTACGCCCTCCCGCTCGGCGTGAACGTCAAGTCCCTGGTCTGGTACTCGCCCGACATGTTCCACGAGCACGGCTGGAAGGTGCCCAGGACCTGGGCGGAGCTGGAGCAGCTCACCGAGCGCATCGCGGGCGTCGACGGCATCAAGCCCTGGTGCGCGGGGATGCTCCAGACGCCGACCGGCGGGACCTCCGGCTGGCCGGGCACCGACTGGGTCGAGGACGTCATGCTGCGGACGGCCGGGGCGGCGTACTACGACGCCTGGGTCGACCACCGGATCCCGTTCACCCACCCCAAGGTGGTCGACGCGTTCACCGAGACCGGCGAGTTCCTGCGGAACCCGGAGTACACGAACGGCGGGTTCGGTGACGTCACGTCGATCAACACCACCACGTGGATGGAGGCCGGGACGCCGATCCTGGACGGCAAGTGCGCGATGCACCGCGCGGCGTCCACCTACAGCGACGAGTGGCCGGAGAACGCCCGGGTCGGCGAGGACGGCGACGTCTACGCCTTCTACCTGCCCGCAAGGGGAGGGCGGTTCCGGCCGGTCCTCGGCGGTGGCGAGTTCCTCGTGGCCTTCAACTCCCGGCCGGAGACCAGGGCGGTGCAGCGCTACCTGGTCTCGGACGAGTGGATCGGCCTGAAGGTCGAGGCGGGGCACTGGATCTCGCCGAGCAAGGGGCTCAACACCGAGTCCGTCGAGCACCCGATCGACAAGCTGTCCCTGAAGATCCTCCAGGATCCCAAGACGGTGTTCCGGCTCGACGCCTCGGACCGGATGCCGACCGCCGTCGGCTCGAAGTCCTTCCGCAAGGGCATGCTCGAGTGGTTCGACGGGCGATCGACCCGCAGCGTCCTCGACCGGATCGAGTCCAGCTGGCCGAGGTGACCCCGGGGTGGTCGCCAATCGGTGACCGGTCGGAGCGGCGGGTGACCCCGGGGGTCCGGTCGGCAGCCGCCTGGGGGCGCCGCGTCGCGGGGCAGTAGGCTCGGCACGCCGGGCACTGCCCGTCGACCCGACCGCGCCACCAGGCGCGGGACGACCGTCGGGACAGGTGCTCCGGTGGCGCAGTCGCAGCGAAATCCGGTACGAACCCGGTGCTGTCCCGCAACTGTGAAGCCACCGGCGGCCCGCGCCCGGTCCTGGGCCGGGGGCGCCGCCCGGGGCTGAGCCAGGTCGCCTGCCTGCGTCGACGTCTCGACCAGCGAGGCACGGGTCGTGCGTCGGGCGAGGGACCCGAGCGCAGGTCCCACGCCCAGGAATCCAACGGAGCGTCGATGAACTCCGCCATGTCCCGGCGAGCGCGCCTGCTGCTCGCCACCCTGCTGCTCCCGCTGTCCCTGGTGACGGCGGCCTGCGGCGGCTCCTCCGAGTCGGCCGGGTCTCCCACCGCGTCCTCCGCGGGTGCCGGCTTCCCCGTCACCGTGAGCGCCGCCAACGGGCAGATCACGGTGACCTCCGTCCCCCGGCGGGTGGTCAGCCTCTCCCCGTCGGCGACCGAGACCCTCTTCGCCGTCGGCGCCGGGTCGCAGGTGGTCGCCGTCGACGACCAGTCGGACTTCCCGGCCGAGGCCCCCAAGACCTCGCTGTCCGCGTTCCAGCCCAACGCCGAGGCCGTCGCCGGCCACTCGCCGGACCTCGTCGTCCTCGCCCACGACAGCAACGGGGTGGTCAAGGCGCTGACGACGCTGAAGATCCCGGTGCTGCTGCTGCCGGCCCCGAAGACCCTCAGCGAGGCCTACACCCAGATGGTGACCCTCGGCTCCGTGACCGGGCACGTCGAGGCGGCCACGACGCTCGTCGAGCGGACGAGGAGTCGGATCGACGCGGCGGCGAAGGCCGCGGCACCGGTGAAGGGGATGCGGCTCTACCACGAGCTCGACCCCACCTACTACAGCGTGACCAGCGAGACCTTCCTCGGCGACCTGTACATCGCGTTGGGCCTCGCCAACATCGCGGACCAGGCCGAGGACCTCGCCGGCGGGTACCCGAAGCTGTCCGCCGAGTACATCGTCAAGGCCGCGCCGGACATCATCACGCTCGCCGACACGGGCTCCGACGCAGGCGGGCAGAGCCCGGAGAAGGTCGCGAAGCGTCCCGCGTTCGCCGACCTGCCCGCGGTGCGCTCCGGTCGGGTGATCGCGGTGGACGCGGACATCGCCAGCCGGTGGGGCCCGCGGATCGCCGACTACGCCGAGTTCCTCGCGAAGACGCTGACCACGGCGGGGAACTGACGGCCCGGCCGGCCGGGAGGTGGGGACATGGACGCGGTGGGCCGGCGGCGTGAGGCAGCCCTCCTGGTCGCCCTCGCGCTGCTGCTCACAGCCGTCCTGGCCGGGGTCAGCGTCGGCACGGTCGCCATGCCGCCGCTGGACGTCCTGACGACGCTGCTGGACCGCCTCCCCGGCCTCCGGCTGGCCGGCGGCCTCGACGCCGTCGACACCCGGATCCTGCTCGACATCCGGGTTCCCCGGGTGCTGCTCACCGCGCTCGTCGGGGCGGCCCTCGCCGTCGCCGGGGCCTCCTACCAGGGGGTGTTCCGCAACCCGCTCGCTGACCCGTACCTGCTGGGGGCCGCGGCCGGGGCGGGGCTCGGGGCGACCCTCGTCATCGCCTACGCCCCGGTACGGGAGATCGGACCGGTCGGCGTCGTCCCGTTGGCGGCGTTCGCGGGGGCGCTCGGCGGTGTCCTGCTCGCCTACTCCCTCGGGACGGCGGCGAGCCGGTCCGGCGGCGGCAGCGCGACCCTGCTGCTGGCCGGGGTCGCGGTGGCGTCCTTCCTCACCGCGGCCCAGACCATGGTCCAGCAGAGCCGGACGGAGAACCTCCGCGAGGTCTACGCGTGGATCATGGGCCAGCTCGGCACGGCGGAGTGGCGGCAGCTCGGCCTGGTGCTGCCCTACATCGTGGTGGCCGTGGTCGTGGTGCTGTGCGCGGGGCGGGCGTTGGACGTGCTGGCGCTCGGGGACGAGGAGGCGCAGGCGCTCGGGGTCGACCCGCGGCGGGTGCGGTTCGTCGTCCTCTGCGCGGCCTCGCTCGGCACGGCGGCCGCCGTCGCGGTGAGCGGCTTGATAGGGTTCGTCGGCCTCGTCGTGCCGCATGTGGTCCGGAGGCTGGTCGGTGGCTCCTATCGGGTGGTGTTGCCCGTGTCACTCGTCGGAGGCGGGGCCTTCCTTGTCCTCGCGGACCTCGTGGCGCGTACCGTTGTGGCCCCGGCAGAACTCCCGATCGGTGTCGTGACCGCGTTCGTCGGCGCCCCGTTCTTCGCGGCGCTGTTGCGGGTAGGGGGTGGCGTACAGCAGTGAACCGGACCTCGCCGTCGGAGACGGCCTGGGCGGGGGCGCTCGTCGAGGCGACGGGCGTCGACGTGACGCTCGGACGCAACCACGTGCTCGACGCGGTCGACCTGACCGTCGAGCCCGGCAGGTGGCTCGGCGTGGTCGGGCCGAACGGCGCCGGGAAGTCGACTCTGCTCCGGGTGCTGGCCGGGCTGGTGCGGCACCGGGGCAGCGTGCTGCTCGACGGGATGAACGTCGCCTCGATGTCGTCGCGGCACCGGGCACGGCTCGTCGGGTACACCCCCCAGGTCCCGCTGCTGCCCGAGGGGGTGCGGGTCCGCGACTACGTGACCCTCGGCCGCACCCCCCACCACGCCCTGCTCACCGGGCCCAAGGACGCCGACCGGGTGGTCGTCGAGGAGTCCCTCGCCCGGCTGGACCTCGACGCGTTGGCGGACCGGCCGCTGCGGACGTTGTCCGGCGGGGAGCGGCAGCGCGCCGTCCTGGCCAGGGCACTGGCCCAGGAGCCGCGGCTGCTGCTGCTCGACGAGCCGACGTCCGCCCTCGACCTCGGTCATGCCCAGCAGGTGCTCGAACTGGTGGACGGGCTGCGCCGCGAGGAGGGGCTCACCGTCGTCTCGACGCTGCACGACCTGGCGCTGGCGGGGCAGTACGCCGACCGGCTGGTGCTGCTCTCCCACGGGCGGGTGGTGGCCGCCGGATCGCCGGCCGAGGTGCTCACCGAGGACGCCCTCGCCGAGCACTACGGGGCCACGGCGGAGGTGGTGACGGGGCCGGACGGCGTCCGGGTGCACCCGGTACGGCCCAGGTGACCGTCCGGCTGCTCAGCCGGGACGAGCCGGGTGCCTCGTGGCCGGTGCTCTGCTGGGAGGCCGGTCCGGGGTGGCGGATGATCTCCTCTGCCGTCGTCGGTGGCGGGATCGGTGAGCGCACCTGGTGGCTCAACGCCATGGTCGACCTCGGGTATCACCACCCGGATCCGGCCGCGCACGTCCGTGAGATCGCTGCGGGGCTCGGCCTCGGGGGCGGCGACGGGGTCGGCATGCTCACCGCGGCGGACGTGCGGCGGTGGCGGTCGGCGCGGGACGGCGGGGTCGAGGTCGTCGCGACCGTCGGGCTGGGCCTGCCGGTGCTCGCGGCGGAGCCGGACCAGGAGGCGGCCGGGGCGACCGGGAGCCCTCGCATCCGGCCGACCGTCGGGACGATCAACCTGCTCGCGATCGTGCCGGAGCCGCTGTCCGACGCCGCGCTCGTCAACGGCGTGCTCACCGTGACGGAGGCCAAGACGCAGGCGCTGGCCGAGGCCGGTGTCCCGGGGACCGGCACCTCCTCCGACGCTGTGTGCGTCGCCTGCCCCACCGGCGAGCCGGGCGAGAGCGGCCGCTACGGCGGTCCCCGGTCGGTGTGGGGAGCCCGGGTGGCCCGGGCGGCCCACACCGCCGTCGCCGAGGGCACCGCCGACTGGGTGCGCACCCACCGGCCGGGGTGGAGCTGACACCTCCGCAGGGCGTCGCCCGGCGCCGCGTCGCCGACGGGCGACGGGAGAGCGCCGGCAGACCGTCGTCCGACGCCGTTTCGGACCACGCCGACGACCCGTCATGGCTACTATGAGTATCGGACTGATTACTCAGAGAGATCATTGGGGGAGTCGAGGTGCTCATCCGCGCGCCGGAGTCCTGGCCGCCCGCGCTGGTCGCGGCCATCGCCATGGTGCTGCTCGCGGTCCTCGACCTGGCCGGCTCGCTGGTCGCCAAGGAGGCCGTGCTGCAGAGGTCCCCGCGGCTCGCCGTCCTCGGCGCTGCGATCTTCCTGGCCCTGTTCTGGATCTACGCGTCCAGCCTCCAGTACGCCGAGCTCGCACCGGTCACCTTCGGCTGGATCGTCCTGCTGCAGATCGGCGTCATCCTCCTGGACCGGTTCCGCTACGCGGTCCAGCTCCCCGCGGGCGCCTGGGTCGCCGTCGCGGTCATGGTGGTGGCGCAGGCCTACCTGCTCCTCGCCGTCCAGCCGTCCGGTGGGACCGAGGAGGGCCCGACGGCGGGCCCCGCGCTCACCCGGACGGTGGGCGAGGGGACCGGGTAGCGATCCGGCCCTGACGGCACGCCGTGGGCTCGGTGCCACCGGCGCTCCGGACACCGCGGTACGGGGCCGCCGACCCGCCGATACCCGACGGCCACGATCCCGCTGTGGCAGAGTGCCGAGAGGACGTGGCGCCGACCACCGGTTCCGGCCCTCCGGGGCCGAGGGGTGGTGACGCCCGGGTGTCGACCATCGGGGAGCGAGCGTGAGCGCAGGGCGGCCCATCCCCCCGGCCGGTGTGGACGCCGTGCGCCGGGTGCTCCTCGGGGCAGGGACAGCGGGCGGTGTCCGGATCACCGATGTCCGCACCGGCGCGAGCCGACGCTGGCGGCGCACCTGGCTGGACAGTGCCGACTGGCGGCTCCACCGCAATGGGCTGGCCCTCGAACTGCACCGGACCGGGGCAACGGGCCGGCTCGTCGTGCACGGCGCCGGGGCGGGGGAGCTCGCCTGCCCCGCGGACGGCGTGACCTTCCCCTGCCGCGTCGCCGGGCTGCCTGCCGGGGAGCTGCGTGACCGGCTGGCCGCGCCGCTCGCCCTCCGTGCCCTGCTCCCGCTCACCGACCTCTCGGGCACAGCCGACGACCTCGCCGTGCTCGACGAGCGGGAGAAGACGGTGGTCCGGCTGACCCTGGAGACCGTCGAGGCGAGCGGCGACCCGGCGGGCCGTGGGGCGCTGCGACTGGACGAGGTCCGTGGGTACCCGGAGCACGCCCGGCGGGTCACCGCCACCCTGCGGGCGGCCGGGTTCGACGTCCGCGTGGTCGGCGACCGCCTCGCCCGTCCCCTCGCCGAGGCGGAGTCCGCGCTCCGGGCTGCGGGACTCGACCCGGGCCGGTTGCCCGGCGACCTCCCCCGCCGGATCGCCCCGGACACCCCCGCCGACCGCGCCGTCGCGATGGTCCTGTCGGCCTTCCTCGACGAACTCGAGGCCGCCGTCCCCGGCACGATCGCCGACCTCGACCCCGAGTTCCTGCACGACCTCAGGGTCGCGGTGCGGCGGAGCAGGGCTGCGCTCGCCCTCGCCGGTGACGTCCTGCCCGCGGTCGCCGTCGAGGCCGCCGCCCGGGAGCTCACCTGGCTCGGTGACCTCACCACCCCGTTGCGGGACCTCGACGTCCACCTGCTCGACCTGCCGGAGCTGGCGACCCGGCTCACGGCGTTCGCCCCCGCGGATCTCGACCCCCTCGCCGCCCACCTCACCCGGCACCGGGAGCGGGAGCGGCGGCTCCTGGTGCGGGGCCTGCGGTCACCGAGGTTCGCCCGGTTCGTCGCCGAGTGGCGGGCGGTCCTGGAGCGGGTGGCGGCCGAGGGCGCCGAGGGCACCGCCGTGGGTGAGCTGGCGGCGGACCGGGTGCGAAGGGCGGACCGCAGGTTCGTCCGCCCGGGCAGACGGATCACCGACTCCTCCTCGCCGAGGCACCTGCACCGGTTGCGCAAGCGGGGCAAGGAGCTGCGCTACGTCCTGGAGCTGTTCGCCCCCGTCCTCGACCGCGGTCACCAGCGCGCCCTGGTCCGGGAGCTCAAGGCGGTCCAGGACGTGCTCGGGGTGTTCCAGGACAGCGAGGTGCAGCAGGAGACGATCAGCGGTCTCGCGGAGAGGATGATCGCGGAGAACGGATCGGACGCACCGGTCCCGGTCGGCACCCTGCTCGCCATGGGCGAGCTGGTCACCCACCTCCGGCAGGACCAGGACACCGCCAGGGCGGCCTTCGGGGCGAGGTTCGCCGCGTTCGTCCGCCCCCGGGTCCGGCGTCACGTCACCGCGCTCACCCCGCCGACCCGGATCACCCCGCCGGTCCGGGCCGTCCCGCTCACCCGAGCCGCTCCACCCGCCGGGGTCACGGTGTCCGTCGGGGACGCCGTCCCCGTCCGAGGCGTGGGGGACGTCGTGTCCACCGGGGGCGTCGTGGTCCCCGGTGACCCGGTCGCACCGGCCGGCTCGGGGAGCAGGTCGCGGCCGGTGGGAGCGCGGGCAGGGGCAGGGAGCGCGGGATGAAGGTCGTCGCGACGTACGCGATCAAGGGTGGTGTCGGCAAGACCACGGCCGCCGTCAACCTCGCGGCGCTGGCCGCGGCGGACGGCCTGCGCACGGTGCTGTGGGACCTGGACCCGCAGGGGTCGGCGACCTTCCTGTTCCGGGTGCGCCCCCGGGTCCGTGGCGGGGCGCGCGGGCTGGTGCGGGGGCGCAGGCCCCTCGACGAGGCGGTCAAGGGGACCGACGTCATCGGTCTCGACCTCGTCCCGGCCGACTTCCGCTACCGGACCCTCGACCTGGAGCTGGACGCCATGCGCAAGCCGACGAGGGCGTTGCGCCGGCTCGTCGAGCCGCTGGCCGACGAGTACGACCTGGTGGTGCTGGACTGCCCGCCGAGCGTGTCCCTGGTGTCGGAGAGCGTCGTCCACGCCGCGGACCTGCTGCTCGTCCCGCTCATCCCGGCGACCATGGCGACCCGGTCCCTCGACCAGTTGGTGGAGTTCCTCGACGCCCTCGGTGCCGGTGGGCACGACGGGGCCGCCGTCCGGCGTCCGGAGGTGCTCGCCTTCCTGTCCATGGTGGACCGGCGCAAGCGGCTGCACCGGGAGCTCGCCGAGACCCTGCCGAAGGAGTTGGACACGATCAGCGAGGTGGTCATCCCCGCACTGTCGGTGGTGGAGCGGATGGCGGACGAGCGGTCCCCGGTCACCGTGTTCGCCCCGCGGAGTCCGGCCACCGCCGCCTACACCCGGCTGTGGACCGAGGTCGCCTGCCGGCTCGGGCTCCTGGAGGCGCGATGACCGGCACGGGGATGGTGCACGCCGCGGGAGGCGTGCTGTGGCGGCCGGGACGCCGGGACGAGCGTGAGATGGCGATCGTGCACCGGCCTCGGCACGACGACTGGACCCTGCCCAAGGGGAAGGTGAGACGTGACGAGCACCGGCTGGCGGCCGCCGTCCGCGAGGTCGGTGAGGAGACGGGGCACGTCCCGGTGCTCGGCCCGTTCGTCGGCCGGTACCGCTACGCCCTGCCCCCGGCCGGTGCCCGCCGTGACGGGGCGGGACGGGGCCCGGCGCGGCGGCACAAGGCCGTCGCCTACTGGTCGATGCGCGCGGTCGCCGGGGAGTTCACCGCGTCGGACGAGGTGGACGACCTCGTCTGGCTGCCGACGACGCTCGCCCGCCGCTGCCTGACCTACACGATGGACCGCAGGCTGCTGGACGCCTTCGCCCTCACTCCGGAGTGGACCTCGACGATCGCCGTCGTGCGCAACGCGCACGCCGACGGCAGCGGCGGCCCGGCCGAGCGACCGCTCGACGTCCGGGGCAGGGTGGAGGCCGAGGGCCTGGTTCCGGTGTTGGCCGCGCTGGGCGTGGGCACGTTGGTCAGCGGCCCGTACGTCCGGTGCCGGGACACCCTCGCCCCCTACGCGGAGGCCGCCGGGTTGGCGGTGGAGGTCGAGGGTGGGCTCGGGCACTCCCACGCGGTGGGGACCGATCTCGACGGGATCGCGGCCCGGCTGCTGCAGCTCGCCGCACGGCCTCGGACGGGCGAGGGTGAGGTCCTCTCCGGTGGGACGTCGGTGGCGGTGTGCGCCCGCGGCGACGCGGTAGCTCCGCTCGTCGAGACTCTGGCCCGAAAGGCCGGGCACCCCCGGCCGACGCCGGCGGTGGTGCGCAAGGGCGGCTGGTGGCTGTTGCACCTCGACGGGAGCCGGATGGTGGCGGTGGAGCGACACCTGCCCTGGACGCGGGGCGAGGGATGAGCCGGGAGGGGGATCGCGTGGGCACCGGATCGGGGACCCACCTCGAGGTGGAGACCAAGTTCGACGTCGACCCCCCGTTCCGGCTCCCCGGTCTCGACGACCTGGTGGCACCGCTCGGAGCGGGGATCGAGGCCCCCGTCGTCCACCGGCTCGAGGCCACCTACCTCGACACGGCGGACCTGCGCCTGCAGCGGCACCGGACGACCCTGCGCCGGCGGTCGGGCGGGACCGACGCCGGGTGGCATCTCAAGCTCCCCGCGGCGGGCGGTTCCCGGCTCGAGGTGCACCGTCCCCTGGGCCGGGGGCCCGGAACGGTCCCGCCCGCCCTGGCCCGGCTGGTGGCCGCCCAGGCGAGGGGCGGGGCACTGGTCCCGGTGGCCCGGCTGACCACGACCCGCACCGTGCTGCGGGTGCTCGACGCGAACGGCCGTCCGCTGGTGGAGGTCGCCGACGACACGGTGCAGGCCGAGGTGCCCCCGCCCGGAGCCGAGGCGTCCCTGCCCGAACCGGAGGTACTCCAGCCCGGATCGGACGGAGCCGCGCGGATCTCCACCTGGAGGGAGATCGAGGTCGAGCAGGTCGGGGACGGCGTCGCGGCGGACGGCTCCCCGCTGACCGGGGCCGAGACGGCCCGGCTGGTCGGCGAGACCCTGCTCGCCGCGGGGGCGCGCAGGGCCGCGGCGGCGTCCAAGATCGGCCGAGCCCTGGCCCGGGAGCCCGACCCGGGGGCGCACCGGCACGCGACCAGGAACGACCGGCCCACGGCAGGGGACGAGGTGCTCCGGTACCTGGGCGAGCACCTGACCCAGTTGCTGGTCTGGGACCCCCAGGTCCGCCTCGGCGCCGACGACGCGGTGCACCGGATGCGGGTGGCCACCCGGCGGCTGCGGAGCCACCTGTCGACCCATGCCCGGGTGCTGGACGGCGCGGCGACCGAGCCGGTCCGGGCCGAGCTGAGGTGGCTGGGCGGGGTCCTCGGGGCGGCACGGGACGCCGAGGTCCTCCACGCCAGGCTGCGCGGCTCCCTCGCCGGCCTGCCGCGGGAGCTGCGGATCGGGCCGGTGACCCGACGGATCGATACCGAGCTGCGGACCCGCCGGCGGGAGGCGCTCGCCGGGGTCCGGGGTGCGCTGGACGGCGCGCGGTACCTCGCCCTGGTGACGTCGCTGGAGGAGCTGCTGGAGCGCCCGCCGCTGACCGCCAGGGCGGGGCGACCGGCCCGGCGCGAGCTGCGTCGCTCGGTTCGGCGGGCACTGCGCCGGGTGGAGCAGGCCGTCCGGGTGCTCGGTGAGGCCTCGACCCCCGCCGCCCGGGAGACCGCGCTGCACGAGGTGCGCAAGGCCGCGAAACGTGCCCGCTACGCGGGCGAGGCCGCCGCCGGGGTGTGGCCCGACGAGGCGGGGGCCTTCGCGGCGGCCATGGAGACGGTGCAGGAGACGCTGGGGGCCCACCACGACGGCGTGGTGGCCCGCAGGGTGCTCCGGGATCTCGCGGTCGGGGCTGCGGCCGAGGGCGAGAACGCCTTCACCTACGGCGTCCTGCACGGGCTGGAGCACTCCGCGGCCGACCGGGAGGTGGAGACGTTCCACGGGCTCTGGGACGAGGCGCTGCGGGTGACCGCCGCCTGGCCGGGCGACTGACACCGGGCGTCGACGTGCGGAGATACCGCATCCGGTGGGAGGCTGGTACCCGGTGTGCTGCCGGGTGCGCGCGGAGGCGACGGGGTCCGGGAGCCGCTCCCGAGGGTCGGATCGCCGTCCTGGCCGGAGCGACGCCGGACCGTGCCAGAGCCCGACCGGAACAAATCCAGAGCCGTCGTGGGTTGGTGCTGATCGGTGGCTCGCCCCCGGGACCCGGGCAGGGCGGGCCGGCGTCATCCCCGCCGCCACGGCGGGGCAGGGGCGGCACCCTCGCTGCGGTCCTGGCAGCACCGGATGTCCGACCCACGCAGGCAGTTGCCCGGCGACAAGGCGGTGACCAGCAGAGATGCGCATCTTCGAGGACGTGACCCAGCTCGTCGGTAACACCCCTCTTGTCCGGTTGAACCGGATCACCGACGGCGCCTGTGCCACCGTCGCCGCCAAGCTCGAGTTCTACAACCCGGCCAAGTCGGTCAAGGACCGGATCGGGGTGTCGATGATCGACGCCGCCGAGGCATCGGGTCGGCTCGCCCCCGGCGGGACGGTCGTCGAGGCCACCAGTGGCAACACCGGCATCGCCCTGGCCATGGTCGGGGCGGCCCGCGGGTACCGGGTGGTGCTGACCATGCCCGAGTCGATGAGCAGGGAGCGGCGGGGACTGCTGCGTGCCTTCGGTGCGGAGCTGGTCCTCACGCCCGCGTCCGAGGGCATGAAGGGGGCCGTGGCCAGGGCCGAGGAGATCGGTGAGCGTGAGAACGCCGTCCTGGTGCGGCAGTTCGCCAACGAGGCGAACGTGGAGATCCACCGCAGGACCACCGCGGAGGAGATCTGGGCGGACACCGACGGGCAGGTCGCCGCGGTGGTCGCCGGGATCGGCACCGGCGGCACCATCACCGGGGTCGGTCAGGTGCTCCGGTCGCGGAAGCCGGACGTGAAGATCTTCGGAGTCGAACCGGCGGCGTCGGCCATCCTCAACGGGGGGGCTCCCGGCGGCCACCCGATCCAGGGGATCGGCGCCAACTTCGTCCCCGAGATCCTGGACACGAGTGTCTACGACGAGGTCATCGACGTCACCGCGGACGACGCCATGACGACGGCCCGCCGCGCAGCGCGCGAGGAGGGCCTGCTCGTCGGGATATCGTCCGGGGCGGCCCTGTGGGCCGCAACCCAGGTGGCGCATCGGCCGGAGTTCGACGGGCAGCTCGTCGTGGCCGTCGTCCCGTCCTTCGGGGAGCGGTACCTGTCGACACCTCTCTACGCGGATCTGATGGACTGAGGCTCATGTACCGACTACCGGACGACGGCTCCGCCGTCGCCTCCCGGCAGCGCGATCAGCGCACCCCCTCCGATCAGGCACGGGCCGTCACGGCCGCGGGCAGGGCCGCGTTCACCGCCTTCCGGGCACGGCTCAAGGAGGACCTGGACACCGCGCGGCGCCGGGATCCCGCGGCAAGGGGCGACGTCGAGATCGCGTTGGCGTACTCCGGGCTGCACGCCATCTGGGTGCATCGAGTCGCGCACCGGATGTGGGGCACCCCGGCCCTGCGCCTGCCAGCCCGGCTGCTCAGCCAGGTCTCCCGGGCGGTCACCGGGATCGAGATCCACCCGGGGGCGACCATCGGTCGGCGGTTCTTCATCGACCACGGGATGGGGGTCGTCATCGGCGAGACCACCGAGGTCGGTGACGACGTCATGCTCTACCACGACGTCACCCTTGGCGGGCGGAGCCTGCAGAAGGTCAAGCGGCACCCGACGGTGGGGAACAACGTGATCATCGGAGCCGGGGCACGGGTGCTCGGTCCGGTGGTCATCGGCGACGGGTCCCAGATCGGTGCCAACTCGGTGGTGGTGCGGGACGTGCCGGCCGGGGTGGTCGTCGTCGGCGTCCCCGGTCAGATCCGCAGGAAGAGCGGGGAGCCGGTGGAGCCCCCCACGTCGCCCGCGCCTCCGCCGACGGACGAACTCGTCGATCCGGCCCTGTGGATCTGACGAACTGACGAACCCGACCGGTCGGCTCGGTGCGGGCCGGCCTGACCGGGTCGGGTCTGACCGGCGACGGCGAGGCGGAACGAGCGAGTGAGTGGGCGGGGTGCTGGCCGTACCCCACCCGCTGCCGTCGGCGCGCGGAGCGGGCGAGAGACGTGAACACCGCCCCTCCGGGGGCGTGGTCTTCGCGATGTCGCGTCCGTGGGCACCGACAGGGGGGCGTCTGCGTGGACACCGTCCAGAGGCGCGCCGGATGTGATACCGCGGTAAACACTCCGTCACATTGCATGCCGTTCTCGTGACGACAGCGAAAGAACACCCGGGGAATGGGTCGGCACTCCCCCGGAAAAGCCATCCGACGGACGGTCGGAGTTGTCCTGCGGGGTCTGGGCGGTCGGTCTCGGTGGCCGACCGCGATGGTCGGCCTCGGTGGTCGACTTCGGTAGTCGTCCGGGGTGGTGGTCCGGGTGGGTGGAGACGGCGCCGGGCACCGAGTGTCGGGGTGGGCAGGGGGTTGACCAGGGCTTGGGCCCAGGTTGACCAGGGGGTCGGTCGAGGTTGACCAGGGCTTCGACCGGGGACTCGCCAGGGCTTCGGCCCGGGGCTCATCAGGGCTTCGGAGCGGGACTCACCGTTCTGGAAGTTTTCGATCTGTTCTTGCCGGGCAGTATCGAGATTGACCTCAGGAAGTAGTCCCACAGTGAGCGATTGAATACGTAATGCTGCCAGATCGTGATGCCTCCGGCGTTGATGCGGCATTGAGACACACGAGGCATTGACACTACAACTCCTTTGAAGTTCCATGGCGACGCGTTGGCTGGGAGCGCTTCCACTGTGTCCTGCCCAACGCTCACCTGACTCGACAAGGAGATGCCGTGCATCCATCCTTCCGCCGCCGCGGTACCCGCTCAGCGGTCGCGGCGGCAGCCATTGCCGCGCTGGCGACGGCCGGCGCCGTGAGTATGCCAACGGCCGCGCAGGCTGCCGCCGAACAGATCTCCAACGGGACCTTCGACAGCGAGATAGCGCCGTGGTACGCCTACGGGCACGTCGCGGACTCGCTGAGGCTCGAGGACGGGGCGCTCTGTGTCGACGTCCCCGCGGGCACCGTGAACCCCTGGGACGTCGCCATCGGCCTCAACGAGGTGCCCGCCATGGCGGACGAGGGCTACCAGCTCTCGTTCACGGCCAAGGCCAGCACCCCGGTCACCGTGAACGCGTTCTTCCAGCTCGGTGAGGACCCGTGGACGCAGATCGCGGGCGGATACCCGACGGTCGGCACGGAGCCGGCGAGCTTCAGCTACGCCGGGACGTCCCCGGTGAGCTCCTCCGTCGGCCAGGTCGTCTTCCAGGTCGGGGGCAAGGCCGATGCGTTCACCCTCTGCATCGACGACGTGAGCCTGCTCGGCGGGGTCGAACCGCCGAAGTACACGCCGGACACCGGTCCCCGGGTCCGGGTGAACCAGGTCGGCTACCTGCCGCACGGTCCCAAGGGCGCGACCCTGATCACCGAGGCGACGGAGTCCGTGGCCTGGCAGTTGGTCGACGGCAAGGGCAAGGTCGTCCGCAAGGGCAAGAGCACCCCCCGCGGTGTCGACGAGACGTCCGGCGAGAACGTCCACACCATCGACTTCTCGACCTACACCAGGGTCGGCACCGGGCTCACCCTGGTCGCGGACGGCGAGACGAGCCGCGCGTTCGACATCGCCCCGAATCTCTACGAGCCGCTCCGCAAGGACGCGATGACGTTCTTCTACACCAACCGCAGCGGCATCTCGATCCTCGACTCCATCGCCCCCGGGTACGGCCGTGAGGCCGGGCACATCGGCGTCCCGCCGAACAAGGGCGACACCGCGGTGAGCTGCCAGGCCCCGGTCGACTTCATGGACGACTGGACCTGCGACCCGAGCTCGGTGTTCGACGTCACCGGCGGTTGGTACGACGCGGGTGACCACGGTAAGTACGTGGTCAACGGCGGCATCTCAGTCGCCCAGCTGATGAGCATCTGGGAGCGGAACCTGTGGGCGCGTTCGGCTGACCGTGGCGCGCTGCGCGACGGCACCCTGCGGGTCCCGGAGACCGGCAACAGGGTCCCGGATGTGCTCGACGAGGCACGCTGGGAGCTCGAGTGGATGCTGAAGATGCAGGTACCCGCGGACACCACCGACCCGGGTCTCGCGCCGTACGCCGGGATGGCGTTCCACAAGGTGCACGACGACGCCTGGACCGGCCTACCGCTGGACCCGGCGAAGAACGACAAGCTCCGTGAGCTGCACCGGCCGTCCACCGCGGCGACGCTGAACCTGGCGGCCGCGGCGGCCCAGGGTGCGCGGGTCTACGCGCCGTTCGACAAGGCCTTCGCGCGGAAGCTGCTCTCCGCCGCGAAGTCCGCCTACGCCGCTGCCAAGGCGAACCCGGCCGTGTACGCCCCCGACGCCGACGGCAACTCCGGTGGCGGCGCGTACGGCGACAACAACGTCGTGGACGAGTTCTACTGGGCGGCCGCCGAGCTGTACCTCAGCTCCGGTGACAAGGCCTACCTCGCCGACGTCAAGGCGTCCCCGCTGGACACCGCGGACGTGTTCGACATCGGCGGGTTCGGCTGGCAGGGCGTCGCGGCCGTCGCCCGGCTCGACCTGGCCACCGCCCCCACGAGGGTCCACGTCCCCGGCCGGGACAAGTACCGCAGGTCGGTGCTCGAAGGTGCGAACAAGCTGCTCGCCGTCCAGGCGAAGCAGGCCTACGCCCAGCCGTACGCACCCGCCAACAACGTGTGGGTGTGGGGCTCGAACAGCCAGCTTCTCAACAACCTCGTGGTCATCGGCACCGCCTACGACATCAGCGGCGCCAGCAAGTACCGCACCGGGGTGCTGCAGGGTCTCGACTTCCTGCTCGGTCGTAACGCCCTCAACATCTCCTACGTCACCGGCTACGGCGAGGTGTACTCCAAGAACCAGCACACCCGGATGTACGCCAACCAGCTCGACGCCAACCTGCCGAACCCGCCCGCGGGCACGGTGGCCGGTGGCCCGAACTCCGAGATCCAGGACCCGGTGGCGCAGAAGAACCTCAAGGGCTGCATCGCCCAGTTCTGCTACATCGACGACATCGGTTCCTGGTCGACCAACGAGATCACGATCAACTGGAACGCCCCGATGGCGTGGGTGGCGTCCTTCGCTGCCGACCTCGACAACGGAGCCCACTGATCGCAGGAGTGCTGGCTGTCTGAGTGACTGAAGGGGGCACGGCCGCCCGGTTCCGGGCGGCCGTGCCCCCACCCAGGAGTGCGTCGCGTCGCCCCCCGGTCCGGTACCGGGGGGCGACGTCGTTCAGGCGCTACGGGTTCAACTGGTGGGTGACCGGCGCGATGGGGTGGGTGACCCGGTCCAGCTGCCAGACGACGTCCACCGACCGACCGTGCCACGTGCTCCCGGTGCCCGAGGTACCCGGTCCCTCCGGTCCGATGCTCTCTCCCCAGCCGGCCACCAGGTCGGGATAGGTGACGGGAACGCGGGGCTCGGCGGGTCCCTGAAGCGGGGCCGACAGGTTGAACGGGGAGGACGCCGTCCCCGGAGAGGCGAGAGACGAGGCGTGGACCGCCCCGGTATCGCTCAGGACCGGGGTCGGCCCCTCCGGGCGGGGGGTGAGCACGAACTGCAGGGCGAGAGCCATCGCCAGGACGGTCACGACGGTCGCCCCCCGGGGATGGTCCTGGGCGAGGACGGCGATGCGGTCCGAGAGATCACGCAGGCGACGGCGCTCGCCACCGATGTCCCCACCCCTGCCATGCCGGTACACGGGCCCTGCGGGGGGCGGGGTCTCCAGGAGCGGGGTGAAGGGATCGGGGAGGGGGTACGAGCCGTGTACGAGACCCGCCCAGGTGTGCTGCTCCGAGACGGTGTGCTGATCCGAGGACTGGTAGGAGGCACACGCGGTGGACGTCCGGCAGGCCGCGGTGAGGCGGGGAACTGCAACGGACCACGACACCTCTTCGTGCTCGTCCTGCAGTGTCATCTCGACCTCGCACCGTGTCGCGGGAGTCAGCTATACGAAGCGTAGTTGACTCGCGACAGACAGTGGTACAGAGGGAATCTCAGCGATGTCGCCCTTCCGGTCAGAGACCGACGAGCGACGCTCACCGAAGGTCGACGGGTGGCCGAGGGAGCGCCCCGATGGCCGCCCGTGGAGGACGTCGCTCGTGGGACACTGGGCGGCGCCGGCCTAGAGCCGGCCGATGTGAGTGAGTCGGGTGGTCCGTCTGGTTCTCGGTACCCCGGTGCGCTCGCAGACGAGGAGGGCTGGCCGAGTGGCCGATGGCGACGGTCTTGAAAACCGTTAGGGCGGTACCCAACCCGTCCTCGGGGGTTCGAATCCCTCGCCCTCCGCAACCAGCAGAAACTGCCCCTGAACAGCCTCGACGTCGGTGGGGGTCGGCGTGCGCGCAGGGGCGGGAGTCTCACTCGGTCTTGTGCAGACCCCCTTCATCTCACCGATCGGGTCGCATCCGCGTCGCAGCCGGGACGCGCAGGAGGGGAGATGATCTGCGAGCGGTGGAACTGATCGGGTTGCTGCCCCCTGGGCGGGCTTGAGCTCAGCCGCGCGAGGGCGAGAGGGGCGCGCGGGCTGGTCGGCGTCCCGGCTCTCGGCGGCAGGTCGCGTTGACGGACTCATGGATCACGGCAACGTCATCCGCGGTCTCCGAGATCGTCGACAGCGGGCGCGTTTCCGTCGAGGTGGCTCAGGGCGGTTGACAGCGCCTCACTGGCCTGGCAAGGGATGTCCGGGCGTATCCCGTGGCCTTCCCAGTTCGTACCGGTGAGCGCATCCGTGACGTAGGCCTCCGGCAGCAGGCCACGGACGGTGGTGGTGAGCTGGATCGGGGTCACGTGATCGGCGGCGCCCGGCGTGGCCTCGCCCACGACGCTGACCCGACTCCGGCTGCGCAGGTGGTAGACGAGCGCCTCGGCGGAGGAGAACGTATGGGCACTGGTCAGTACGACCACGGGTATGTCGGCTGGTATCGCTGTCCCGGCTGGCAGGTCGGGCGTCCACCACTGGCGTCGCTGGTCTCGGTAGGTCACCTCCGACAGTCGCGTCGACGCGTCACCCAGCAGCCAACCGGCGATCCGGGCCACGGTGGCCGACTCGCCCCCGCCGTTGTGGCGAAGATCGAGCACGATGCCGCGGGCTCCCCGAGCCAGGCTGAACGCTGCATCGAGAAACGGCTGGGCCAAGGAGAGTACGTCGAGACGGTCCAGTCGGATCACCTGCAGGCCACCGTCGAGCCGGCTCAGGCCAGCCACACCGGCACCCACCGCGTTGACCTCGGACGGGTCCGGCTCAGGCCAGCCCGGGCTCTGCTCGTCCGGCAGCGCGGCACTGTCGGGATCGAACTCCAGGTGCAGATGCCGGCAGTGCGGCCACGCTGCTTGTTCGATCTCGACGCACGCCTCCGCAGTGACCGGATCGAGGCAGTCGCCGAACCGATCGCCCAAATCCTTGATCAACCGATCGATGCGTTCCTGTGCCGGCGGGAGACGCCGAAGCCACTCGTTGAGCCGCTCGACCAGTTCACCGACACTGCCGGAGTCCGTCGTCAAGATCATGTACACAGGGTAGGGACGACAGCTCCCCGATGCCCACAACCTCCGCTGGAGGGGGACTGACGTCGCCGGCGAGCACCGGTCAGCCGAGGTCATCGGTCAATCGGGGTCGCCGGGCAACCGAGGTCACCGGGCAGCCGAGGTCACCGGTCAATCGGGGTCGCCGGTCAGCCGAGGTCACCCGCTGAGGACGGACAGCCGTTGCTCCGGACCCCGGCGGGGTTGACGTCCAGGACGCCGACCCCGGCAGCCCCGTACACGGCGACGAGACAGCGACCTGTCTGCGGCGCCGGGACGGTGGCGATCCCGAAGAGGGACGCGCTGGTGACCAGGCGGAGGAGTTCCGATCCGGTGTCCCGATCCCAGAGCCGTACCGTGCGATCGGCGCTCGCCGTGGCGAGTATCGGAGGGCCGCCGGGATCCGGGATCTCGCACACGCCGCGTACCCAACTGGTGTGCCCGGTGAGGGTCTGCAGCCGATCGCCGGTGAGGGGGTTCCAGAGCCGGACGGTGTGGTCGAAGCTCGCGGTGGCGAGGATCGGCTCACCGCCGGGACCCGAGAGGGAGCCGACAGCTCGCACGGGTCCGTCGTGACCGGTCAGGGTGTGCTGGTGGCGTCGCCACGAACGTCTCGTCGTGGGGTCCCAGATCCGGGCGGTGTGGTCGGCTCCGGCGGACGCGAGGAGGGAGCGACCGTCGCGCCCGGGAACGGCGCACACCCCGTACACGACGTCGGTGTGACCGGCCAGGACCCGCAACTGCCTTCCGGTGACCGGATCCCACACCAGAACCACGTGGTCAGCCCCGGCGGAGGCGAGCAGTGCGCGCTGACCGGGGCCGAGGAGGCCGCACACCCCGCGCACCGGTCCGTCGTGACCGGTCAGGGTGTGCAGGAGATCGCCGGTGGTGGAGTCCCAGACCCGGACGGTGTGGTCGGCTCCGGCGGAGGCGAGCAGGAGCTCTCCCTCGGGACCCTCGACGGCGCAGACGCCGTGGACGGCCTTGCCGTGGCCGGTGAGGGTGTTCCGCGGTCTGCCCGTCGTGGCGTCCCAGCTCCGGACGGTGTGGTCGGCTCCGGCGGTCACCAGCAGCGGGGGCCCATGGGTCCCGGGCACCAGGCATCCGCCGAGCACCGGGCCGGTGTGGCCGGTCGAGCTGACGGCGCCGGGCCGCTGGTCCTCCGCTGCGGTGTCCCAGATCCGGACGGTGTGATCCGCCCCCGCCGTGATCAGCAGCGAGCGACCGTCCGCGCCCCGGATCGGGGCCACTCGGTGCACCCCTGTGGTGTGGTCCGCCAGGCTGCGAAGCTGCCTCCCGCTGATCGGTTCCCACACCCGGACGGTCCGGTCGTCGCTCGCGGTGGCGAGGAGCGGGCTGCCGTCCGCTCCCGGGAAGGCCGTGGCGGTGTGGACCGCCTCGGTGTGGCCGGTGAGGGTCCGCTGCGGCGTGCCGGTCGCGACGTCCCAGATCCGCACCGTCCGGTCGGCTCCGGCCGTGGCGAGCAACGGCTGATCGTCCGGGCCGGGGATCGGGCACACGCCGTGAACAGGGCCGGAGTGACCCATGAGGATGTGCTCGCGGACCGGTCGCTCCTCGTCCTGCTCGGGTCGTTCCTCGTCCGGGAGGGGATCGACGATCCGGGCGGTGTGGTCGAAGCTGGCTGTCGCCAGGAGGGTTCTGCCGTCGGGGAGCGGGACGGCGCAGATGTCGCTGATCCAGTCGGTGTGCCCGGTGAGGGTGTGCACCTGGGTGCCGGTCGCGACGTCCCAGATCCGCACCGTCCGGTCGAAGCCGGCGCTCGCCAGCAGGGTCTTCCCCTCGGGGCTCGGGAACGCGCAGATCCCGTGGATCGCACCGGTGTGACCGGCCAGGACGCTGAGCTGACACCCGGTGACCAGGTCCCAGATCCGCACCGTCCGGTCGTCACCGACGGTGGCGAGGAGCGGGTGGCCGCGCGGGTCCGAGAACGCGCACACCCCGTGGACCGGCCCGTTGTGACCGACGAGCGTGTGCAGGTGTGTTCCGTTGCCCGGGTCCAGCACCCGCACGGAGTGATCGGACTCGGCGACGGCGCACATCACCCGGCCGCCGGGGTCGGGGATCGCGCTCACCGCGGTGAGCGGGCTGTGGGTTGAGGCGATGACCCGGCTCGCCAGGTGCCAGCGTGCCCAGAGCGGGGCCACGGGCCATCCGGCGGTATCGCAGACCTGCTCCGGGGTGCCGACGGCCAGAGCGGAGAAGGCAAGGCTCAGCGCGCGGCAGGGAGGGCGGATGCCGTCCATGTCCGGCTCGATGAGCGCCCAGGAGGCGAGGATCTCCCGCCCGGCGGCCTGATCGACGGGCAGTCCCAGCCGGTCGCGGATCCTGCCGCTGGTCTCCCACGGCAGGAGGGACGCCGGGACGTGCGCGTCGTCCAGCACCATCCCCTGCGCCGCGTGCCAGGTGAGGGACCGGCGGAGGTACGGGTGGAGGGAGTGGCCCTCGTGGGTGGCGGCGAGCCTGCCGAGGGCCTTGGCGATCCTCGCGTGGACCTCCGCGTGATCCCGGTCGGCCGGAGACACGGTCCGTCCGGCGTCGACGAGGAGGCCGGGTGCGGCCCGCAGCAGCTCCGCGGGGATCGGGTGCGCCAGCCGATGGACGACGCGACCGTCCTCGACGTCGGACCGCAGGTAGGAGGCCAGCCGCCCGCGCAGGACCGCCCGGATCACCCGGTCCGGGTCCGGGATCGGGGCACCGAGGACCGCCTCCGTGATCGCCGGCCAGATCTCGGCCCACGGCAGTCCGGTGCCCGCGCAGAACGCCACCGCCCGCAGCGCCGCCAGCAGGTGCGGGCCGGGGACGGCATCGGGTCCCGCGGCTGCGTCCCGGAGGTCGGCCCGCAGCAGGGCCGGGGTACCCCCGTCGAGCAGGGCCTGCCACGCGGGGTCGGCCGGGTCCTGCACCGTGGACGATCCGCGCAACCGCAGCGCCGCCAGCCGTGCGTCGAGGAACGACGGGGTCACCCGCGCCGCCACCGCCGCGGCGACGGAGCGCAGGGCCGTGGGATCCGATCGCAGCGGTCCGGGCCCGCCGGCGACGAGAGCCTCCACGTAGTCCCTGATGTCGCGCTCGGTGCCCTCGCCGTCGGTACGGATCTCCCGGACCCTCCGGGACGGTCGGGTGAGCTCCTCGACGGTGCCCACCGGGGTCGCCGCGTGCCTCAGCAGCGGCAACAGGTCCCGACCGTCGTGCGACGGGTCGGGATCATCGCCGCGAGGACCTCCAGGATCACCGCCGCGCGGACTCCCGGGATCCTCGTCGCCATGAGGGCCGGGTTCGTCCGGGGTGCTGCGCACGCCCACGACCAGCCGGACGCCGTCCATCCGGGCAAGGGGCCCCAGCAGGTCGAGGACGAGGGTGTGCGGGGTCCTCGCCTCGGAGAGGCCGTCGACGACGATGGTGATCGCCTCGCTCGGCGCACGGCGTGAGCGCTCCCGATCGGTGTCCGCGCCGCGGGTGCGGAGGCGATCGCGCAGCCTGGCGAGCAGGTGGTCACGGAGCGCCTCGGCCTTGGCGACCCCGGGGAGGCGCGGTCCCGGCTCCTCGTCGAAGGCGGCGAGGAGGGCGCCCGCGACCTCGGAGTCGTCCCGGTCGCAGGCGCGGACGGCGGCGTGCACCGATCCGACCGGTGGGACCTGGTCGCGGGGCAGCGAGTTCACCAGGTCCTGGTAGCGCTGGTCGCGGCGGAACCGGGGGTCGGCCAGGGTCACGACTCGCGCGAGCAGGGCCGACGTGCCGGAACCCGCGACGCCGGTGACGACGAGCACGCCCTCGCCGGTCCGCAGGAACCTGACCAGGTCGCTCATCAGCTTCCCCCGGCTCAGCAGGAACCGCCCGAGGTCACCGGATCCGGTGCGGTCGCCGGGTTCTCCCGTCCACTCGGTGGTGTCCGCCAGGGTGAGGGCGACCTCCCGCCGGGCCGGATCGACGAGATCGTCGGGTGCCCGGTGTCCTGGGTTCGGTAGGCACGGGTCGGCCGACACGAGGTCCCGGGACGACCACATCCGCATCGTGTACGTACCGCCGGCCGGTTCCGGTGCCGGCTCCGGTGGCGTCGGTCGGGTCGGGGACGGCGGCCCTGCCGGGGGAGCGGTGTCCGGGGCCGGTCGGGCATCGTCGAGGTCGGGCCGGGCATCGGGCCGGGCATCGGGCCGGGCATCGGGCCGGGCATCGCCGAGCCGGTGCACCGTCGGGGCCGTCGCACCGAGGGCCCGGGAGAGCTCGGAGACGAACTGCTGGTCGCTGAGGTGTCCGCCGACGATCCCGGAGCGTTCCCGGAGCCGTTCGTCCAGCCCTGCCAGGAGCGGAGGCGTGACCCCCCGCGGCGAACCGTCCTCCTGTCGCGGGGGATCGCAGGTGAGGATCGTCAGCCGTGGGTTCGTCCCGTCCCCGCGGACGAGGTCGTGCCAGCGGCGCGCCAGTTCGGCGCCGACGGAGCCGTCGGGGCAGCAGCTCGAGACGACGAACAGATCACCGGCCCCGCGACCGAGGAGGTCCGCGACGAGCTCCGCCGTCGGGCACCGCGTGCCGGATCGGCCGGTCGGGTCACCGGACGACGCGTCCAACGGGTCACCGGGTGGTTCAGCGGTCGGGTCGACGGGCGGTTCGGTCGCCGGACCAGCGGGATGACCGTGGTCGGTCCCCGCAGCGGCCGCAGGTTCGTCCGGGGTGGTGCCGCCCGGTCCCACGGCGGAGGAGTGATCCGGTCCGGTGTCCGGCGGTACCGGGCAGCACGACCCGTTGACGTACACGACCAGCGCGTCGTCACGGTTGAGGGTGGGCGGAAGGACCCCCTCGCCGGGGCCGGTCGACGTGCCTGATCCGGTCGACGTGCCTGGTCCGGTCGACGTGCCTGGTCCGGTCGACGTGCCCGGGGTGACCGTCAGCCGGTGGAATCGCTGGTCTCCCAGGTCGGCCGCACACCAGAGGGCCGCGGCGACGGCGGTGTCAGCCTCCGTCGCGGGATCGGCCGGGTTCCCGACCGTCATGGTCACGAACAGCCGTCGCCCCCCGCCGGGAGCCGCACCCCCGGCGGCGGCAGGGGTCGAGCCCGGGGAGCCGTCGGCCGCGAGGTCCCGGCCGGAAGGGCTCGCCCGCTCGGCGTCGTCCGAGTCCGGAACAGCCCGCTCCATGCCACCTCCCGTCACTGCGTGAACCCCGTTGTCCACGGTCGGGGAACCGGAACCTCCCGGTCACGCATCGATCGCGGGTGGTGCGGCACCCTCCGGTGTCCTCGCTGTGGCTCGCGCGGCTCCACGTGCGAGCAGACCGGGCCCGCGCCGAGAGCCGGGCCGGCAGTCGGCACGGACTCGATGTATCGGCAGGATCGGCCCTCCGGTGAATCAGCTCACGGGTGACGTGGGGTGGGCTCGTGCGGGCACCCCTGCTCCCGTTTCGTCCGGGTCTGCGTGACGTGGCGTGACGACGGCACCCGTCCGCCTCCGGGCCGCGGGTCGTCGTCGGTGACGGGTGCCGGGCGGGCAGCCCGCTCGCCGTCGCACGGCGCGGGGGCGGTCTCCGGGGGGCTCCCTCCCCGGGGCACTGAGGGGTCCCCCACCGGCGGACGGGTGTCAGCCCGATGGCAGCCCCCGTCCCCGGCTCCTAGCGTGCAGGTGCGTCACCGGGACGCTGTCGACGCGAGTCTCGCCGTCCGGCGCCCACGTCCGTCCACGAGAGCACGGGAACGGGGAGAACGTCCATGACCCACCTCCGACGCCGCCGGCTGGCCGGCGCCGTCCTGATCCTTCCGATCACCGCGGCCGCGACGGTCGCCGCCACCGCCACCGCCCCTGCTGGAGCTGCGGCGGCGCCGGGGGCACCCGACCGCCCGACAGCTGTCGCCTCGACGACCGCGGGCACCGCGACGACGGCCGTCGGTCGGCCGCGAGGTGACCGGGAGGTGCAGGCGAGGCTCGACGCCCTCGTCGCGGCGGGCGGCACGGGTGTCACGGCCCTCGTCGACGACGGTCGCCGGGTGCGGACGGCGACCAGCGGCCTCGCGCGGCTGACCCCCCGGACACCCATGCGCACCACGAACGCCACCCGGGTGGGCAGCATCACCAAGACCTTCGTGGCGACGGTGGCGCTCCAACTGGAGGCCGAGGGCCGGCTGAGCATCGACGACAGCGTCGAGCGGTGGCTGCCCGGCGTCGTCCCCGGTGGTTCCGGGATCACGGTCCGCCAGCTGCTCAACCACACCAGCGGCATCGACGACTACACCGCCGTCCCTGGCTGGATGCAGCAGGCGATCAGCGACCCGACCCGTCCCTGGCGTCCGGAGGAGCTCATCGCGGTCGCGACCGCCCGTCCGCCGCTGTTCCCGCCGGGGCAGGGGTGGTCCTACAGCAACACGAACTACATCCTCGCCGGGCGGATCATCGAGGCGGCCGGCGGCGAGAGCGCCGAGCGGCTGATCGACCGCCGCATCGTGCGCCCCCTCGGCCTGCGGTCGACCTACCTGGCCGTCGGGCACGAGGTGCCCCGTCGGCAGGCCCACGGGTACCTCCCGGCGTCCGTCGCCACCGAGTACGGCGTGCCGCTCACCGACGGCGACTACACCGACACCACCCACTGGACACCGACCTGGGCGTGGACGGCCGGAGCCATGGTCTCCACCACTGACGACCTGTCCCGCTTCTACCGGGCGCTGTTCTCGGGGCGCCTGCTGCCGCCGGCCCAGCTCCGCGAGATGACCACCACGGTCACGGTGCAGCCGGGCGCTCGCTACGGCCTCGGGATCGCGGCGCTGGACCGTCCCTGCGGGACGGTGTGGGGTCACAGCGGAGGGATCCCCGGGTACACGAGCAACGTGGTCGTCGACCGCCGGGGACGCCGGGCGGCAGTGGTGCTGCTTGCCACGGACCTGGACGAGAACTCCGCGGCGGCGTACGAGGACGTCGTGGAGACCACGACCTGCCGCATATTCGGTAGGAGCGTCACCTCGGTCGGTGGCACGGGGACCCCGGAGGCGACCGGGCGGACGGGTCTCCCGCGGGACACGGAACGCCTCGGACCGCGACAGTTCCTCGACCGTCTCCCGACGCCGTCCCCGTCCTCCGGTCGCTGAGACGGCCGGCTGAAGGACAGCGGCTGGGAACAGCGGCTGGGAACAGCGGAGGGGACCGGGGTGGGACCCGGCTCAGGTCAGGTCCCACCCCGGTGGTCGGGGGGAGCTCGGTGAGGGGGATGGGAGCCTGCCGCGGCTCGTGCTGTGAGGAGCAGCACGAGCCGCGGCAGGTGGGGCCACGAGGTCCCTAGGGGGGAGCCGCGGGACTCTCGTGGCGGCTGGGGAGGTTCCTTACAGGGGCGGGTAGGCGTTGGCGACCAGTTCCTGGAACTGGCCGGCGAACCAGGCCCCGGAGATCGGCGCGTTGCCCAGGGCCCCGGTCATGCTGTTGCCGTTGAGGCTGTTGCCGGTGTAGGTCGGGTCGCACATCCGGTCGAAGCCCTTGCCACCCGGGTTGTCCGCCCCGGTCGGGATCAGCGAGCTGGACCCGTCGGAGTCACCCGGAGGCTTGATCCACACGTAGGCGTCCACCCCGGTGGCCGGGGCCGCGACCGGACGCTCGCCCAGACCGGCACCGGACTGGTTGCACCAGTTGCCGGCGTGGATCCGGCGGTCGATGCGCGAGGCGTTGACGAAGGTGTTGACGTCGGTCGAGGAGCTCGGGCCGGAGGGCCGTGCCGAACCGCCCCAGCCGTTGCGGGAGGTGTCGACCAGCATGCCGATCGAGCTGGGGAACCCGAGGGAGACCAGCCGCGAGCGGAAAGCCTGGACGTAGCTGAGCTCGTCGACGTACATGTTCCAGTCCACCCACTTCGACTGCCGCACCGAGGTGCCGTTCACCGTGGTGCCGATGGTGAAGAACGGCTCGGTGGTCGCCGAGTAGTTGGAGGTGTTGGAGACGAACCCGTCGACGGTGGCGTAGCCGCCGCTGGCCCTCTGCACCGTGGTGTTGAACAGCTGGGCGGCCGGGCCCATGTTGGTGTCCCAGCCGAGCCAGCCGTGGTGGGCGATGTCGATGTAGTTGTAGGTATGGCTGCCCGCGGCGTGCAGCCTGCTCAGGGCGTAGGCGACACCGTCGACGTACCCGCCGTTGGACTGCATGGTGGCGCACTTCGGGAACGCGGAGATGTTGGTGATGAGGTTCGGCAGCGAGTCCGGCTCGATGATGTTCACGATCCGGATGCCCGCGTACTTCGGGTCGCTCTCGATCTCGGCGATCACGTCGATGTACTCGGACTTGTACCGCGCCAGCTCACCGGTGCCCAGCTCGCCGTTGGAGGCCAGCGCCGAGCAGTCCCGACCGGGTAGGTCGTAGATCACGAACGTGGCCAGGTTGGCGCCCTGTTCGAGAGCCCGGTCCAGGTGCTCGCGCATGCTCGTGGTGTAACCCGAGCCCTCGGGGGCGGTGATGGCGTTGATGGTGTCCAGCCACACCGCGGTGGGGACCTGGGCGACCTTCGAGCTGACCGTCGCGGCCTTGGCCGCCCAGTCCGGGTTCACGTACGCCTTCGCACCGGAGAACGGGTTGTCCACGTGGGTGCCCGGCGACACCGAGGTGGTCCGGGTCGTGGTCCTGGTCGTCGTCGTGGTGATTCTGGTCGACGTGGTGGTTCTGGTCGTCGTCGGCGTCGTGGTCCGCGTCGTGGTCCGCGTCGTGGTGGTGCCCGTCGGCCCGCCCGGGAAGTTGTCCGGGGTCATGATGCGGCTGCGGACGAAGACACCCGACGGGTTGAGCACGCTGGTTCCGGCGTAGGTGCTGCCGGAGCAGGTGCCCGCCTTGAAGGCGGCGCTGCTCTCGTTGGCGTCGGAGTAGGTCCAGTTGGCGTAGCTGATCTGCAGGGAGTCGAGCAGGTCGACCCACGCGGTGCTGGACGAGGTGTCCATGTCTCCACCACCGGTGGCGGAGACGGTGCCCCACTCGCTCGCGAAGATCGGGAGCCTGCCGGCGGCCCGGCTGACCTCTGCGCGGTAGTTGTCCTTGTGGGACGCCGCGTAGAAGTGGAACGCGTACATGATGTTGTCGGCGTTCACGGGGCTGTTGATGATCTCGTCGGCGTTGGAGCCGTTGGAGACGCCCAACGAGGACCAGCCGCGGGTGCCGACGATGATGACGGCGTCGGGGTCATTGGCCCGGATCACGGGGATGACCTGCTCGGCGTAGCTCTTGATCGAGGACCAGCTCACGCCGTTGGGCTCGTTGGCGATCTCGTAGATGACGTTCGTCTTGGCCGCGTTCCGGGCGGACACCTGGGAGAAGAAGGTCTTGGCGTTGTTCAGGTTGTCGTTGGGGTCACCCGGGGTCAGGGTGTGGAAGTCGATGATCGCGTACATGCCGCGAGCCTCGGCCTGGTCGACCAGGGAGTTGACCTGGGCGGTGAACCCGGACGGGTTGGTCTCGTAGCCCTGCTCCTGCACGTACATGGCGATCCGCAGGAGGTCGGCCTTCCAGTCGTCGGCCAGTGCGTCCAGGGACGCGGTGTTGTAGCACTTGGAGAACCACTGGATGCCGTGGGTGCTCATGCCGCGCAACTGGATGGGCTGGTTGTACTGATTGCACAGCTTGGTGCCGCACACGTGCAGCTGACCGTTGATCCCCACCGGGGTCCCGGTCGGTCCGGTGGACGTGGTGGTGGTCGTCGGCCGGGTCGTGGTGGTCGGCCGGGTCGTGGTGGTCGGTCGCGTGGTGGTGGTCGGTCGCGTGGTGGTGGTCGGCCGGGTCGTGGTGGTGGTGCTCCCGCTGCCACCGCAGGTCACCCCGTTGACGGTGAACGCCGAGGGCACGGGGTTGGCGCCGCTCCAGGTGCCGTTGAAGCCGATGCTCGCCGACTGGCCGCCGGCGATCGTCCCGTTCCACGGCATGCTCGTGGCGGTCACGTTCTGGCCGCTCTGGGACCAGGTCGCCGACCAGCCCTGGGTGACCTTCTGGCTGCCGTTGCCGAAGGTGAAACCCAGGGTCCAGCCCGACCAGGCGTCGCCGGTGTTCCTGAGCGTGAGGTTCACGCTCATCCCGCCGTTCCATTCGCTGTACTGGTATTGCACCGAACAGGCGACCGCCGCCTGCGCCGGGGACACCGGCGCCATGGTCATGGCGCCCAGGATCGCCGCGCCCAGGGCCGCCGCGCCAAGACGCCGCACCCTCCGGCCCGTACTGACTCTCATGCTGTTCTCTCTCTCCTCTGACGGAGGCCGACCACGTGCGCCGACCCGACGCCGGCACTGCTCCGGAGGGAGCTCTCGTCCGAGGAGGGGGGTCGCCGCTCAGTCCTCGGCCTCGGTGGGGCATGCCCACGAGGCCTCTCGGTGGTGTCGAGGACGCGACGTCGCCATCACGCCGACGCGGGTTGGGTCCGTGTCAGTGAGTAACCGGGCCCTCTACCCGTCGATTACAACGAGTGACCATCTGGTCTGTCGGATGCTGATGTGGGGACACCCGGCATCGGTTTCGAGCCGTGCACATGGAATCGCTTCCAACCCGAGCTAGCGCCGTTGTGTTGCGCATGAATGCTGGGCCACGCCCATGACCTGTGTCAATACATGTGAGCGAGACCTTTTCGGGTCTGAGTGACATTCCTTGGAGGGCATTGTCCGGGAAGCGCTTCATCTGGCAGGAAAGTTATCTGTTAGTTTTCTTGTCATGACTCTCAGTAAGATTCTGAGGGTTGACGCTCGCTACCGTGGGTCGGGGCCCGTCTGCTCGGTGCGTCCTGCCCCGGTTCGGCGTCCTGCCCCGGTGGGAACGCTCCGCTGCGATTCCCCGTCTCTCGGGTGCGGCTCGACACCACCCGGGGGGCGAGGAGGACCCATGGATCCGCGGTCAGGGATCACCCGGCGGGAAGCTCTGCACGGCGCCGCGAGGGCGGCTCTCCTCCTCGCCGTCGCGGGCGGGTCGGCGGCGTGTGCCGACCGTTCCTCACCCCGCGGGTCATCGGCGGCGCCGGGTACGGGGGACGCCGCCGATGCCACGTCGGGTGCGCCGTCGGCCATCCCGACCGGACCGCTGGCATGGACCAGCGTCGAGCAGACGGATGCGGCCTTCCCCGTCAACGTCTCCGTCCTTGTCCGAGGCGACCAGGCCGTCCTCGTGGACGCCGGGCACGAGGGGAGCGTCGACTCGATCGGGACGGCGCTCACCGGGGTCGGCGTCGGCTGGGAGAGCGTGCGGTACGTCATCCTCACCCATCGGCACGACGACCACACGAGCGGTCTCGCGGAGGTGCTGGAACGCGCTCCCGCTGCGGTCCCGATGGCCGCCGAGCTCGAGGTGCCGGAGATCGTCTCTCCGCGGCCGATCACACCCCTGCGCGACGGTGACGAGGTCTTCGGCCTGAAGATCATCGACAGTCCCGGTCACACCCAGGGGACGATCAGTGTCTACGACCCACAGGCGAGGCTCCTGGTGGCCTCCGGCGCGATGAGCCGCCTCGGCAGCCGTCAGGGCGGAGGGCTGGTGGGGTCCAACCCGGCGGGAACGTTCGACCAGCCCCAGGCCGCCGACTCCATCCGCCGCCTCGCCGACCTCGACGTGAGGACGGTGCTGTTCGGGCACGGCAAGCCCTTGACCAAGGGGGCCGACAGGGCGATCGACGATCTGGCCGCGTCACTCTGAACACCTCGTCACTCCGAACACCGCGTCGTTCCGGTCACGGACACCGCCGTCAGCCCGGTCCCCGGCTCCGCTGGCCGACTGCGGCCGGTGATCCCACAATCGCCGGCCCGTCGACCGCCGACGGGGGTCGAGGTCGTCCTGGAGGTCGACGACGTGCTCCGCGAGCGGGACCGCGTCGTGGCCGCGGGCTGGTCCCTGGCGGAGGACCTCACCCGCCGGCCATGGGGTCTGGTCGACTTCCGGCTGCTCGACCCGGACGGGTACTACCTGCGCGTCACCGAGTGCCTGCCGGACGGTCGGTAGGAGCTGCGCACGCTGCGGGGATGTCGCGTGCTGTGGGGATCCTGTGAAGCGAACCACAGTCACACTCCGGCCAAAGGCAGGGTGGACCGTCCCGGACATTGCCATGCTCCAAGCACCGCGGCCGTCCCGTCCGGCGCAGGCGGTCCCGCGGACCACCTGCCGGAGGCGACGGCCTGTGTCGCGGTTCCCGTGGGTCCCCCTGGAGGCGAAGTGGCGCAGCGGAACGCCCTGTCCGGACTCCGTCGTCACCTCGGATCCTTCGGGGGCTGGCGGCGGGCCGCCGCTCTTGGCATGGCGGCGACGACCGTGGCGGGAGCTGGTGCGATGGCCACGCAGGCCCCCGGGTATCCGCCGAGCCGGGTCGGCTCGGCGGTGGCGCAGCTGTGGCTGGCCTCCTCCGCCGTCGGCCAGGTCGCCCTGGTGGACGCCTCGACCGGTGACGTCGCCGCGCGGGTCGCCGTCGGGCAGGCGCGGCACACCCTGACGGTCGCCCAGTCCGGAGGGGACGCCCTGGTCGCGGACCGGGCCGCCGGGTCGGTGACCAGGGTCAGCGGTGCGACCGAACGCGCCGTGACCGGTCCCGTCCGGGTGCTGCCCGATGCCGGTACGGGGCTGTCGGTCTTCGCCGACGTCGGGGTGGCCTACGCCGTGGACACGGTCAAGGGTGCCGTCCGTTCCCTCGACCCGCTGACCCTCCTGCCCCGCGGCAGGACCCTGTCGTTGTCGGTCTCGCCCGATCCGCTGGGAGGGATCACCACGGACGCGGCCGGCCGGCTGTGGGCTCTCGACGCCGGCACCGGTGACCTGCTGCGCCTGGACGGAACGGCCGAGCGCGTCTGGCCGGGGGTCAGCACCCCGGGTCGTGGCCGGCTCACCCTGGTCGAGGGGTGGCCGGCCGTCGTGGACACCAGCCGCCGGACGGTCGAGGTCCTCGACCCCGGGACCGGCGGCGTCCGGTCCCGGGGCTGCGTCGGCATGCGCGCGGGCGAACCGGTCACGGTGGGAGGGGCGAGCGACACGGGGCTGTTGTTCGCGGTCTCCCGTGAGCGCGGGGTGCTGCTGGTCACGGACCTGGTCCACGGCGGGTGCGCCAGGATGGTCTCGCTCGGTCCCGCCGGGCTGGACCTGGGCCGTCCGGTCTACGCCGGTGGCCGGGTCTTCGTGCCCGAGTACCGCACCGGGCGGGTCCACGTCGTCGACGTGGCCACGGACCGGCTCGTCGGCTCGCCGCAGGTCCTGCCCGCCGGGCTGGCCGCCTTCGAGCTGCTGCCCTGCAACGGGGTCGCCGTCTACAACGACCCCACCAGCCAGCGCGCGGGGATCGTCCGGCTGGACGGTGCCACCGTCCCGATGAGCAAGTACGACCCGAACCATCCCACGACCGGGCTGGAGACCGCCTCGGGGGGCGACGGGACGGCGGGACCGAGGATCGAGGACAGGGTGTCGGGGGAGCCGAGGGTCGAGGATCCCGGGGCGGAGGATCCGAGAGCAGCTGACGCCGGCGCGCGTTCGTCAGGGCAACCGGCCCGGACGACGGCTCCCGGCGCATCGGACCGGGACGGGCAGCGGGAAGCCGCCGGCCCGACGCTGCGGGTCCTGGTCTCGCAGAGCCCGGCCATCGCCGGCACCCTCGTCGGGCTCCGGGTGCTGCACCGCACCGGCGTCCCCGTCGACACGGCCACCTGGGCCTTCGGGGACGCCACCGGACCCGTGGACGGCGTGACCGTCACCCACACCTGGCGCACTGAGGGCGTCTACCGGATCCGGGTCCGGGCCACGACCGTCACCGGCGTCACCGAGCACGCCACCGTCACGCTGTTCGTGGTGCCGGCCGACGAGCCTCCTCCGGCCACCACCAGCCCGGCACCGACCACCGTCCCCACCCTCACCGGGACGCTCGCTCCGACCACGACGTTCCCGGCCATCACGGAGCCGGCCACGACCACGACGACCACCACGACCACCACGACCACGACGACCACCACGACCACCACCACGACCCGGGCGAGGGTCACGCTCACCCTGCAGGTCACGGGCTCCGACGGGAGCGTCAACGCGGCTCCCGGCGGCGGCTCCTGCGCAACCGGGGAGACCTGCACCATGACCTTCACCGAGGGCGAGGACCTGACCGTGCACGCCACCATCGCGGCACCCGGGTTCGTCACCCTCGTCGACTGGACCGGCTGCCCGCAGACCAGGACCGACCAGTGGTCCGACGACACCTGCCTGCTCACCATCGACCAGGACACCGATCTCACCGCGGACATCGTCGTTCTCCGCGAAGGAACGCTCCCCCCTCCCGTCACGGCCGGGTGATCCGGCGCGGAGGTACCGGCAGGGCAGCCGGAGCCGCCGGTGCCTCAGACCTCCGCTGCGGTCACCCCGGCGACGGGGGTGCCCGGCACACCGCGCTGCAGCGGCAGGGCCGTGCCCTCGGTGCGCTGCCGTGGCAGGGCGTCGTCGTCCGGGCGGTCCTCCGTCAGGTAGATGGCGCTGAACTGCTCCGCAGGCAGGGGCCGGTCGTAGAGGTACCCCTGCGCGATCTGGCACCCGTAGGAGACCAGGAGCTGGGACTGGTACTCGGTCTCGACCCCCTCGGCGACGACCGAGAGGTCGAGATCCCGGCCGAGGGTGACGATGGTGTTGAGGATCTTCCGGTCGAGGGGTTTGTCCTCGAGGTGCATGATGAACGACCGATCGATCTTGAGGACGTCGGCGGGCAGCTCCCGCAGGTAGGCGAACCCGGAGTAGCCGGTCCCGAAGTCGTCGACGGCGACCGTCACCCCGATGTCCCGGAGCCCGACGAAGGTGGGGGAGATCTCCCGGAGGTTCTCCATGATCCCTGATTCGGTCAGCTCCACCTCGAGGTCGGTCGGGGAGACGCCGTGCGCCGCGCAGGCGTCCAGGACGTCCCTGACCAGGTCCCGCTGGCGGGCCTGGGCAACCGAGATGTTGACGGCGATCTCCACCGTCCGTCCGTGGGCCTGTCGCCATGCCTGCGACTGGCGGCATGCCTCCCGCAGCACCCAGGTTCCCAGGTCGCAGATCACCCCGCGCTCCTCGGCCAGCGGGATGAACTCCATGGGGAGCAGCAGCCCTCGTTGCGGATGCCGCCAGCGGACCAGGGCCTCCGCACCGCGCAGGCCCCCGTCCCGCAGGTCGATCTTCGGCTGGTAGAAGAGCTCCAGCCCGCCGTTCTCGACGGCGTCGCGCAGCTCCATCTCCAGCTGGAGCTGCTGCTGAGCCTGCTCGGTCATCTCCGGCCGGAAGAACCGGAAGGTCGAGCCGCCGGAGGACTTGGCGGAGTGCAGGGCCGCCTCGGCGTGCTTCATCAGCTCGGCGGCGCTGTCGCCGTCCCCGGGGTAGCTGGCGATACCCACCGAAGCCCCCACCCGGAGGGTGTGCCCGTCGAGCACCACCGGCTGGGAGAGGTGGTCGAGGAGCCGCCGGGCCACCGCGGCATAGTGCTCGACCCCGAGACCGGTGGTGAGGACGGCGACGAACTCGTCCCCGCCGACGCGCGCCACCGTGTCGGAGTCGCGCAGGCAGTGCCGCAGCCGGACGGCCGTCTCCCGGAGGAAGGCGTTCCCCACCTCGTGGCCGTAGGAGTCGTTGATGGTCTTGAACCGGTTGAGGTCGGCGAACACGAGGCCGAGGGAGGCGCCCTGACGCTGGGCGAGCGTGACGGCCTGGGTCAGCCGGTCGGTGAGCAGGTCGCGGTTCGCCAGCCCGGTCAGCTGGTCGTGGAAGGCCAGGTGCTGGATGTGCTCGTCCTTGCGTCGGATCTCGCTCACGTCCACGCAGGTGACCACGAACTGGTCGACGGCCTCCCCGGTGGTGCCGACGGAGGAGATGGTCACCCGGGCCAGGAACTCCTCGCCGCCCTTGCGGCGGTTCCCGATCTCGCCCTCCCAGTGGCCCTTCTCCAGGACGCTGTCGCGGAGCAGGCGGAGGGTGTCGGCGCCCTCACCGGGGGGCCAGAGCACGTCGACGGACCGGCCGACCAGGTCGGTGGGGGAGTATCCGGTGATCGAGGAGAAGGCCGGATTCATGGACAGGACCCGGCCGTGTGCGTCGACCACGACGACGCCCTCGGTCGCCTGGTCGAGAGCGGTGGCGGACAGGCTCAACTGGGCCTCGACCCGGCGGCGTTCCTCCCCCTCCTTCTGCAGCTCCACCACGGTCTCGCGGAGCTCCTCGGCCTGGTCCCGGAGGATCTGGTTGCTGAACAGGGCGTCCAGGGTCCTACCGAGGTCCATCCGCAGCCCGTCGCTGACCAGGCCGCGCAGGTCGCTCTGCTCCAGCAGGACGTACCCCAGTTCCCGGTCCCCCGCGATCAACGGCTGGAAGGTCAGCATGTCCGACCGGAGCTCGTGCCGGAGCTCCGGCGGGAGGAGCCGGCCGACGGGGAACGACTCGCCCGACAGGGGCCAGGCGCGCCTGTCCCGGTAGTCGAGGACCAGCCGGGCAAGCAGTTCCGGACCCGGCTCCTCGACGACGTCCGTCACCCGGCGCGGGCCGTCGACGAACTCGGCGAGGAAGCACCGGGTGATCCCGAGCCGGAGCAGGTGGCCCCCCGACAGCGTCGCGGCGACCTCCTCGAGGGTCGTGCAGGGGCCCGTGGCACAGCTCAACGCCCACAGCGCGTCCCTGGTGGCGAGCAGGTCCCTCGCGGACCTCGCCACCTGCACCGCGGCGGGGAGCTGCTCCTCAGCGCTGCCCGTGGACATCCCGGTGGACGCCCGGACCAGCAACTGCGGGGCGACGAGGATCTCGTCCACCGGATCGGCGCCGGCGACCTCGGTGAGCAGGCGCTCGGCCGCGAGCATCCCCTGTCGCTCCAGCTGGGGATCGACCGTGGTCAGCCGCGGCCAGTGCAGTGCGAACACGTCGTTGTCGAAGCCGGTCACCAGGACGTCGTCGGGGACCCGGAGGCCCTCGTCGGCCAGCGCCTCGAGGGCGCCGAGGGCCGACTGGTCGTTGGACGCCACCACGGCGTCCATGTCCCGGCGCCGTTGCAGCAGCGTCCGCAGCTCCCGGTAGGTGACCTCGTGCCAGAAGAAGCCGTCGATGACCAGGTCCTCGTCCACCGGGATGCCCCGGGCCGCGAGTTCCTCCCGGAAGACCTGTTCGCGCTGGATCGCGTCGGGCTGGTGCGGTATGCCCCGGACGAACGCGGGATGTCGGATGCCCCGTTCGTCCAGGAGGTGCGTCATCAGGGCCTGCATCCCGGCACGGTCGTCGGAGCGGATGCTCGTCACGTCGGCCGATTTCGCTCCCACCCGGACGGTGGGGATGCGCAGCGTCCGCAGGCGCTCCGCGAGCTCGCTCTCGTCCTGGGTCGAGATGCAGGACGTCCCGATCACGCCGTACGGGGACACGGCGCGGAGCACCTCGGTGACGGACCTCGGCAGGCCGCCGCGCTCGGTGGAGTTGAAGGAGTTCACCACGAGGGTGAGGCCGTGCGGTGCGAGCACGGGGAGGATGCCGCGGACGATCTGGCGCTGGTAGCCCTCGAACCCTGTGGTCATGACGAGGGCCATCCGCTGCCCGGTCTCCGTCATGATCGTCCACCCTCGTGCCCGATCCGGATCGAGCGTTGTCACCGACAGTGCCGAGGTCCACCGGTCTCTGAGCATGATCCCGGTTCTCGTAGACGTCGACCACGCGGTCTCCCGCCTTGAGCCGTCGGGTGCCGGGTCGGGGGCCGTATCCCGTTGAGGGAGCGACGCCGACTGTCGATACCTCCCCGGGAGGAGGCAGCCTCGGATGACCACGGCCGCTCGGGACGCACGCCGTGCGGTCGTCGTCGTCACGGTGGCCTTCGATGCGTACCAGATCGCCCTGGTGCGCGGCATGCTGGAGGTGCTCGCACCCCGGGACGTCCCCCTGGTCGTCTACTGCACCCAGTTCGAGACGGCGCGCCTGCCCGAGTCGCTGGTCTGCCTGTTGCGGCACCACAGTCCCGTCGGTGTGATCACCATGGACGTCAACACCGCCGAGCAGCGCGAGGCCCTGCTGGGGCTGTTGGCCGAGCTGCGGCTGCCCACGGTGCACATCGCGCAGGACGTCCCGGGGGCTGCCTGCGTGCGCGGGGACAACGACCAGGGCATGTCGGCGGTGATGGCCCACCTGCTCGACGAGCGCGGTGTCCGCCGCCCGGTCATGATCCGAGGTTTCGAGCACGCCGCCGACCACATCGAGCGGGAGCGGGTGTTCCGCCGGGAGCTGGCCGCCCGGGGGCTGGCCGTGGACGAGGAGCTGGTCATCGACGGCCAGGCCCGGCACGACGTCGCCGACCAGGAGCTGCGGAAGCTGCTGCGTCGCCGCACCGACATGGACGCCGTGGTCACCACCGACGACTACGTCGCCACGGCGGTCATGAAGGCGGTGACGGACCATGGGCTCCGGGTGCCCGGGGACGTCGCGGTGACCGGGTTCGACAACTACCCGACCAGCGCGATGACCTGGCCGGGGATCACCACGGTCGACCAGAACCTGCCCGACCAGGGCCGGGTGGCCGCCGAGCTGCTGCTGGCCCAGCTCGAGGGGGGCCACCCGGCCGGAGGGGCCGAGGGGGGCGAACCTCCCGAAGGGGCCGAGGGAGGAGGCCACGCCGCCCGCGTCGAGGTGCCGTGCACCCTGGTGGTGCGGGGCAGCACCCTCACCGCGGAGGGCGGTGTGGACGAGCTGATCCGCACCGCCGTGCGCATCACCAGGACCGCGACCGGTCACTCGCGGGCCCAGGACGCCATCGTGGGGATGAGCCGGGACCTGTTGGGGTGCCGCAGCCTGGACGACGTCGGTGGGGTCCTGGCCGCCCATGCCGGTCGGGTGGGGTTGACCCGGTGCTTCCTGGTGGCCTTCGACCTCGTACCCGACCTCGCCGAGGACGGCACCGACGGGCACGGCACCGACCGGTACGGCACCGCCTGGTTGGTCGCGGACGTCCGGGACGGCCGGGCCCACGTCCCGGATCCCGAGCGCTTCTCCTCCTGTCGGCTGCT
>JAAYAH010000197.1 GCA_012719445.1 Actinomycetales bacterium | reverse complement strand
CTCGGGGGAACGGGCGGTCCTCAGTGGAAACTGTCCCCGCAGGCACAGGTCCCGGCCGCGTTCGGGTTCTCGATGGTGAACCCCTGCTTCTGCAGGGTGTCCGCGAAGTCGATGGTCGCCCCCTGCAGGTAGGGAGCGCTCATCCGGTCGACGACGACCTCGACCCCGCCGAAGTCGCGGACCAGGTCGCCGTCGAGGGTCCGCTCGTCGAAGTACAGCTCGTAGCGCAGTCCCGAGCAGCCACCCGGCTGCACGGCGATCCTCAGCCGCAGGTCTTCCCTGCCCTCCTGCTCGAGGAGGCTCTTCACCTTGGCGGCGGCGGGGTCGGTCAGCGAGACGCCATGGGCCTCGGCGGTCTGGTCCTGGACGGTCATCCGTTCGTCTCCGTGCGCTGAGGGGTACGTGCCTTAGGACACCCTTAGCGTACGTGGACCGCTCGGCGCGGGCGCGCGGGGAGGTCGACCGGCGCGCGAACGGTCGCATCCGCGGTCGTACTCGTTCGTAGCCGGCGATCACCAAGGGGAGCGAGTGGCCGCCCACTCCGCCGCGAGCCGCGCGGCTGCTGCCGTGAGCCACCCGGCGGGATCGGCGAGCGAGGCGGCCACCTCCGCCGGGGTCATCGCCACCGCGTGCACTGCCACCCTCCCGGGAAGCCCGGAGGACCTCCTCGTGCCAGGGGCCGGGGGTCCAGCGGGGCTCGTCCGGTCACCGGCCACCTGCCCCGCCAGCAGGATGACCGGGGTCCCGGTCTCCCCGGCCAGGTGGGCCACCCCGGAGACGACCTTGCCGCGCAGGGACTGCCGGTCGAACCTGCCCTCCCCCGTGATCACCAGGTCGCAGCCTCGCAGAAGGTCGCGCAGCCCGACGGCCTCCGCGACGGTCAGCACCCCCGGCACCCGTCTCCCGCCGAGGAGGAACAGCCCGAAGCCCAGTCCGCCGGCAGCTCCGGCACCGGGACGGTCGGCGAGGTCGGCGGGTGCGTCGAGGACCCGCGTCACGGCGGAGGCGAAGTCGGCGAGGGCACCCTCGAGCCGCTCCGCCTGCCCTGGGCTCGCGCCCTTCTGCGCGGAGAACGCCAGCGAGGCGCCGTCCGGGCCGTGCAACGGCACGTCGACGTCGCTCGCCACGACGATCTCCACCCCGGCCCAGCGCTCGCGGAGGCGACGGAGCGCGGGTCCGGCATCGGTCAGGTCCTCCGCCCGGATCCCGGCCAGGGAGTCACCGCCCGCGGCGAGTCGCGCCAGTGTCGGGAGACACCGCCCCGCCGCCAGGGACTCCACCGGGAGGGACATCGCCGTCGAGGACTCTCCGGGCAGGGACTCCACCGGAAGGGACCGTGCCGGGGGAGCGTGTCGGCGGGGGGTGTCCCGCGCGGGGGCTTCGTCCGCCAGGACGTCCTCCACGAGAGCGGCGAGCAGGCCCGCCCCGGCGTCGTTGGTCCCCGAGCCCCCGAGCCCGACCACGATCCGGCGCGCTCCGGCCCGCCGTGCCGCGGCGAGGAGGACCCCGACCCCCCTGGAGCTGGTCGCCCCCGGGTCGCGCGCCGGGGGCGGCACCAGGTGAGACCCGCACGCCCCGGCCGACTCCAGGTAGCCGGTCGGCACCCCGTCCTGCGCCGTCACCAGCAGGATCTCGGCGTCCACCGGGGAGCCCACCGGGCCGGGGACCCTGACCGGCAGCCACCGGGCGTCGGGGGCCGACCCGAGCGAGGCGCCGAGCGCCGCCAGGAACCCCGGGCCGCCGTCGGAGAGCGGCACCTCGACCAGTTCGTCGTTCGCCGCCACCCGCCGCCAGCCCGCGGCGACGGCGGCTGCGGCCTGCGCCGCGGTCAGCGTCCCGGTGAAGCAGTCCGGGGCGACGAGCACCCGCATCCCGGCAGTGTCGCACCCCGGTGTGAGAATCCAGGGGTGACGACCTCAGCCGGACCCGCCGGAACCGAAGGACTCCCCGCCGCGCTGCTGCTCCTCGGCAGGGACAGCGACCTGTCCAGTGAACGCGGGGTCGAGTGTCCCGGCGAGCTCCCCTCGCCCTCCGACCCCGACCTCGTGGAACGGGCGCGGGCCGCCCGCGCGGCGCTCGGTGAGCGGGCCTTCGTGCTCGGCCACCACTACCAGCGCGACGAGGTGATCGCCTTCGCCGACGTCGCCGGGGACTCCTTCAAGCTGGCCCAGGAGGCCGCCGCCCGCCCCGAGGCCGAGTACGTGGTGTTCTGCGGGGTCCACTTCATGGCCGAGAGCGCCGACGTCCTCACCGCCGATACCCAGCAGGTGGTCATCCCCGACCTGGCTGCCGGATGCTCCATGGCCGACATGGCGACGCTGGAGCAGGTCGAGGACGCCTGGGAGGTCCTCGTCGAGGCCGGGGTGGCCGAGGACGTCGTGCCGGTGAGCTACATGAACTCCAGCGCCGCGATCAAGGCGTTCACCGGGCGGCACGGCGGCACCATCTGCACCTCCTCCAACGCGCGCTCCGCCCTCGACTGGGCCTTCGGCTCCCGGCCGGCCGGGTCGGCCAAGGTGCTCTTCCTGCCCGACCAGCACCTCGGCCGCAACACCGCGGTGCTCGAACTCGGGCTCTCCCTCGACGACTGCGTCGTCTTCGACCCGCACCGGCCCGGTGGCGGGCTGACCGGGCGGCAGCTCCGGGACGCCCGCATGATCCTCTGGCGCGGGCACTGCTCCGTGCACGGTCGGTTCACCGCGGCCAACGTCGCCGACGTGCGCTCCCGGATCCCGGACGTGAACGTGCTGGTGCACCCCGAGTGCCGGCACGAGGTGGTCACCGCCGCCGACCTCGTCGGGTCGACCGAGTTCATCATCTCGGCGCTCGACGCCGCCGCGCCCGGATCCGCGTGGGCGATCGGCACCGAGCTCAACCTGGTCCGCAGGCTCGCGACCCGGCATCCCGACAAGCGAATCGTGTACCTGGACCGGACGGTGTGCTTCTGCTCGACCATGAACCGGATCGACCTCCCGCACCTGGTGTGGTCGCTGGAGCAGTTGGTCGCCGGCAGGGTCGTCAACCGGATCACCGTCCGACCGGACGTCGCCGGCTGGGCCCGGGCGGCCCTGGACCGGATGCTCGCGCTGCCGAAGACCCGCTGACCCCACCCGCACCCCTTCCAGCCCCCGCAACCGTCCCCTTCCGGGCCCCGACGCGGTCCGTCTCCCGTCCCCTTCCGGGCACCGTCCCCCGTTCGGCGCATCGGGTGCACGGCCGCTCGTGCCGAGAGAAGGGCTGAGGGGCGCCCCTCCGGGTGCGCGAGAGGGCGAGGGGCACACGCATGATCGGGCTGCTGCGACCTGGCATGCGGTTCTCGCGGCGGCTCACGGTCCCGGGCAAGTTCGCGACGCTGGCCGTCGCGCTGCTGCTGCCCACCATGATCGGTCTCGCCGCGGCACACGCGAGCCGCTCCGATCCGGGCACCTCGGTGGAACGGGAGCGTCAGGGTCTTGCCTTCGTCCGCCCCCTGGTCAGGCTCTCGGTCCAGATCGGCCAGTTACGGGACGAGATCACCGTCGGCGGACATCCCGAGGCCATCAGCCTCAGCGCGATCGCCGAGGTCGACCAGGTGTACGCCGAGCTCGGCGACCCGCTCGGCGTCGAGGACGACTGGACCAGGGTCAGGACCGTCCTGCTGGCGGCGACCGAGCAGCCACGCACCAGTCCCGCGATCACCAACTACTCGATCTCCGCGTTGCAGATGGCGGCGCGGTCGACCTCCCGGCTGATCACGGAGGTTGCGGACACGTCGGGGCTGACCGTCGACGGCCGGCTCGACGGCCACTACCTCACGGTCGCCCTGGTGACCAGGGTGCCGGCCCTCGTCGAGGCCGTCTCGCAGGCGCAGGAGTCCGAGACGGCCCGGCGTCGCGGGCTCTCCCCCGACCTGGAGTCCCGCATCGCCGCGGGGATCCTCACCGACCGGATGAGCAGGCTGACCCAGACCCTGGACGCCGCCTGGCGGAGCACCGGCGGGGATCCCGGCGGCCGCGGTGCTCCCGGCCTCCGGGCCCTGAGTACCTCCGTCGAGGTGTTCATGGACGCGCTGACGGCCCACGAGGCCGGGGCCTCCGGCACCCTGCCGACCCTGTCCGTGCACACCCTCGCGGTGACCGTCCTCGATCTCGCGGAGTCCCTTGCCACCGACCTCGACCGGCTGCTCCGGCAGCGGGTGGAGGAGGCGGGCAGGACATCGATGGTCACCCTGGCCCTCGTCGCTCTCGCCGCCCTGCTCGCCGGCTACGTCTTCGCGGCCATGTACCGGGCGATGACCGACGACGTCCGGGCCGTGCTCTCCGACATCAGCACGGTCACCTCCGGGGGGATCCACCAGACGGAACCCCTTCCCGGTTCGGACGAGTTCGCCCGGATGAGCCGCGCGGTCGTCTACGCCCGCGACCAGCTGACCGCACTGGTCGGTGCCCTGCGCTACCAGGCGACGCACGACGAGCTGACCGCCCTCGGCAACCGCACCCTGCTCACCGAGAAGCTCGAGGAGGTGCTGACGGTCACCGACGAGGCCGGCCCCGGCCCCTCGTGGGTCGGCATGGTGATCATCGACCTCGACGGGTTCAACGACGTCAACGACAGCTTCGGCCAGGGCATCGGCGACCACCTGCTGCGCACGGTCGGAGCCCGGTTCCACAAGGGCGTCCGGCGCCGCGACGTCGTCGCCCGGCTCGGCGGCGACGACTTCGCCGTGCTGCTGCCCGACATCAGCGGCGAGGCCGAGGCACGGGAGATCGTGTCCCGGTTGCAGGAGACCCTGCAGCAGCCCGTCGTCGTCGGCGGACGGAGGCTGCGGCTGCGGGTCAATGCCGGGATCGCGCTCGGCCGCCCCGGCGTCGACGGTGCCCTGGAGCTGCTGCGCAACGCCGACGTGGCGAAGTACGCGGCGAAGGAACTGGGCAAGGGGCAGGTCGCCGTCTTCGAGCCGGCCATGCACGCCAGGACCCGCGAACGGGCCGAGCTGTCCGCCGACCTGGTGCCGGCCGTGGAGCAGGGCGAGCTGAGTCTGCTGTACCAACCCATCGTCGACCTCATGTCCGGGCAGGTGCACGGCGCCGAGGCCCTGGTGCGCTGGCAGCACCCCACCCGCGGCGACGTCTCCCCCGAGGTCTTCGTGCCCCTGGCGGAGGCCACCGGGCTGATCCAGCCCATCGGCAGCTGGGTGCTGCGGACGGCGGCGGAGCAGCTCGTGGCCTGGCGGCGCGAGTTCCCCGACCGGCACCCGCTCACCCTCGACGTCAACCTGTCCGCGGCCCAGCTCACCGACGACGGGCTGGTCGGCGACATCCTCTCGATCATCGACGAGACGGGCGTCGACCCCCGCTCCCTCGTGCTGGAGATCACCGAGTCCGCGCTCATGGCGGACGTGGACACGGCCCTGCGCCGGCTGGGTCAGCTCTCGGCCATCGGGGTCCGGCTGGCTCTCGACGACTTCGGCACCGGGTACTCGTCGCTGAGCTACCTGCTCCGCCTGCCGGTGACCGTCCTGAAGATCGACAAATCCTTCGTGTCCGGGATCCAGCACCGCGACGACCACTCCACGGCCCTGCTGCGCAGCATCATCGGGCTGGGCTCCTCCCTCGGCATGCAGACCGTCGCCGAGGGGATCGAGGACGCCCGCCAGGAGGGGCTGCTCCGGGACGCCGGCTGCCACCTGGGCCAGGGCTTCCGGTACTCGCGGCCGGTGCCGGGGGACGCCTTCGCCGCGCTGCTGCGCTCCGCCCGGCCCGGCGTGCCGTGGCCCCGCACCAGTACCGAGTCGGCCCCCGGCCCGGTCCCGCGTCGTGGCGGCCAGCCCTCCGGCGGTCCGGATCCCGCGAGTCCTCCGGCGGCTCCGGCTCCTCCGAGCCGTCCGGAAGTCCCCGCTCCCCCGAGCCGTCCGGAGACCCCGGTTCACGACACCCGGTGACCTCTCGGCGGGACTCCCGGGGGACGTTCGCCCGCCCGGGCGGTGCGACCTCCCCACCACCGGCGCCCGCGATCCGACAGCACGTACCCTTGGCACGTGTTCGGACGTGGGAAGAGCGAGCAGGTCGACGCCGGTCAGCAGAGTGACGCGGCTCCGGAGGGCACCGGGCCGCAGGAGGACGCCACCGAACGGACCCAGCCGTCCGGCAAGGGACGTCCGACGCCGAAGCGCCGGGAGGCAGAGGCCCGCAACCGTCATCCGTTGATCGCCAAGCCCCTCGACCGGACGGCGTCCAGGGAGGAGCGCAAGCAGCGCCGGGCCGAGGAGCGTCTCGCGTCGCGCCAGCGTCGGTCGCAGCTCCAGCAGGCGTACATCACCGGCGAGGACCGCTACCTCCCGGCCCGGGACAAGGGACCGGTCAAGCGCTGGGTGCGGGACTACGTCGACGCCCGTCGCTCCATCGGCGAGTACTTCCTGCCCATCGCCCTGCCGCTGGTGCTCTGCTACGCGGTCCCGAACCCGTTCGTGCAGCTCGCCGCCATCGCCCTGCTCTACGCCCTGCTGGCGCTGGTCGCGACGGACAGCCTGCTGCTCCGTCGCCGGCTGAACCGGCTGGTCGTCGCCCGGTTCCCCGGCGAGGAGACCCGGGGGGCCGGGACCTACGGGATGTTCCGGTCCTGGCAGATCCGGCGCAGCCGGCTGCCGAGGCCCCAGGTGGCCCGCGGCGGCTTCCCGACCTGAGCGTGCGTGGCGGCGGCCCGCCTGAGCCGGTGCTCTCCGGCGTCCCGTCGCTCCGCTGACCGGCGCCGACTGCGCGCGAGTGATCCCCACCGAGGCTCTAGGGTCACCGGTATGGAGTACAGGTACCTGGGCCGCAGCGGGCTGAAGATCAGTGAGATCACCTACGGGAACTGGCTGACCCACGGATCGCAGGTGGACGACGAGGTCGCCACCCGGTGCGTGCAGGCCGCCCTCGACGCCGGCATCACCACGTTCGACACCGCGGACGCCTACGCCAACACGGCGGCGGAGGAGCTGCTCGGCAAGGCGCTCGCCGGCCTGCGGCGGGAGAGCCTGGAGATCTTCACCAAGGTGTACTGGCCGACCGGCCCGGGCGGTCCGAACGACTGCGGCCTGTCCCGCAAGCACCTCCTGGAGTCGATCGACTCCTCGCTGCGTCGGCTGGGCACCGACCACGTCGACCTGTACATGGCGCACCGCTACGACACGGAGACGCCGCTGGAGGAGACGATGCTCGCCTTCTCCGACATCGTGCGCGCGGGCAAGGCGCTCTACATCGGGGTCAGCGAGTGGACGGCGGAGCAGATCCGCGCCGGTCATGCCCTCGCCCGCGAGCTCCGCGTCCCGCTGGTCTCGAACCAGCCGCAGTACTCGATGCTCTGGCGGGTCATCGAGGGCGAGGTCGTGCCCGCCTGCCGGGAGCTGGGGCTCTCCCAGATCGTCTGGTCACCGGTCGCCCAGGGGGTGCTCACCGGCAAGTACCTGCCCGGTGCCGCCCCGCCCCCGGGGTCCCGGGCGACCGACGACAAGGGCGGGGCCAAGATGATCAGCCGGATCCTGCACGACGACGTGCTCACCAGGGTCCAGGAGCTCCGGCCCGTCGCCGCCGACCTCGGCCTCAGCATGGCCCAGCTCGCGATCGCCTGGGTGCTGCAGAACGACAACGTCTCGGCGGCCATCATCGGCGCCTCCCGCCCCGAGCAGGTCGCGGAGAACGTCCGGGCGTCCGGGGTCCGCATCCCCCAGGAGGTGATGGCCCGGATCGACCGGATCCTCGGCGACATCGTCGAGCGGGATCCCGCGATGACGGCGACCATCGCGCCGAAGGCGAGGCCCTCCCGCTCCGACTGACCTCGCGGGCGCTCGGTGACAGCGCCGCACCACGGCCGGTCCGGCCGGGATCCCGGGGCATGCCTCCCGGGGTCCCGGCCGGTCCGTTCCCACCCGGATCCCTTCGTCATGAGGAAAGCCTTCCCTGACTTTGAACCGTTGACCGTCCCCGCGCCGTATCCCTGGTGAGGCGGACCGGCTCGCGGCGTCCCCCGCGGTCGCGGACGAATCGACCCGCCCGACGTGTCCGGCCGAACCAGGCACCCGGAGCACCCGGTGCCTGGCCGAGACCCAGGGGAACCGCCATGAGACGCCGAGGACCGCGTCGCCACCCAGGTCGTCCCCGAGGCGCCGCAGACGTCGACGCCGGCCAGCACGACACCCCCGGTCACCGAGCCGGTGCCGGCGCCCCCGACCACCTGGGCCGGTCGGGTCGACGGCGGTGGGGCCACCCTCGCCATCGCCACCGAGGACGGGGTCGCCGTCGCCTACGTCTGCGACGGACGCCGGGTGGAGGCGTGGCTGCGCGGGACCGCCGTCGACGGACGGCTGGAGCTGACCGGCCCTGGCGGCGCCGGCCTCGACGGCGGGTACGGCGACGGGGTGGCCACCGGCACCGTGACCGCCCGGGGCAGGGAGTGGACCTTCGAACTCGGCGCGGTCCGGAAGCCGTCCGGCCTGTACCGGGCCACCGCGACGGTGCGCAACGCCCGGGTCACCGGCGGCTGGATCGTGCTGCCGGACGGTCGCCAGGTCGGCGTCCTGACGGAGGACGGCGTCCCCCGGCCGGCGCCGGAACTGGACGTGACCACCGGCCGGGTGGACGGCTCCCCGGTCCGTGCGACCGCCGTGGATGCCGCAGGAAACGGGAGCTGAGCGATGTCGACACGACCGACGGGACACCGACCGAGACACGCCTGGCCGGAAGCCGGCGCAGCACCCGGCCCGGCGGACACCGGCTCCACGGGCACCGGTTCCACGAGCACCAGTTCCACGGGCACCGGTTCCACGAGCACCGGTCCCACGAGCACCGGGCCCGCCGTGACCGACACGGCGAAGGCCGTCGGAGCGGTGCTGGTCGGCGCGGCCGTCACGATCGGGCTCGGCGTCCTCGCCCGGCTGCACGAGCCCACCGGGATCGCGGTCAACATCTCCGGGTTCTCCAGCCCGCAGACGGTGAAGGTGTGGCTCGCCAGCGGGGCGGCCGTATTCGCCGTCGTCCAGCTCGTCTCCGCGCTCTCGGTGTACGGCAGGCTCGGGGTCACCGTTCCCCGGGCCGGGACGCTCCACCGCTGGTCGGGCCGGATCGCGTTCCTGCTCACCGTCCCGATCGCGGTGCACTGCCTCTACGCGCTGGGATTCCAGGCGGCGGACACCCGCACCCTGGTCCACTCGCTCCTCGGCTGCCTCTTCTTCGGCGCCTTCACCGTGAAGATGCTCGTGCTGCCGCTGCGCGGGGTCTCGGGGTGGGTGCTCCCCCTGGTCGGTGGCGTCGTCCTCACGTCCCTGGTCGCCCTCTGGATGACCTCGGCGCTCTGGTTCTTCACCACCTTCGGCGTGCAGGTCTAGCCGCCACCCGGAACCGTCCGATCACCACCCGTCGTCACCACCGCAGGCGAAGTGCCTGTCCCGACCCGAGGAGCCGAGTGATGCATGACACCCAGTCCCGGAACGACCGCCCGGAGGCCTCCCGGCGGGCGGTGCTGCTGTCCGTCGGCACCGGCGCCGCCCTGCTGGCCGGCTGCTCCAGCTACGGGGACACCCCGGAACAGCCACCGGCCGACCGGACCGGCCCGGCCGGGACGGGCGACGGGGGGACGGGCGGCTCGACCGGCGCGGGGAAGGCGCTGGCGAGCACCGCGGAGATCCCGGTCGGCGGCGGGAAGGTGTTCGCCGACGAGAAGGTCGTCGTGACGCAGCCGGAGCGGGGAACCTTCACCGCGTTCTCGGCGGTGTGCACCCACCAGGGCTGCGCGATCGACGACGTCTCCGACGGCACCATCAACTGCCCGTGCCACGGCAGCAGGTTCCGGATCGAGGACGGCACGGTGACCACCGGTCCCGCGAAGAGCCCGCTGCCACCGGTGAGCGTCACGGTGGCGGGAGACACCATCACCCTCGCCTGAGCGGCCCGGCCGCCGGGCAGGCGCCGACGGGTCCCGGACCGGGGACAGGTTCGAGTTGCCCGGACCACCGGGTGACCTCATCGTGAGACCGGAACCGGTGACGCGACGGTGGCGGGCCGGTGACCAGGTGGCGACCGCCGGGGACGCGGGCGTCTCCGGCGACCCTGGGTGGACCGATGCGCCGACCGGACGAGCAGGTGTCGACTCCGCCGCGTCCTGCCGTGGACGCCGGCACGGTGTCGGCCTTCCGCTCGGGGGACGTGACCGCACTCGCCGCGATCTACGACCGGTACGCGCGTGCGGTGTGGAGTGTCGCCATGAACGTCCTGGGGAACCCCGCCCTGGCCGAGGACGCCACCCAGGAGACGTTCCTGCGCGCGTGGCGCGCGGCCGGCACGGTCGACCCGGGGCGCGACATCGGGCCGTGGCTGTTCACCATCGGCCGCCGCACCGCTCTCGACCTGTTCCGCAGCGAGTACCGGCCGACCCGGGGCAGCCACGAGACCGAGCAGGACGGCGTCGTCGTCCCCCCTGGGCTGGAACAGGCCTGGGAGGAGTGGCAGGTCCGGCAGGCCATCGCGGAGCTGACCGACGAGGAGCGCGCGGTGGTCCGGATGGTTCACTACCACCGGATGACCCACTCGGAGATCGCCGAGGTCCTCCAGGTGCCCCTCGGCACGGTGAAGTCCCGCTCGCACCGCGCCCACCACCGGCTGGTCCGCCTGCTCGGTCATCTCGCCGACCCCACGGGCGGGGGTGGGGCCGGATGAGCGAAGGACGTCCGGACCCGGCCGAGGCCAGGGTCGGCTACCTCACCGGTGACCGGGATGCCGAGGTGCCGGCCGCCGATCGCCGGGTGCTCGACGGCCTGCGGTCGGTGCTCTCCCTCGAGCGCACCTGGCAGGACCCTCCTCCGGGGCTGCGGGAGCGGCTGCTCGCGACGGCGACCGGCGAGCGGCGGTCCGCCCGGGACGCGCTCCCGTCCGCGGCATCCCCGGGCGTGCCCCCGCGGGTGCCGCCCGCGCGGGTGGTGCCGACCAGGAGCGACGCCCGGCACCGTCGTCGGTGGACCGCGTCGGGCCGCCGGACCCGGTGGCTGTCGGCGGTGGGCGCCGCGGCCGCCGCCGTGGTGGCCGCCGTGCTCGTGCTCGGACCGTCCGGGGAGGAGGGAGACCGCTACGCCCTCGCGGGCGTCGGCACCGCGGCGGGGGCGAGCGCCACGGCTGTCGTCCGGCACGACCCGGCCGGGGTCGCGATCTCCCTCAGGGTGGAGGGTCTGTCCCCGGCGCCCGCTGGCCACTACTACGCGGCCTGGCTGGTCGGCGAGGCGGGTGCGGTGCCGGTCGGCTCGTTCCACTGGCGGGAGCGTCAGGACCGGATCGGCCTGTGGAGCGGTGCCCCCGTCGAGGGGTACCCGGAACTCCGGGTGACGCTGCAGCGCGAGGGCGACCCCGTCGCACCGTCCGGCCGGGTCGTGCTCCGGGGACGGGTGGACGGGTGAGAGGCGACCGGCCGAGTGACGACGTCACCGCCCGACCGCCCCCAGGAAGACCGGTGGGCAGCCGCTCGGCGGTCGCAGCCGGGCCGCGCTACTCCGACGGGCGGAGCCCCATCGGGCCGTAGACCTCCCGGGCGTCCTCGTAGAGGCGGACCTGCTCGACCCCGGCCTCCAGCAGCGCCCGCCAGGACTCGCCGACCCACGTCTCCGCGTCGGCCTGGTTGGGGAACAGCGGACGGCCGATGCCGGCCGGCTCGACGGCGGTCCCGTCAGGACCCTCGAAACGCCATGACCAGGTGCTCATCCCCCAACGGTAGGGCGGCACCGGGCCGGGCCGCCGCGCCGCCCACCCCACCGGCGCGCCCGATCCGGGGTGGCGCACCGTCAACCCACCAGGAAATGACTGTGGGTGATTGTTACCTATACGTACAGGAAGAATACTGGTCGTTCTCCGCGCAAAGCATGGACAGCTGGTCGGACGTCGATACGCTGCGACGCACCGAGCCTGCCCGGCTCCCCGGCGCCGGAGCCGCGCGCCCGCGCCACGTACCGACCGATCGCTCACCGGGAGGGACGATGCTGTTGCCGGACACCGCCTTGCCCGCCGGCGAGGACCGGTCATGAAGGTCGACCTCCTCGGCTGCGGCCCCGTCCCCGGCGCGGGTGAGCCCTCGCCCCGGCCCGGGTGCCAGTGCGTGTCCTGCCTCGGAACCTCGCTCATCCCCCGGCGGCCCGCTGCGGCCCTGGTCTCCGGCCGGCTGCTGCTGGACGCGGTCAACGCCCCGCCGCCGACCCGCCCCTCGCCGACCCCGCGGGCGATGGCCACCCGGGCGGGCAGCGAGCTCGACGTCCCGATGCCCGGCGACCGCTACGACGTCGCGGGGCTCATGGTGGAGGCGCACCCGGCGGGCGACGTCGACGGGTCGCCGACCCAGGACACGGTGGTGCTCGTCGTCATGGACGAGGCGGGGCGGCGGCTGCTGTGGGCCCCGGCGACCGGTCCCCTGCCCACCGCGACCCTCGACGCCCTTGCCGGGCGGCACCTCGACGCGGTCGCCGTCGACGCCCTCGGACCGCGGACCCACGACCCGGCCGACAGCTCCGGCCGGGCGTCGTCGAGCACGAACGGCACCGACCCGCTGCTGGCCGTCGGCCATCAGATCGCCCGGCTGCGGTCCGTCGGCGCCGTCGACCACCGGACCGACCTGGTCGCCGTCGGCCTCGGACACGGCCTGCCCCCGCTGGCCAGCCTGTCCACCGCCCTCGCGCCGTGGGGCATGGGCATCGTGCCGGACGGCACCGTGCTCGACCTCTCCGCGCCGCGGCTGCCCCGCCCGACGCTGCCCCGTCGCACCCTGGTGCTGGGACCCGCCGGGTCCGGCAAGTCGGTGCACGCCGAGCACCTGCTGGCGGCCGAGCCCTCCGTGCAGTACCTGGCGACCGGACCGGCCCTCGACGCCGGGGACGCCGAGTGGACGGCGAAGGTGGAGGCGCACCGGGCCCGTCGCCCGGCGTGGTGGCGCACCGTGGAGACCACCGACCTTCCCCGTGCCCTCACCGGTTCCACCGGAGCCGTGCTCATCGACTCGCTCAGCACCTGGCTGACCTCCGTCCTGGACTCCTGCGGCGCCTGGGAGGATGCCGAGGGGTGGCGGGACCGGATGGCGAACGAGGTGGACGCCGTGGTGCGGGCGGTGCGGAAGACGACGGCGACGGTGGTCGCGGTCAGCGACGAGGTCGGCTGGAGCGTCGTGCCGGAGTCCCCCTCCGGCCGACTGTTCCGGGAGGCGCTCGGCTCCCTCAACCAGCGACTGGCTGCGGAGAGCGAACGGGTCCTCCTCGTCGTCGCGGGTCGCGTCGTCGACCTGTCCCGCGGCTTCTCGTGAGATCGCTGGAGGAGCTCGGGGACCGGATCGCGGCTCCCGAGCGGGACGACGCCGACCCGGCGGACCCGGTCGGTGACGGACCGGGCGAGGCGCACGGGCTCCTCGCCGACCTGGTCCGGTGGTGGTCGCTGGTGCGCGGGGGCACCGGGCTCGGACCCCCGGACGACGTCCTGCTGCTGCGCCTGGTGCCCCCGGGACCGCCGGTCCCGCCGTCGCGGCCTCCGGTCTCCCCCGCGGGGACGCAGCGGGTCTCGGTGCGTGCCGAGCAGCCGCCGACCGACGTCGAGGAGTGCCTCGGCTGGGGCCGCTCGGTGGCCGAGACCGCCGCCGACACCGGGGTCGACCTGCTCCTGCTCACCGTCGACGACCGGTTGCCCGCCCTGGCCGTCACCTCCTCGTACTCCCGGACCGACGCGGTCCGCACGCTCGGCTGGCCCACCAGCGGCGCCGAGGACGCCGCCTGGACCGCCGACGTCGCGGTGCTGCGGGACCTGCTGTGGCGGCTCCGCAGCCTCAACCACCCGCAGGACGTGCTGGAGGCGACGGGCAGCCCGGGGCTGATCGCCGGGACCGCGGTGCTGCTGGCGTCGGCCGCCCGGCGCACCCCGGTCCTGCTGGACGGCTACGGGTCGCTGGTGTGCGCGATGCTGGCCGCCCGGATCAGCACCGCGGCCCCCGACTGGTGGCGGATCGCCGCCGCGGCGGACGACCGGGCGAGCGCCGACGCCGTGGCGTGGCTGGGCACGACCCCGCTGATCCGGCTCGGAATCACGGCCCAGGACGGCACCGGCGCGCTGCTCGGTCTCGGCGTCCTCGACGCGGTGACGGCCCCGCTCGGTGAGCCGGGCGAGGGGTGACCGGGGTGGCGACGGACACCGAGCCCACCGGCCGTCGCCGGGACGGGCTGCTCCTCGCCGTCGGCACCCTCACCGCGCTGCCGGTGCCCCCGCCCCGCGCCGTCGGCCCCGCTGCGGCACGGACGGCCATGGCGCTCGCCCCCCTCGTCGCGACCGTCCCCGGGGCGGCGGCGGCGCTGGCCGTGGTGCTCGCCGACGCCGCGGGCCTCGGCCCGCTCGTCGCCGCCGTCCTCGCCCTCGCGACCCTGGCACTGGTGACCCGCGGGCTGCACCTGGACGGCCTCGCCGACACCGCGGACGGCCTGGCGGCCTCCTACGACCGGCAACGGGCCCTCGACGTCATGCGCCGGGGGGACACGGGTCCTGCCGGGGCCGCGACCCTGGTCCTCGTCCTGCTGCTCCAGGCGGCCGCCCTCGCCCAGGTGCTCTCCGGCGGTGGCACCCGCATCGCCCTCGTCGTCGCCCTCGCCGCGGTCGCCGGCAGGATGGCGCTGCCGGTGGCCTGCACCCGGGGCATCGCGGCGGCGAGGGAGTCGGGGCTGGGGTTCACCGTCGCAGGCAGCGTCGGGTTGCGGCTGACGGTGCCCAGCGTCGCGGCGACGCTGCTCGGCTGCGGGCTGCTCGCCGCGCTCGCCGGACTGCCCTGGTGGCACGGGGTCCTCGCCCCGGCCGTCGGGCTGCTCCCGGTGGCCGCGCTGCTGCTGCGGGCGCGGCGCCGGCTCGGCGGGGTCACCGGGGATGTGCTCGGTGCCGCCGTCGAGCTCTGCGTGACCGCCGTCCTGGTCACCCTCGCCGCGCTCGGCTGACGGCTCCGGCTCCGGTTCCGGCCGCGCCACGAACGGCTCCGGCTCCGGGCTGCGTCCGCCGGTGGCTCAGGCTCCGGGCTCGGCCTTCGTCCGGTCCTCGACGAACGGCGGCCGGACCACCCGGCAGCGCAGCGGGCGCCCGCGCACGTCGACCACCACCTCGGTGTCCAGCGCGGTACTGCCGGCGTCGAGCAGGGCCAGCGCGATCCCGTGTTCGAGGGTCGGCGAGAACGTCCCCGAGGTCACCGTCCCGACCGGGGTGCCGCCCGCGCCGTCGAGCACCGTCATCCCGGCCCGGGGGATCCCCCGGTCCAGGGCGACGAGGCCCCGGAGGAGGCGGCCCGGCCCGGCCGCGCGCTCGGCGGTCAGGACGTCCCGGCCCCAGAAGGCTGGCTTGCGCCAGCCGACGGCCCAGCCGAGCCCCGCCTGCACCGGGGTGATCTCCAGGGACAGCTCGTGCCCGTGCAGCGGGTAGCCCAGCTCCGTGCGCAGGGTGTCCCTCGCACCGAGCCCGCAGGGCAGCCCCCCGCAGTCCCGGACGGCGTCCAGGAGCGCGTCCCACAGCTTGGGCAGGTCCCCGGCCGGCGCGATGAGCTCGTAGCCCCGCTCGCCGGTGTAACCGGAGCGGCACACCGTCACCGCAGCGCCGTGCCAGACGGCCTCGACGAACGAGAGGTAGGGGTGACCGACCGGCAGGCCGAGGCCGGTGAGCACCTCGTCGCACCGGGGACCCTGGACGGCGAGAACGCCCAGCCGCTGGTGCAGGTCGGTGATCTCGACCGTCGCCGGGACCGCTGCCGCCAGCCGACGGCCGACCTCGGCGCAGTTGGCCGCGTTGGGCACCAGCAGGACGTCGTCGGCGGACCGCAGGTACACCAGGAGGTCGTCGACGACGCCCCCGGTCCACTCGTCGCAGCACAACGTGTACTGGGCCCTGCCCGGCCCGATCCGGTCCAGGGCGTTGGTCAGGGCGGAGTCCACCAGCGCGGCGGCACCGGGCCCGGTGACCGCGAGCTTGCCGAGGTGGCTCACGTCGAACAGCCCCACGCCGCCCCGCACCGACCGGTGCTCGCGGAGCACGCCGCCCCCGTCGTACTCGATCGGCATGTACCACCCGCCGAAGTCGCCGAGCCGGGCGCCCAGCGCCTCGTGCCGGTCCGACAGGGGGGTCCTCAGCAGCCCGTCCACCCGGCCACCGTACCGGTGCGACCGGTCCGGACCAGCGCGGCCTGAGGCGGTACCGGGTGTGTCCTGACTAGCATCGACACCGTCCCCCGCCCCCGCCGACCGGTCGCACCGGAGGCGGTCGTCGAACCCCCGATCCGAAGGACGGCTCGTGACCACGCTCGCGCTCTCCCCAGCCGACACCGCGTCCGTCGAGGCCGACGCCCTCGTCGTCGGCGTGATCGCCACGCCCACCGGACCGCGGCTGCTGGACGCGGGACTGCCCGCGGCGCTGCGGGAGCTGCTGGGGGGAGCCCTCGACGACCTCGGGGTGAGCGGGACGGCGGACGAGGTGGTCCGGGTCCCGACCGCCGGCACGGTGCCGGCCAGGGTCGTCGTGCTCACCGGGGTGGGACGCCCCGATCCCGGAGACGGCGGGGACGTGGCAGCCGAGGCCGTGCGGCGGGCGGTGGGAGCCGCCGTCCGCAGCCTCGCCGGCACCGGGTCGGCCGCGATCGCACTGCCGGCGGACGGCGTGGCGCTGCTCACCGCGGTGATCGAGGGAGCGGCCCTCGGCGCCTACTCCTTCCGCCGGTACCGCTCCGCCCTACCCTCCAGCCACCCGGCACCCGCGACCGGGACCCCGGGTGACCTGCTGGCCAGGCCCCCGGTCTCGGCCGTCACCGTGCTGACCCCGCTGGCCGGGACGGCGGAGGGAGAGGCTGCCGCGGAACGCTCCCGGGTCCTCGCCGAGGCCGTCAACGCGGTGCGGGACCTGGTGAACACCTCGCCGTCGGAGCTGTACCCGGCGTCGTTCGCCGAGCGGGCCGTCGCCGCGGTCGCGGACCTGCCGGTGACCGCCACCGTCCTCGACGAGGCCGGCCTCGTCGAGGGCGGGTACGGGGGCCTGCTCGGGGTGGGGATGGGCTCGGCCAGGACGCCGCGCCTGGTCCACCTCGACTACGCCCCCGAGGGTGCGACGACCCACCTCGCCCTCGTCGGCAAGGGGATCACCTTCGACTCCGGCGGCCTGTCGATCAAGCCGGCCCAGGGCATGGACGCCATGAAGAGCGACATGGCGGGGGCTGCCGCCGTGCTGCACGCGGTCGTCTCCGCCGCCCGCCTCGGCCTGCGGCTGCGGGTGAGCGGCTGGCTGGCGCTCGCGGAGAACATGCCGTCGGGAACGGCGCAGCGTCCCTCGGACGTGCTCACCATCAGGGGCGGCCGGACGGTGGAGGTGCTCAACACCGACGCCGAGGGGCGGCTGGTGCTCGCCGACGCCATCGTCGCGGCGGGCGAGCGGGAGCCCGACGTCCTGGTGGACGTCGCCACACTGACCGGGGCCCAGATGGTGGCCCTGGGCAACAGGACGTCGGCGATCATGTCGAACGACGACGACCTGCGCGGCCGGATCCATCGCATCTCCACCACCTGCGGCGAGCAGTTCTGGCCGATGCCGCTGCCGCCGGAGCTCCGGTCGAGCATGGACTCCGCGGTGGCCGACATCGCGAACATGGGTGACCGGTACGGCGGCATGCTCGTGGCGGGGCTGTTCCTGCAGGAGTTCGTCGGCTCCCGTCCGGCAGGCAGGGACGGCGAGACGGACCGGCCCCTGCCGTGGGCGCACCTCGACATCGCCGGTCCCGCCTTCAACACCGGCCAGGCGTTCGGCTACACGCCGGCCGGGGGAACGGGCGTCGCCGTCAGGACCCTGCTCGGCCTGGCCGAGGAGCTCGCCGGGGAGTGATCCCAGGCGGGTGCGCTCAGCCGTCCTCGGCTGCGCGCGCCCGGCGTGCCTCCCGCCTGGCCCGCTCGTTCCAGTCGCGCATCCGCTGCGGGTAACCGACGAGCTGCACGTCGTACACCGGGACGGCGTGCCTGCTCGCCAGTTCCTGCAGCACCTCCTGGTCGTGGACCCGGCGCCGGGTCCACTCGCCGGTCGCCGCGACGAGCAGGACGGTCGGTGGGGTCACGGTCGTGGGCGGCTCGACGAAGGCCTCGACCCCGCGACGGGTGGCCACGAAGTCGGCGAGATGCCGCCGTACCTCGTCGATCTCCTGACGCCTGCCGTTACGGCCTGCGGCGGGCGCTGCCCGACGGCGGCGCGAGAAGAGCCCCACGACGCCACCTCCTCTGTCTCCTGACCCGGACCGGGAACGTACCGAGCGGCATCGGCCGCACCGGTTCCCACCCCCAGGATCAGGCACGGAGGACCGGTTGCCAACCAGCAGGAGCCGATGTGATCCCTTCTCGGACACGTTCTCCCCCCGGACCCCGGACTGGCGGCGCCGCGGCGTCCTGTTGCGAGTCCTGTCGCAGGTGGTGCAAGGATGTGGCAACGTCCACACCGGCCCTGCCCGACTCGCCACGCACAGAACCCGCCATCTCAGAGGGAGCGTTCCGTGTCCGACTCCGCCAACGGCCAGGTTCACGACGTCGTCATCCTCGGCGCCGGGAGCGGTGGCTACGCCACCGCCCTGCGAGCCGCGCAGGCGGGCCTGTCCGTCGCTCTGATCGAGAGGGACAAGCTGGGTGGCACCTGCCTGCACCGTGGCTGCATCCCCACCAAGGCCCTGCTGCACGCGGCCGAGGTCGCCGACCTGACGAGGGACAGCGAGCAGTTCGGGATCAGGGCGCGGTTCGAGACCGTGGACATGGCCGGGGTGAACACCTACAAGGACGGCGTCGTCGCCCGCCTGCACAAGGGCCTGCAGGGCCTGGTGCGGAACCGTGAGATCACCTACATCGAGGGTGAGGGCCGGCTGGTCTCCCCGGACACCGTCGAGGTCGACGGCCGTCCCGTCACCGGCCGCAACGTCGTCCTGGCCACGGGCTCCCATCCCCGGTCGCTGCCCGACCTGCCGATCGGCGGCCGGATCATGACCAGCGACCAGGCGCTCTTCCTGGACAACCTGCCGCGCAACGCGGTGATCCTCGGCGGCGGCGTGATCGGGGTCGAGTTCGCCAGCGTGTGGGCCTCCTTCGAGGTCGACGTGACCGTCGTCGAGGCACTCCCCCGGCTCGTCCCGGCCGAGGACGAGGCCTGCTCGCGGGCACTGGAGCGCGCCTTCCGCCGCCGCGGCATCAGCTTCCGCACCGGCAGCCCGCTGGCCGGGGCGCACCAGCACGCCACCGGCGTCACCGTGACGCTCGAGTCCGGCGAGCGGATCGAGACCGACCTGCTCCTCGTCGCCGTCGGGCGGGGCCCCAACACCGCAGGCCTCGGCTACCAGGAGGTGGGCGTCGCGCTGGACCGCGGGTACGTCCGCACCGACGAGCGGCTGCGGACCAGCGTCGACGGCGTGTACGCCGTCGGTGACATCGTGCCCGGCCTCCAACTGGCCCACCGCGGCTTCCAGCAGGGCATCTTCGTCGCCGAGGAGATCGCCGGGCTGTCACCGGCCCCGATCGACGAGACCGGCATCCCCCGGGTCACCTACAGCGACCCGGAGATCGCCTCCGTCGGTCTCACCGAGGCGCAGGCCAGGGAACGGTTCGGGGCGGACCAGGTCCAGGTCGTGGAGTACAACCTCGGCGGCAACGGGAGGAGCCAGATCCTCGCCACCGCGGGGTTCGCCAAGCTCGTCCGCCGCGTCGACGGTCCGCTCGTCGGCATCCACATGGTGGGGGCCCGAGTCGGCGAGCTCGTGGGCGAGGCGCAGCTCATCGTGAACTGGGAGGCCTACCCCGAGGAGGTCGCCCAGCTCGTCCACGCCCACCCCACCCAGAACGAAGCCCTCGGCGAGGCGCACCTTGCCCTCGCCGGCAAGCCCCTGCACGCGCACAGCTGACGGTCCCGCGACAGAAGGAGAGACGGAGAGCAGATGTCGTACTCCGTGCAGATGCCGGCCCTCGGCGAGAGCGTGACCGAGGGCACCGTCACCCGGTGGCTGAAGCGGGTCGGCGATCGGGTGGAGGTCGACGAGCCGCTGCTCGAGGTCTCCACCGACAAGGTCGACACCGAGATCCCCTCGCCGTTCGCCGGGACCGTCGAACAGATCCTCGTCGACGAGGACGAGACCGTCGAGATCGGCACCCGGCTCGCCGTCATCGCCGGGGACGACGCCGGACAGCCGTCCGACGAGGGCTCCCCCGTCGAGACCACCGACGGCGACCGGGAGCACGACGAGGGACCGAACCAGGGCGTCGACCAGGGCTACGACCAGAGCTACGGCCAGGGCTGGACGGACGGCGCGCCGTCCCCGTACCAGGAGCAGCCGCGGGACCCCTTCGCCCCCGCCGAGGACCTCTTCGCCCCGGCCCCCGGCGGCCACTCCCCCGGTGCGGGCCAGGTGGAGCCGTCCTCGGCTCCGCCGGCGACCGGCGGGTACGGCGGCTCGCCGTGGACCACGGACCCCTACGCCGAGGTCAGGGACGACCCCGCCACGACGGAGTGGGCCGCCCCGGAACCGGCCCCCGCCGAGCAGGGCGAGGCACTGGCTCCGGAGCCGACCGAGGCTCCGGCTCCCGGACCGGCCTCCGAACCGGCGCCGGCCGAGGGATCCGGGGACACCGCTCCGGACGGGTCGGCGTCCGGAGGGCGGGTGCAGATGCCCGCCCTCGGCGAGAGCGTGGCCGAGGGCACCGTCACCCGGTGGCTGAAGCGGGTCGGTGACCGGGTGGAGGTCGACGAGCCGCTGCTCGAGGTCTCCACCGACAAGGTCGACACCGAGATCCCCTCGCCGTTCGCCGGGACCGTCGAACAGATCCTCGTCGACGAGGACGAGACCGTCGTCGTCGGCGCGGAGCTCGCCGTCATCGGGAACGGTGCGGGTACCGCTTCCGACGCCGCCGCACCGGCCGAGGACGCGGCGTCCGGGGCCGGGAGCCCTGCTGCCGACGATCGCGAGCCCGGCACCGCCGACGCCCCGCGGGAGGGCGCCTCGCTGTGGTCCGACGCCGCGGCGAGGGAACTCGACGGCACCCCGGACGAGGAGCCGGTGCCGGCCGAGGCGGAGCAGCCGACGCCGACCCCCGCCCTCCAGGCCTCCGCCGGGACGTCGACCGCCCCGGCGCCCGAGCCGGTGCCGGTAGCGGCGACCGCCGGGTCCACGTCGGCTCCCGCCGCGGCGGTCACGGAGCGACCCCGGTCCGGCGCGAGCGACCTCGCCGGGTACGTGACCCCGCTGGTCCGGCGGATGGCCGTCGAGCACGGCATCTCCCTTGCCGAGGTCCAGGGGACCGGAGTCGGCGGGCGTATCCGCAAGCAGGACGTGCTCGAGGCCGCGCGGGCCAAGGCCGAGGCCGAACGGCTTCGCGTGGAGCAGGAACGCGCCGCGGCGGCGCGCACCGAGGACACCGGGGCCGCCCGCCCGGCGGGCAGGGAGCAGGAACTGTCGCCGCTGCGCGGTACCCGGGTGCGGATGACCCGGCTGCGCAAGATGATCGCCCAGCGGATGGTCGAGTCGCTCCAGGTCTCGGCCCAGCTGACCACCGTCGTCGAGGCGGACGTCACCCGGATCGCGCTGCTGCGGCAGCGGGCGAAGGCCGACTTCGAGGCGCGGGAGGGTGTGCGGCTGTCGTTCCTGCCCTTCTTCGCCCTGGCGGCGGTCGAGGCGCTCAAGCAGCACCCGGTCCTCAACGCGAGCATCGACGGCGACGAGATCGTCTACCACGACGCGGAGAACCTCAGCGTCGCCGTCGACACCGAACGCGGACTCGTCGTCCCGGTCATCCACGGGGCGGGCGACCTCAACATCGCCGGTCTCGCCCGGAAGATCGCCGACCTGGCCGAGCGGACCCGCACCAACCGGATCACCCCGGACGACATCGCCGGCGGCACGTTCACGCTGACCAACACCGGCAGTCGCGGAGCGCTGTTCGACACCCCGATCATCAACCAGCCCCAGGTCGCGATCCTCGGCACGGGAATGGTGGTGCGGCGACCGGCCGTGGTCACCGACGAGTACGGGGCCGACTCCATCGCCGTCCGGTCGCTGGTCTACCTGGCGCTGTCCTACGACCACCGGATCGTCGACGGTGCCGACGCCGCCCGGTTCCTCGCCACGGTGAAGGCCCGGCTCGAGGAGGGTGCCTTCGAGGCCGACCTCGGCCTCTGAGCGGGTTCCCCGGTCGGGTCACGGGTCGGGTCGCCGAGGCCGGGGTGACACCCGGACGAGACCCTGTCCCCGGCTCGCGAGCAGAGGTGTCTCATGCGGATCGCGGTCACCGGTTCCACCGGCCTCATCGGCACCGCGCTGGTCGCCGAACTCTCCGCGGCGGGTCACCAGGTCGTCCGGCTGGTGCGCCGGCCCCCGACCGGTCCCGGCGAGGTGTGCTGGGACCCGCACTCGGGGGCGGTGGACCTGGCCGGACTCGCCGGGGTCGACGCGGTGGTGAACCTCGCCGGTGCCGGCATCGGCGACCGGCGGTGGACGGCGGCCCGCAAGCGGGAGATCCGCGACTCGCGGGTGCTGGGCACGCGGACTCTCGTCCGGGCACTCGACCGGCTCTCCCCCCGGCCGACGGTGCTGGTCTCCGGGTCGGCGGTCGGCTACTACGGGGCACGGGACGCGACGGAGCTCACCGAGGACGCCGAGGGCGGCGAGGGGTTCCTGCCCGACGTGGTGCGGGCGTGGGAGGCCGAGGCGCTGCGGGCCGGTGACCTCGGCTGCCGGGTCGCGCTGGCGAGGACCGGCCTGGTCCTGACCGGGTCCGGTGGCGCCGCCGCCCGGCTGCTGCCGCTGATCCGCCTCGGTCTCGGCGGACCGCTGGGCAGCGGCAGGCAGTGGTGGAGCTGGATCACCCTCGCGGACGAGGTCGCCGCGCTGCGCCTGCTCGTCGAGGGCGACCTGAGCGGGCCGGTCAACCTCACCGCGCCCCAGCCCCTCCCCAACGCCGAGGTGGTCCGCGCCCTCGGCGCCGCGGCCGGGCGGCCGACGCTGCTGCGGGCCCCCGGGATCGCGCTGCGGCTGGCCCTCGGCGAACTGGCGGAGGACATCCTCACCGGCCAGCGGGTGATGCCGGCGAGGCTCCTCGGCGTGGGGTTCCGGTTCCGCCACCCGACCATCGACGTCGCCGCCGGCTGGCTGTTCGACGACGCCGCCCGCCGGCGGCCGTGACCCGACGAGGCCGGGTGCCTCTGGTCGGCTGCGGGAGCCGCGCCGAGCCCGACGGGCCGGTGCCGCGTACGCTCGCGGGCATGGGGTTGCACTTCGAGCACGTCGGGTTCGGCGAGCGCCGGGTGGAGTATCGGCAGGCCTGGCAGCAGCAACGTGACCTGCACGCGAGGGTCGTCGCCGGCGAGGCTCCGGACACGGCTCTGCTGCTGGAGCACCCGCCGGTCTACACCGCGGGCAGGCGGACGGCGTCCTACGAGCGGCCTGTCGACGGCACGCCGGTGGTCGACGTGGACCGGGGCGGCCGGATCACCTGGCACGGGCCGGGACAGCTCGTCGGCTACCCCATCGTCCGGCTGGCCTCCCCGGTGGACGTCGTGGCCTATGTGCGCCGGATCGAGGACGCCCTCATCGCGACCTGCGCCGAACTGGGGGTGCGTGCCGTCCGGGTGGACGGGCGCAGCGGGGTCTGGGTGCCCGCGGACGAGCGGGGCGGGGAGCGCAAGGTCGCCGCGATCGGCATCCGGATCGCCCAGGGCGTCTCCATGCACGGGTTCGCCCTCAACTGCGATCCGGACCTGTCGTGGTTCGCCCGCATCGTGCCGTGCGGGATCCCGGACGCCGACGTCACCTCCCTGTCGAAGGAGACCGGCAGGCAGGTGTCCGTCGAGGAGGTGGTTCCCGTCGTCGAGCGGCAGCTCGTGGCCGCCGACCTGCCCGGTCACCACCGCCGGGTGAGCGTGGGGCGCGACTGACCGCCCTCAGGATCGACTGACCGCCCTCGGGACCGACCGGCCGCAGCGGTCGGGCGACGGGGCTCCCGGCAGGGGTCTCCCCCGGACGCGGGACGGGCCCCGGCCGACGCCGGGGCCCGTCCTGGGTGCTGCGAGCTCTCACGACCTCGCCGGTGACGTCACGGAGTGGTGCAGGTGAACGTCGGGGTCCCCGAGCCCGAGGCGAGGAACCCGAAGCCCGTCGACGCGCCGGCGCCCAGGGCCCCGTTCCAGGCCAGGTTCTTCACGGTGACGGTGGAGCCGCTGATCGTGGTGCTGCCGTTCCAGAGCTGGGCCAGGGTGGCCCCGGACGGGAGGGTCATCGTGACCGTCCAGCCGTTGATGGCCGACGTTCCGGTGTTGGTCACCTTCACGTCGCCCTGGAAGCCGCCCTGCCAGCTGTTGGTGAGCGCGAAGGAGGCGCTGCAGCCACCGGAACCCCCACCACCCGAGGTGGTCGTGGTGGTGGTGCGCGGCGACGTCGTCGTGGTGGTGGTGCGCGGCGACGTCGTCGTGGTCGTGGTGCGCGGCGACGTCGTCGTGGTCGTGGTACGGGGCGACGTCGTGGTCGTGGTCGTGGTGCGGGTGCTCGTCTGGCCGCCGCCGGACGGTGGGACGAGGTGCGGCTGCAGGATGCTCTGCTTGGCCTGCTGCACCGTCACCCAGTCGTCCTGGACGATGCCGCCGGTGTCACCGGAGTTCGGGTTCCAGGACCAGTAGGTGAAGCTCATGCCGTTCTGGGTGAGGTAGGACATGAGGTTCTTCAGCCAGGTGGCGTCGCGGGGGTCGGCCAGGGTCGAGCCGAACTCACCCATCATGATCGGGGCGATGCCGTCCTTGGCGATGTAGCCGAACATGTAGTCCCAGTGCGGGGGCAGGGTGGACGGGAAGCTGGGGTCCTCGAACCAGGACTGCAGGTACACGCTCACGCCGTACTCGTGCGGGGAGTAGACGAGCTTGTTGGCCTTGTTGAGCCGGACCGGGTAGTCGCGGACCTGGGACAGGTTGCCGCCCCACCAACCGCACCGCTCGTCGTTGCTGGTGTCGCCGTCCCAGACGTTGGGGACGCCGCCGCTCGGGCAGCTCACGCCCTCGACGAAGATCAGCCAGTTGGGGTTCACCGAGTGGATGGCGTTTCCGGCCCGCTCGGCGGCCAGGCGCCAGTCACGGTTGATGTCGCCGCAGCCCCAGCACGCGCCGGTGCCCTGCGGGTGCGTGCCCTCGGCGTGCGGCTCGTTGTGCAGGTCGGCACCGATCACGGTGGTGTTGCCCGCGTAGTGCTGGGCCAGCCACTTCCAGTCGTTGATCCAGACAGCCTCACCGGCCGAGCGCGCAGAGTCACTGGGCTCGCCCCGGTACCAGAGCTTGGACTGCGACCCGGCGTCCGGACGGTGCCGGTCGAGGATGATGCGCATTCCCTTGCTGCCGGCGTAGTCCACGACCAGGTCGAGGATCTGCATCGGGGTCTTCCCGACGAGGTCCGGGTTGGTGAAGTCGTTGATGCCCGTCGCCGCGGCGCCGGACTTCAACGCGTCGTTGGAGTACGGAACCCGGATGGTGTTGTACCCGAGTTGTGCCATGTGGTCGATCTGTGCCTTCCAGGTGACGCTCGCCCACAGGCCGTGGAAGGTCTTGTTGTCGGTCTCCATGCCGAACCAGTTGAGGCCGGTGATCCTCACCGTCGCCCCGGTGGAGTCGACGATCCTGCTGCCGTTGGTGCTGAGGTAGCCGGTGCCGGTGCCCGCCGCCATCGCCGGACTGCTGGACAGACCGACGACGATGCCCGTTGTCGCCAGGGCGATCGCTGCGCCTGAGCCGATCACCCGGAGACGCCTTCTGCTCTTCATGAACGCTCCAGTGGAGTGAAAGGACCGCTCCCCGGCCCGGACCCCGGGTGTCGCCGGCACTCCGGCGGCGTGCGGACGTGGTGGAAGTGCTCGCGGGTGGAGTGTAAGGACATGAATCCTCACCTGTGAACGGCTGGATCTCGTGATCTGCGAACCATTCGACAGCTTTTTCGATGTCCGGCCGCCACGAAGAACCAATGGTGAGGAACTGATTACGAGAGGTGACGCAACTGCATTCCCGGAGATGCATATCCGGCGGGAGGGAAACCACGCCGTTCGGACCGGGAAACCGTGGGTGACCGCTCCGGGGCGTCGGCGGCGGGCCCGGCCGGGTCGGGCCGGGACGAGACGGGACGGGACGGGACGGGGCGAGACCGTGGATCGAGGACCGAGGATCAGGGCAGCCGGGGCACGACCTCACGGGCGATGAGCTCGAGGTGGTCGTGGTCGGCGAGATCGAGGATCTGGAGGTAGACCCGGGTCACGCCGTGCCCCGCGAGCTCGCCCAACCGCTCGGCGACCTCCGCCGGGGTGCCGACGAGCCCGGCGGAGCGCGCCCACCCCAGGTCGATCCCTGCAGCCCCCGCCCTCCGCACAGCCTCGGCGTCGTCCGCTCCGACCGCCGTCGCCCCCACCCAGGACAGCACCAGTTCGCCAGGGTCCCGCCCCATGGCCCGGCAGGCCTCCCGCACCCGCTCGTACTGGGCGGCGGCCTCGTCGACCGGGCAGAACCCGACGTTGAACTCGGTGGCGTACCGGGCGGCGAGCCGAGGTGTCCGCACCCGCCCGGCACCTCCGACGATCACCGGGACCCTGGCCTGCACCGGCTTCGGCAGGGCCGGCGAGTCGGTGATCGTGTACCGGTCGCCGGTGAAGGAGTACCGCTCCCCCACCGCGGTGGACCACAGCCCGGTGATGATCTCGAGTTGCTCCGCCAACCGGTCGAACCGCTCGCGCACGTCCGGGAACGGGATGCCGTACGCGGCGTGCTCCGCCTCGAACCAGCCCGCGCCGAGCCCCAGCTCCACCCGGCCACCGGACATCCGGTCCACCTGGGCGACCTGGACGGAGAGCAGCCCCGGCAGCCGGAAGGTCGCCGGCGACACGAGCGTGCCCAGCCTGATCCGGGTGGTCTCCCGCGCCAGCCCGGCGAGGGTGAGCCAGGCGTCTGTCGAGCCGGGCATCCCTGCGGGCAGACCGTCCGCACCGTCCGGTCCCATGGCCAGGAGGTGGTCCGACCGGAAGAAGGCGTCGAACCCGCAGTCCTCCGCCGTCCTGGCGAGGGCGAGCAGGTCGTCGTACGTCGCGCCCTGCTGTGGCTCGGTGAAGATGCGCAGCTCCATGGGCACAGCCTGCCGTGCGGTGACCTCCGGCCGCCATCGTGCCCGTCGGGGAGTGGGTCGGCGCCAGGCCGCCTAGGGTGGTCCCGGTGCCCGGGGTGCAGGACGACCGGGGTGCAGGACGAGCGGAGGGACGGCGACACGTGACCGTGCAGGGCGAGGGGCGGCGGCTGCTGCGCATCGAGGCCCGCAACGCGCAGGTCCCCATCGAGCGCAAGCCGCCGTGGATCCGGACGACCGCCAGGATGGGCCCCCGGTACGCGGAGCTCACCGCACTGGTCCGCAGCGAGGGGCTGCACACCGTGTGCCAGGAGGCCGGGTGCCCCAACATCTACGAGTGTTGGGAGGACCGCGAGGCCACCTTCCTCATCGGGGGCGAACAGTGCACCCGCCGCTGCGACTTCTGCCAGATCGGCTCCGGACGCCCGGCCCCCCTCGACCCGGACGAGCCGCGCCGGGTCGCCGAGAGCATCGGCGCGATGGGCCTCCGGTACGCCACGATCACCGGAGTGGCCAGGGACGACCTCGCCGACGAGGGCGCCTGGCTCTACGCCGAGACGGTGCGGGCGGTGCACGAGCACAGCCGGGGCACCGGGGTGGAGATCCTCGTTCCTGACTTCTCCGGGCGGCCGGAGCTGCTCGGCCAGGTCGTCGACGCCCGGCCGGAGGTCTTCGCCCACAACCTCGAGACCGTGCCGAGGGTCTTCCGCCGGATCCGGCCCGCGTTCGGCTACGACCGCTCCCTCGACGTCCTCGCGCTGGCCCGGTCCGGGGGGCTGGTGACCAAGTCCAACCTCATCCTCGGGCTCGGCGAGACCCGGGAGGAGGTCTCGGCGGCGATGCGCGACCTGCGCTCGGCGGGCTGCGACCTGCTCACCCTCACCCAGTACCTCCGCCCGTCCGCCCTGCACCACCCGGTGGAGCGGTGGGTCAGGCCCGAGGAGTTCGTCGAGCTGAGGCGGGAGGCCGAGGACCTCGGCTTCCTCGGGGTCATGGCCGGCCCTCTCGTCCGGTCCTCCTACCGGGCCGGGAGGCTCTGGGCGCAGGCGATGGCCCGCCGCGGGTTCGCCGTCCCGGAGCATCTCGCGCACCTGGCCGAGCCGGGGCCGGCCCGCCAGGAGGTCGTCGACACCACTGGCGCACCGGGCCGCTGACGGCTCGGGGACGACGGCGGCACCCGGCACCCTCCCCGGCCGCCACGTCCGCGAGCGGCACCGAGCCGACCGGGGACGGCGTCACCCGGCGGCCGCCGTTCGGGCCGTCCCGGTGACAGGGAGCAGACCGCACGGCCCGGACCGGGCGGCGGCGTATCCTCTGCGACATGGCCCGCTCGAAGTCCTCCGATGCCACGTCCTCCCCGAAAGAGAAGAAGCAGGGCCGTCTCGCCCAGCTCTGGACGATCTTCCGAATGACCCGCAAGGCCGATCCCGCCGTCGTCTGGTGGATGCTGCTCGGGTTCTTCGGCACGCTGGCGGTGTCGGCGGGGGTCGGGGTCCTCATCGATCGGATGATCTTCGTTGTCATGCTCGGCCTGCCGATCGCCTTCCTGCTCGCGCTCGTCATCATGGCCCGCCGCGCCGAGCGGGCGGCGTACGCGAACATCGAGGGCCAGGTCGGGGCCACCGCAACAGCCCTGCGCAACCTGCGCCGCGGCTGGACCGTGGAGGAGCAGCCGGTCGCCATCGACCCCAGGACCCAGGACCACGTGATCCGGGCGATCGGACGGCCCGGGGTCGTCCTGGTCACCGAGGGGCCGCTCCCCCGCGTCGCCCGACTGGTCGACAAGGAGCGGAAGCGGATCACCCGGGTTCTCCCCAACGTGCCCGTGCACGTCATCCACGCGGGCAGCGGCGAGGGCCAGGTGCCGCTGCGGAAGCTCACCGCCAAGATCACCCGGATGCGTCCCGTGCTCAGCAAGACACAGGCCGCCGAGGTCACCAAGCACCTCAGGGCGCTGGGTGGCGCCCGGCCGCCCATCCCCAAGGGGATCGACCCGTTCCGGGCCCGCCCCGACCGGCGAGCCCTCCGCGGCCGCTGACCGTTCCTCGGCGGTCCGCCGTCCGCGCCCGCCGTGCCTTTCCCGCTGCTCGCCCGAGCCCGGCCCGATCCGCGCCCGATGTCCCGGTGCAGGTCAGGGCGGAGGCAGGACACGTGATCGTCACCTCGGCGCGGCCGTCGTAACGACGCCGAAACACTTGGGACACTGACGAGAAACCCCGCCCCCCTACCGTCCAGAGCGAGATCGGGGCGGGACCACGGCGGTCTGTCCCCGGGCCACCCTGACCGCTCCCAGTTCGTGGAGGTTGGATGTTCAGCAACGCTGACGACGTCCTGTTGTTCATCAAGGACGAGGGCGTCAAATTCGTCGATGTACGGTTCTGTGACCTGCCGGGCGTCATGCAGCACTTCAACGTTCCCGCCGAGTCGCTGGACACCTCGTTCTTCACCGAGGGCCAGATGTTCGACGGGTCCTCGATCCGCGGCTTCCAGGCGATCAACGAGTCGGACATGAAGCTCATTCCGGACCTCGAGACCGCCTACGTCGACCCGTTCCGGGTCGAGAAGACGCTGAACATCAACATGAGCATCGTCGACCCCTACACCGACGAGCCCTACAGCCGCGACCCCCGCCAGGTGGCCCGGAAGGCCGAGGCCTACCTCGCCTCCACCGGCATCGCCGACACCGCGTTCTTCGCCCCCGAGGCGGAGTTCTACATCTTCGACGACGTCCGGTTCGAGACCAAGCAGAACGAGGGCTACTACCACATCGACTCCATCGAGGGCGCCTGGAACACCGGGCGGATCGAGGAGGGCGGCAACCGCGGCTACAAGACCCGGTACAAGGGCGGGTACTTCCCCGTCCCGCCGGTGGACCACTACGCCGACCTCCGCGACGCGATGAGCCTGGAGCTGGACAAGCTCGGCCTCGGGGTCGAGCGGGCGCACCACGAGGTCGGCACCGCCGGGCAGGCCGAGATCAACTACAGGTTCGACACCCTGCTCAAGTCGGCCGACAAGGTCATGCTGTTCAAGTACGTCATCAAGAACGTGGCCTGGGCGCACGGCAAGACCGTGACCTTCATGCCCAAGCCGCTGTTCGGCGACAACGGCTCCGGCATGCACTGCCACATGTCCCTGTGGAAGACCGGCGACCCGCTGTTCTACGACGAGCGCGGGTACGGCGGCCTGTCCGACCTGGCCCGCTGGTACATCGGCGGCCTGCTGCACCACGCGCCGTCCCTGCTGGCGTTCACCAACCCGACGGTGAACTCCTTCCACCGCCTGGTCCCCGGCTTCGAGGCCCCGGTCAACCTCGTCTACTCGGCCCGCAACCGTTCGGCCTGCATCCGGATCCCGGTCACCGGCACCAACGCCAAGGCCAAGCGGATCGAGTTCCGGGTCCCCGACCCCTCGGCCAACCCCTACCTGGCCTTCGCCGCCATGCTCATGGCCGGTCTGGACGG
>JAAYAH010000196.1 GCA_012719445.1 Actinomycetales bacterium | reverse complement strand
TCCGGTGCCCCGCGCACCGAGTACCGGTTCATCCGGGCCTGGGGCGAACTGCTGGGCAGCCGCGAACCCTGCATCCGCGACCAGATCGCCCGGGCCCGAACCGAGAACGCCCCGCCCACCGCGATCTACCGCACCCAGGCCGGGACCTGGGCCACCACCGAGGACATCACCCGCGCGGCCACCCGCCGTCAACTCGGCCTGGACCCCCTGCCCCCGCGGGCACCGCAGGTCGCCGACCTGACCGTGTACCTGCGGATCCTGATCGCCGGCGACGAGCGCCTGCGCGATGTCCACGGCCTGAGCGACGTCACCGTCCCCGGCCCCGGGCGCGTGCGGCTGGTCTTCACGACCGGCCACCACGCCCACCTCGACGTGCAGGTCACCGACGTCTCCTCCGAGTCCGGGACGCGGGGGTGAGGATCGTGGAACACCGCGAGGACTACTTCGCCCGGCGCCCGATGGTCACCTGGCACGCCGACGGCTTCCGCCTGGAACTGTTCCCCACCGCCCCGACCGCGGCCGACGAGCGCCCCACCGTGGCGTACCGGTTCTGGGACCTCTCCGATGGCGCCTGGCGTGCCCGGCCCGTCTTCGAGGCCGCCGACTGGCACCCCTCGATCCTGCACGCCATCGACGGCGTCGAGTCCGTGCGCGGCCTGGTCGGCTTCCTGGCCTTGCGGCCCGGGGATGTCGAGGCCGACTACTTCACCGGCTACACGCCCCGTCAGCTCCACTAGCGGGACGCGCGGGCCGAGGATCTCACCTGGTGGGCCAGCGAACCCGACGATGCCCGCGAGGTGTCCCTGGTGTTGGACTACGACGCCATCGCCTTGCCGACCGGGCGGACCCGCTACGCCGTAGTGCCTCACGACGGTCTCGGCCCCGGCACGGGATTCCCGGAGCCCCCAGCGACCCACGGCGGCACCGCCGAGGTGGTGACCTCGCTGCGGGCGGCCCAGCGGTCCTTCCGGTCCTGGCTGGTCGCCTCCGGCCACGACCACCCGCGCGCACCCGGCTACGCGTCGGCGTGGGCGGACATCTACAGGGCCGACGACTGGGACCGCTCCAGCTACGGCGACCCCCTGTGGCGCCTGGAGCACTCCGGGCCCCGCGGTGGGATCACGAGGGAGGCGTACTGATGACGACCACGAGCAATCGGAGGCGTTCCGTGCCCGAGACACCGGTCACGGTCATCGGGATCACGTTCACCGCCCGGCGCAACACCGGGGGCAACCGGTGGCAGGTCTTCGCCGACCACCACTTCACGCCGGTGGGATACCTGGAGACCAGTCCCGACCGGGTCCTGGTGCTCGACGCCGACAACCAGCCGCTGGGTGCCGGTCCAGTCGCCACCTATGCCCAGGCCCTCGCGTGCTTGCGCGCCAACCTGCCGGACACGGCCTGCCGCCCGGTCCACGGCGCGGCGCGCACCTGAGGCCCCAGTGTCCGGGCGGGCCCTGTCGCCACCGTGGCAGGGCCCGCCCGGGTCCCCTCATCTCCCGTCGAGGGATGTCTGCCCCGGCCCTGCCGGGACCGGGCCCCGGGGTGTCCGCGCTGGTGAAATCGGCGGTGGCAGCGGTTGCTGAGGCATGAGGAACCGACGTGCGTCAGCGGCGCTGCGGCTCCGGTGGCGCCCCACCTCGCCGGGACCGCCGTGACGGCGTCGTCGCGGCCACAGGGAATCCACCTTCGCGAGCAGCAGGGGCCGCAGGCCAACCACCACCGGCTCCACCAAGCAGGAGGACGTCGGTGACCCGGCGCCGCCGCCGGGGATGCGTCGCGCCGTGATTCCCACCGAGGCCGACGACCTTGGGCCCCGCGTCGCTTCCGCTGACCGGCGCGCTGTCGCCCCACGGGTCCGACCAGGACCCGAGTGCGTGAGATAGGTGCGTGTGCTGGCGGGACCGGGGTCGATACCTGTGCAGTGGGCCGCGCTCCTGCGTGCCCGCTCGTGCGCAGGTGCCGCGCACGGCTCGGGACGATTCGCCGACCGGGGCCGCCGATGTCACGCGGCCCGCACAGGCGTCGGGCGATCGATCATGCTGTGCCGGTGCCGGCGGAGGGATACGCGGTGATCACTGCCTGGTCGGTGAGTTTGTCCCGTTCGTTGCGGGTGTGGCGTCCAAGGCGTCCAGCAGCCCAGGTGGGCGATGGTGATGGTGGCGTCATGCGCGCATCAGCAACCACAACACGGCGGGGCGACCGGCCAACAGCATGATCGCGTAGTCGCGGTCGGTTCCCGCGGGGCGCCGGACCTGCCAGGCGACGTGGTCCGTTCGGGCACGTGGACCCTGACGCGGGTGACGGTCCAGCCGTGGGCTTGACCGAGCGCGACCTGGGCTGTGGCGAACATGACCGGCAGGGCGGCACGGACCTCCTGGGCGCTCAGGTGGGGCGACATCACCTTCGGTGGCCGAGCGGGTCGGTGTTACCGGCCGGGAGCACCAGGTGCCCGCGGGGGTGGTGCAGGCCCAGGGACGCCGGGGCGAGGACCGCGCTGCGGGCGTCGCACAGGTGTTGGGCCACGCCCAACACCTCGTCCCACCGCCGGGCGACGATGTCATCGACGCGCCGGCGCAGTCCCAGCACGGTTGCGTCCTCGGACCAGCCCGCGGCGCGCAGCAGGCGCGCGAGGTCGTTCTCGTCGTGGGCGAACCCGGGCTCGACGGCGGTGACGTGGGCGGTGTTGGCCAAGCCGGTGCGAAGCAGCCAGCGCAGGACCCCCGACCGAGAGGCCATCAGGACCACCACATGGTCACGAGGGTCCATCCTCACCGGGAGGAGCGCCGCGTCCTGGTGGTACCGGGTACGGCACCACACCTTCTCCACCGGCACGCCCCTCCGCCGCGGCCACCACATGGGAGGCCTCGTGCACGGCCGCTACCGAGCTGTGTACCAGGGAAAGGTCAGGTCGAGGGGAGGAGAGTGGCTTGGTGGAAGCGCATCTGCCAGGGGCCCTCGCCCTGGCGGACCCACAGGGAGCTGCGCAGGGACGCTCGGGCTCCGGTGATGGTGAAGGTCACCTGGATCACCTCCGGTGACAGGTGCTCAGCGTGGAAGCCGGACGCCTGGCCGTTGATCTGCGGGTTGCGGGGGAGCCTCTGGAGGACGTCCTCGCGGGTCCACACATTGCCGGACGCGCCGTACTCACGGAAGTCGGGGTGCAGGAGCGCACGCAGGCACGCGGGGTCGGCGCGGCAGTGCGGATCGAGCAGCCGCCGCTCGCCAGCAAGGGCCTCGGTCAGGTCGTCGTCCGTCTGCGTCATGGCGGGACCGTATCCAGCAGAGCCCGCCCGGGTCATGCCCATTCCGAGGTGCTGCATCTGGCAATCGCGCTGTTGTCGTGCTCGTGACCGGGCCCTTGGGATGTTCCGTCGGGGCCGTGAGCGTGCGTCCAGGCCGTGAGCCCGCTCTGCGGCTCCCTGAGCATCGTCCTTGCGTCGACGTGATGCTCCCGCTCGGGGCTCAAGCGTGGCGGTCTCGCAGACTTCGAGGCCAGCATCCCCGGCGCAGTCCTCCCGCGGAGCTCACCCGCCCCATCCACAGGCACTGTGGGTGTGGCTTACCCACGACGGGCGGGGCACCGACCGGGCCTTGATGGTCATCGGCTCCTGCACCGCGACCCGGCCCGGCGCGGGCCGCGCCGCAGGAACGGCGCCGGTTCTGCGGGTGCCTTGCGTGGGGTGGCCCGGTGCGGGGCTGGGCGGAGGGGACGGTGCCGCCGGGCCTGGCCGCGTCAAGGCCCCTG
>JAAYAH010000027.1 GCA_012719445.1 Actinomycetales bacterium | reverse complement strand
CGGCCGCGTCGTCGTGGTCGTGGTGGTCGTCGGGCAGACGAGCGGCGGGCGGCTGGGCGTCACCATCTGGGTGCTGCTCGCCGTCGCCACCGTGGCGTTGTCGACGTAGACCGGGTAGGACACCGCACCGGGACAGGCGGCGACCTGGCTCAGGGTCACCGAGATCGACCGCGTGACGGTCGTGTAGTGGAACCTCACCCCGACGGTGCTCCACCGCCCCTCCGCCGCCTGGACGGTGAACCAGTTGGCGGAGGGCGCCCCGGACACGCCCAGCCAGTACTGCCGGTCACCGGCGCCGATCGGCACGTAGACCGGGATCTTCACGTCGTAGTACTCATCCAGCACCAGGCCCGAGGTGTCCAACTGCCAGGTCGGCTCGGACGTCACCCGCAGCGCGGCGGTGTCACCCGGTGCCGGTCCCGGCCCCACCTCCCCACCGGTCCAGCCCTGCGTCGTGCCGTCCTCGAAGTCCGCCGTGAGCACCGTGACCGGCTGCCGGCTGGTGGTCGTCGTGGTCGTCGTGGTGGGCGGCCGCGTCGTCGTGGTCGTCGTGGTGGGCGGCCGCGTCGTCGTGGTCGTCGTGGTGGGCGGCCGCGTCGTCGTGGTCGTCGTGGTGGGCGGCCGCGTCGTCGTGGTCGTGGTGGTGGGTCGCGTGGTGGTCGTCGTGGTGCCGCCCTTGAGCGCGACGACGGAGTGGAAGGCCGACTTCGCCTGGAGCTGCTGGTCGAACAGCAGCGGCAGGTCGAGCCGGTTGATCGGGAAGGTGTGCAGCCAGCTGTCGTCGTCGGCCAGACCCCAGAACGTGACGGTGTCGATGTCCTCGGAGTGCTTGAGGAAGGCCCGGAACAGGGCGGCGTAGCGGGCGTCCTGGCTGGCCAGCACGTCGGCGGGCACCGTCGTGTAGACGGTGCTGTTGTTGTTGTAGACGCTGACGTCCAGCTCGGTGACCTTCTGGACGACCCCCAGCCCCGCGAAGAGGGTCAGGGTGGCGTCGGTGTCGGCCTCACTCGGCCAGTCGATGTTGCTGTGCATCTGGTGGCCGACGCAGTCGATCGGCACGCCCTCACCCTTGAGCTGGCTGACCAGGTCGTAGAGCTTCTGCCGCTTGGTCGCGCCGGTCGTGCTGTAGTCGTTGATGCACAACTGCGCCCCGGGGTCGACCTCGCGGGCCACCCGGAACGCGGTGCGGATGTAGTCGAGACCGGCGACGGTGTACCAGGTGCTGCGCCGCAGGCCGTCGGACTGGCCCTCGTCGATGACCTCGTTGACCACGTCCCAGGCGTAGACCTTGCCCTTGTAGTGACCGGCCACGTTCCTGATGTGGTTCTCGAGCCGGGAGAGCAGCAGGGTCTTGTTCTCCGCTGTGGCGCTCATGGTGGCGCCGGAGGCGTCCTGGAACACCCAGGCCGGGGTCTGCTGGTGCCAGACCAGGGTGTGCCCGTACACCTTCATGTCATTCGCCTGCGCGAAGTCCACCACCGCGTCGGCGTCGCGGTAGGTGAAGGTGTCCTCGGTGGGCTCGGTCGCGTCCCACTTCATGTAGTTGCCGGTCGTCACCGAGTTGAAGTGCTTCGTCAGCAGCGCCGCGTGGTTCGGCTCCTCGATCTGGCCCAGGCCGACGGCCGAGCCCGTCACCCAGTCGGCCGCGAAGACGTCCTTGAGCGAGGGGATGTCGGTCTGGATCGGCAGGGTCGGGACATAGCTGACCGCGAAGTCGTCGATGTAGAAGTCGTCCAGCGCGCTGCTCGTCTCGACGTAGGCGGTGAGGAACGAGACGTCGTGGCCCAGGGTGTAGGTGCCCCGGAGCTCGGTCCACCCGTAGTCGTTGACGTTCGTGTTGCCGACCACCTGGTCGTAGCTCGGCGTCCCCTCGGCGTCCCGGCGCTCCACGCTCAACCGGAACTGCTGGGTGCCGGCCCCGGCCGCCAGCCGAACCCACACCGACAGCGTGTACGCGGTGCCCTTCTCGAAGGTCCCGAGCACGTCCAGGATCGGCCCCCGCCACGACGAGGTGCGTCCGGTGGTGGCCAGGCTGTGCGTGCCGCCGTGGGCGACGTCCGTCGTGTTCGCGACCGCCTCGACGTCGGACCGGGGCGCCCAGCCCTGGGTGGTGCCGTCCTCGAAGTCGTGGCTGATCACGGTGACGGGGGTCGCCGCGGAGACAGGTGGGGTGACCAGGGTCACCGAGCCGAGCGCGGCGACGACCGCCACGCCCATGACGACGAGGCCTCGCCTCGACGCACGACTGGGAAGCACACGCATGGGGGAATTCCTTCTCTCGCCAGTGCATCGGGACACGGCGTGAGCACACACGGCGTCCCGCGGGGAAAATCGACATGAACCCGGCATGCCGGAATGACGAGGGGCCGGCCACGTTCGGCCCCACGGGTGCTCCCACGGACGCGCACGTCGTCGGTGCCGTCCGACGACGGCGCACGTCCACCACTCGACGCGCCGAGGCTAAGTGCAGGGAGAATGGCGCGTCAATTGCCCCCCACCCTTCAACCGCCGAGAATCGAAACGTTTTCGGCTGTCGATCTCCACAGCCCACGGTATTTCTGTCCCCGCGCCGCCCGGTCCACGGTCGACACCGCTCCGGGGACCCCGTGACACCCGGTCGACACCGCCCCTCCGGAGCAGCCGGGCACCGGCCGGCACCGATCACCGAGAGGGCCACCCCGGACCCAGGTCCGCGACACCGGGGGAGCGACGCTGAGAGACTGGGGCACGCCGCCCTCCAACCGGAGGCGGCGTCCCGTTGCGATCGAAGGCTAAGGAACGACAGTGAACGCCGACGCTGCGCCAGCTCCCCAGACGGTCACCATCCCCCCGGACCTGCTGCCCTCCGACGGTCGTTTCGGCTGCGGGCCGAGCAAGGTGCGCCCCGAGCAGGTGGAGTACCTGGCATCCATCGGACGCACCGTCCTCGGCACGTCCCACCGGCAGAAGCCGGTGAAGGACATCGTGGCCCGGGTCCAGGACGGGCTCAGCTCCCTCTTCTCCCTCCCGGAGGGGTACGAGGTCGTCCTCGGCAACGGCGGGGCGACCTGCTTCTGGGACATCGCGGCGTTCAACCTCGTCCGCGACCGCGCCCAGCACCTCGCGTTCGGCGAGTTCTCGACGAAGTTCGCCAACGTCACGACGAAGGCGCCGTTCCTCGGCGAGTCCACGGTGATCAAGGGAGCCCCGGGCACCCTGCCGGTCCCCGTCGCCGAGGCGGGGATCGACGCCTACGCCTGGGCCCACAACGAGACCTCGACCGGGGTCATGGCCCCGGTCCGCCGGGTCGAGGGCGCCGACGACGACGCCCTCGTCCTCGTCGACGCGACCTCCGGCGCCGGGGGCCTCCCGCTCGACGTCACCCAGGTCGACGCCTACTACTTCGCCCCGCAGAAGTGCCTCGCCTCGGACGGCGGTCTGTGGCTCGCCCTCCTGTCCCCGACCGCCGTGGCGCGGGTGGCCGAGATCAAGGCGTCCGGGCGGTGGATCCCCGACTTCCTCGACCTCACGACGGCCATCACCAACTCGCGGAAGAACCAGACCTACAACACCCCGGCCGTCGCCACCCTCGCAATGCTCGCCGACCAGGTGGAGTGGCTCAACGCGCAGGGCGGTCTCGCCTGGACGACCTCGCGGACGGCCGACTCGTCGGCGCGGCTGTACTCCTGGGCGGAGAAGACCCCCTACACCTCGCCCTTCGTCGCGGACCCGGCAGCTCGCAGCCAGGTCGTCGGGACGATCGACTTCGAGGACGGCGTCGACGCCGCCGTCGTCGCGCGGACCCTGCGCGCCAACGGGGTCGTCGACGTCGAGCCGTACCGCAAGCTGGGCCGCAACCAGCTGCGGGTCGCCATGTTCCCCGCCGTCGACCCGGCCGACGTCGAGGCGCTGACCCGGTGCGTGGAGTACGTCGTCGAGCGGATCGCGTGAGACGGCGCCCTCCCGGGGCGTTGCCGCAGGGTGAGCCGGTCCTCGCCGACCCGCCCTGCGGCGCCGCCGGGCACGAGGGCTCCGGTGGCCCTGTCCCGACCTGCCGACCGGTCGGCACCGACACACCCGCTGAGCAGCCGTCGGCAACCCGGCCGAGGCTGCACCGGGACGCGCTGACCGCGACCGGGTACGTCTTCCTGTCCACCTGGGGGTGGTTCCTCTACGCCTTCGGGGTGCTCGTCCCACTGCTCCGTGAGGCGCAGGGCACCAGCCGGGCGGTCGGCGCCCTGCACAGCACGGCCCTCGCCACCGGTTCCCTCGTCGCGGGGTTCGCCGCGACGGCGCTGGTCCGCAGACTGCACCGGCGCGGCACCGCGTTCCTGGCCGCGGGGCTCGTCGCCGCCGGCCTGTGCCCACTCCTGGTCGGCACGCCGACCTGGCTCACCCTCACCGCGACGCTGATCACCGGGACCGGCGGGGCGATCCTGGTGAACACGACGACGCCGTTCCTGCTCGAGCACCACGGCCCGGCCGGTCCCGCGGCGATCAGCGAGGGGAACGCCGCCGCCTCCGCGCTGGCCCTGCTCGCCCCGCTCACCGTCGGCGTCGGCATCGGTGCCGGGATGACCTGGCGACCCGCGTTCCTGGCCGTGCCGGTGTTCCTCGGGCTGGGCCTGTTGGTGTTGCGCCGGGTGCCCAGGGGGACGCCGGCCGTCGACGCGCAGGCGCCCGTGACCACGGCGGGCTCGGGCAGCCGGCTGCCGCACGCGTTCTGGCCACCGGCCGTGGTCGTGGTGCTGTGTCTCGGGGTCGAGTTCTCCGTCGCGACCTGGTCGGCCGACCTCCTCCGCCAACGGACCGGGCTCGGTGCCGGCGGCGCGACGGCGGCCGTGAGCATCGTCGTCGGAGGCATGATGATCGGCCGGCTGATCGTGGGACGGCTGACCCTGCTCCTCCCGATCCGGACCCTGGTGATCGGATCGGTGCTGCTCGCCGGGGTCGGCTGGGCGATCACCTGGACGGCCACCGGTCCGGCGCAGGCCCTGACCGGGCTCGCCGTCACCGGGCTGGGCATCGCGGGCCACTACCCGCTCGGCATGTCCCTCGCCCTCGCCGGTGCGCCGGGCCAGGGCGACCGGGCCACCGGCACCGTCTCGATCGCGGCCGCCTTCTCCGTCGGCAGCGCTCCCTTCGCGCTCGGTGCCCTCGCCGACGCGACGGACATCAGGACGGCGTTCCTCGTCGTCCCCCTGCTGCTTCTGATCACGTTGCTGGTGCTGCTGGTCAACCACCGGACCGGGACCCCGACCGACCCACGGACCGGCGTCTGAGCCGCAACGTCGCGACCACGGTCGCCACGGCGACGATCACGGCGAGCCCCGCGACCGCCCCCCGTCCCCGGACCGGGAGCCATCCCGTCCCCCCCGGTCCTCCGGCGCCCCGGTCATGCCCCTGGCCGGCGCCGGCCCGTCCCGACGTGGTCGTGGCCACGGTGACGCCGGAGGGAAGTCGGACCCGCAGCACGGGCGACCCGACACCCTCCGACCCGACCAGCACCGCGCCGTCGATCAGGGCGAGGGACTCCCCCTGCCGCTGCGCCGGCAACGACGCCCAGGCTGTCACCGGCGCCACCGGCACCCCGCGGAGTCCCTCCGGGGGCGGCAGGACGGCGAGCCGCTGGTAGGAACGCAGCACCAACTGCCCGTCCGGCAGCATCGCGCCGTCGGTCACCAGCGGGACGGAGATCCGCGTCACCGGGATCAGCGACGCCCTGACCACCCGGGGGCGCTCCGACCCGCCCGTGCCGGACCCGGGCCAGGCCGCCTCCGGCACGGCGTACAGGGTGCCGCCGAGGACGCCCTTGGTGACGAGGTAGAGGCGGCCGTCCCTGGGATCGGCGAGCAGCGCCTCGCAGTCGGCGGGGCCGTCGGGGTAGCGCAGCCGCACCGTCGTCAACGGCCGCAGCGATCCCCCGGTCCGCGCGCGCAGGACCGTCGGCTCCCGGACGAGGACGACGTCGACGGTCTCGTGGTTCCCCTCGTTGTTCCCGGTGTCCGCGACGGCAACCAGCGCCCGGCCGTGACGGTCGCGCAACGTCTGGACGGCCTCCCAGTCCCGGCCGCGGACCCCGGTGACGGTGAACCGGGCTGTGGTGCTGCCGTCGCGGGCCAGGGCGTAGAGCACCGGATCGTGACCGGAGTCGTTGTGGGTCCACAGCACCCCGCGGTGGAGCAGGCTCGGGGCGAGGCCGGAGGACTCGCTGATCGCCGGATCGGACACCACCCGCTCGGTGACCACCTCGGCCGGAGTGGCGGTGGCCGTCGCCTCGGCCGGTGTCGAGGTGACCGCCTCGGCGGGAGAGGCCAGGGCACCCAGGACCACCGGGAGGGTCAGGGCCGTCGACAGCAGGAGGACGGCCGGTCGTGCGGCACCCCTCACCGGCCGGCCTCCGGATCGGCGGCGAGGACGGCTGCGACCTCGTCGCCGAGGAGTCCGGCCAGCGCCGGCCGGACCCCCCAGGCCGTCACGAGGTCGAGGTACTCCCGGTGCGACCGGCGCGGCTCCCCCGTGGCGGAGCGCACCGCCCGCAGCAGAACGTTGCGCGGGGTGTGCCGGGAGTCGACGAACTCCACCACCTCGGTCCGGTAGCCGAGCAGGTCGAGGAGCTCCGCCCGGACGGCGTCGGTGAGGACGTCGGCGAGACGCTCACGGAGGATCGGGTGCCGGGTGAGCACCCCGAACGGGGACGGCGGCCGGTGACCGGCCGAGCGGGCGACGGTCAGCTGACGCTGGAGGTCGTGGTGGCAGCAGGGCGCGGCCAGCACCACCCCGGCCCGCCAGCGCACCGCCCGGGCGAGGGCCTGGTCGGTCGCGGTGTCACAGGCGTGCAGGGCGAGGACGAGGTCGACCGCGCCGTCGTCCGGTCCGGCCGGCAGCTCCGCCTCGTCGATCGAGGAGGCGACGAACGACAGGTCCGGCATGCCCAGCTCCGCGGCGAGCCGGGTGTTGCGCTCCACCGAGTCCGCCCGGACGTCGACCCCGATCGTCCGTACCCGGTCGAAGCGGTCGCCGAGCCAGCGGTGGGCGGCGAAGGTGAGGTAGGCGTTGCCGCAGCCGAGATCGACGACGCGCAGCGGTCTCCCCGGCTCCGGCGGCCGGACCACGGCCGCCAGGTGCCTCAGGAAGGCGTCGACCTGCCGACGCTTGTCCGCGTCGGCGCCGAGGGCGGAGAACAGCGGGTCGTCCGGTGGCAGCAGGTGTTGCCGCACCCGGTCGTGGGACGAGGGGGCGACGTCCCGCCGGGAGGTTCTCGTGCTGTGGACCTGGGCCTGACCGCGCTTGGTCACCCGGAGCTGGACGATCCGGTCGAGGGTCTCGACGTGCCAGTTGCCGAAGGGCTCCGCGAGCAGGGCCTCGACGGCCTCCTCGGCCTCCGGCCCGACGGGCACGTTGCGGGTCCTCGGTGGTCCGTCGTCGTCCGACGTCACGAGCTGGAGGAACCGGCCGCCGCGGAGGTCGACGGGACGGAGATCGACCCGGCGGCAGCTCGGGGCGAGGTTCCGGCGGCGACCACTGCCGATCCCCCGGACCAGGGTGTCGAGATCGAGCAGCAGCGGACGAAGCGCGTCGAGCGCCTCGGAGAGATCGTGGGGCACCGGGCCATCCTCCCCCGGTGCCCGGGAACCGCCCGTGGTCGGCCCCCGGCTCCGAGTCCTCCGATCAGGTGACGACATGGGGTGACGGGGGATGACAGGCCGGAGCCAGGTGTGGGACGCTCACTCTGGACCGCGCCCGGAGGGGCCTCCCGGGAGCGACTCGATGGGGTGAGGGCATGCCGGGTGCCACCGGAGCGGGTACCACGTCCGGGCTTCGTCGTGCTCTCCCCGGCTGGTTCGGGGTCCTCACCGGCCTCGGTCTGCTCGGGTTGGCGACGAGCTGCACCCTCGACAGCGACGCGATGGCGCCCTCGGACCCCGTCCCTGTCCCGTCCCACCAGGACCCGTGGACGCAGCCGACGCAGCCCGAGCAGGTCTCGATCCCGTAGCAGGTCTCCCTCTCCGCCCTCCCTGGCTGCCCCCGGGCACCGCAGGGTGCTGGCTGTCGTCGACGCGACGACCGGGGGCGGCGGCGTGACTCGACCGGGGGCGGCGGCGTCGTGAGGCGATCGGCGACGTCGTCGTGAGTCGACCGGGGGGCGATGTCGTCGAGAGGTGACCGCGCGGCCGATGTCGAAGGCCTTTCCCTGAACTCCCCGGTAGTCGGGGATCAATAACGGTGAGTGACAATCCGAACAGTCGGGTGGGGCCGATGGTCCCTTGTGCCGACCGCTATTCCCCCACGGGACAGAGGTATTCGTAGCGCATAGCGACAGTGGCTGACCCCTCGGTTATGCCTACTTTACGTAGCCTCCGCGGCGAGATATCTTCCGGCCGGGAGCGCTTCCACAACACCAGACTCGACGTTCACCACACCTTCGCCCGGGACGGTTCAGAGTTATGCCGGTCCGGGAATAACCGTCGGCGCGAGGGTGCGGATACACGTCGGCACTCCGCGTGAATCCGATCTCGCTTCTCCTTTGGAGTCCCGATGCACCGCACCATCTCTCCGCGCTCGCGCAGGCGCGGGCACGTGCGCCGACTGGCGGTGGTCCTCGCCGCCGCGATGGCCGGCGCGACCTTCGTCGCCGTCCAGGCCGCCGTGCCGGCCCAGGCCGCGACCTTCGCCTACGGCGAGGCACTGCAGAAGTCCCTCTGGTTCTACGAGGCCCAGCGGGCGGGCAAGCTGCCTGCCGACAACCGGGTCTCCTGGCGCGGCGACTCCGCGCTCACGGACGGCTCCGACGTCGGACTGGACCTCACCGGCGGGTACTACGACGCCGGTGACCACGTGAAGTTCGGCTTCCCCATGGCCTTCACGACCACCATGCTCGCCTGGGGCGGCGTCGACTTCGCCAACGGCTACACGGCGTCGGGGCAGATGGAGTACCTCAAGCGCGACGTCAAGTGGGCGACCGACTACTTCATCAAGGCACACCCGTCGGCGAACGTGCTCTACGGGCAGGTCGGACACGGCGGCGACGACCACAAGTGGTGGGGACCCGCCGAGGTCATGAAGATGGCCCGCCCGTCCTTCAGGATCGACTCCGGCTGCCCCGGCTCGGACCTCGCCGGTGAGACCGCCGCCGCGATGGCCGCCTCGTCCATGCTGTTCAAGGGCAGCGACTCCGGATACGCCGCGACTCTGCTGTCCCACGCCAAGCAGCTCTACAGCTTCGCCGACAACTACCGCGGCAAGTACAGCGACTGCATCACCGACGCCGCCGGGTACTACAAGACCTGGGGCGACTACTGGGACGAGCTGGTCTGGGGCGCGATCTGGCTGTACCGGGCCACCGGCGACTCCTCGTACCTGGCCAAGGCCGAGTCCTACTACGCCAACCTCGGCACCGAGCAGCAGTCCAGCGAGAAGAAGTTCAAGTGGACGGTCGCCTGGGAGGACAAGTCCTACGCCACCTACACCATGCTCGCCAAGATCACCGGTAAGCAGCAGTACATGACCGACGCCAACCGGTGGCTGGACTACTGGACCACCGGCTACAACGGCCAGCGGATCACCTACTCCCCCGGCGGCCAGGCCTGGCTCGACACCTGGGGATCGCTGCGCTACGCCGCGAACACCGCCTTCGTGGCCCTGTACTACTCCGACTGGCTGACCGACAGCACCCTCAAGGCGCGCTACCACGATTTCGCCAAGCGGCAGATCGACTACGCCCTCGGTGACAACCCGCGGAAGTCGAGCTACGTCATCGGCTTCGGCGCCAACTCGCCCCGCAACCCGCACCACCGCACCGCCCACGGGTCCTGGCTGGACAACATCAACGAGCCCACCGTGAGCAGGCACATCCTCTACGGCGCGCTCGTCGGCGGCCCGTCGTCCGCCAACGACTCCTACACCGACAGCCGTAACGACTACACGATGAACGAGGTCGCCACCGACTACAACGCGGCCTTCACCGGCGCGCTGGCGAGGCTGTACTCGGAGTACGGCGGCAATCCGGTCGCGAACTTCCCACCGGTGGAGACCCCGGACATGCAGGAGATGCAGGTCCAGGCGTCGGTCAACGCCTCCGGCAGCGACTTCATCGAGATCAAGGCGTACGCGATCAACAAGTCGTCGTTCCCGGCCCGCAACCTGGACGCCCACCTGCGGTACTTCTTCACCCTCGACGGTGACGCCACCGCGGCCGACATCACCACAGCGACGAACTACGTGCAGGCCGGGTGCTCCAAGGGCTCGGTCGAGCACTGGTCCGGCAACACCTACTACCTGAACCTGCGCTGCCAGAGCGTGATCCCGGCCGGGCAGTCGGACTACCGCAAGGAGATCCAGTTCCGGATCGAGACCGACGGCAAGACCTGGGACAACAGCAACGACTGGTCCTACACCGGCATCCCGACCACTCCGGGCACGACCCCGGCCGAGGCGCCCAACCTCGCCATGTACGACGGCGACGGCGGCGCGCTGGTCTGGGGCTCCGAGCCGGGTGCCGGCCCGACCAGCACGACCACCACCACGCGGCCGACCAGCACGACCACCACCACGCGGCCGACCACCACGACCACCACCACGCGGCCGACCACCACGACCACCACCACGCGG
>JAAYAH010000195.1 GCA_012719445.1 Actinomycetales bacterium | reverse complement strand
TCGGCCTGCTGGCCGTCGTGCTGCTGGTCCTCGGCCTGGCCATCGCGCCCACCATGATCACCACGTTCACCGTGACCGAGCGGATCGCCGACGTCCGGCGGCTCGGCGCGGCGATGACCATCCTGGCGGCCACCACCGGTCTGGGGTATGCCGTGGGGTCCAGCGTCGCGGGCCGGCTCGCCGACTGGGGCGGTCACCGACCGGCGTTCGCGGTCACCGTCGCCGCGGGAGTCCTGGCCATGACCCTGGCGCTGGCCGGGGCACGGACGCTGCGACGCGCGCAGGCCCGGGCTGCCGCGGCGGCTCTCGCCCCGGTTCCTGCGGAGCCCGCCCCACCGGTCCCGGCCTGACGAAGGCGCCTGCCGGCATACGGCCGGGGCAGTGATGGACCACGTCGCCCCGTCGACGCGACAGGGCCCCCGACCGCGGGATGCGGTCGGGGGCCCTGCGTCACGGGACCGGTGATCGGTGGCCCGGCAGGCTGGTCAGCCCGCGGGGATCACGTCCGGGAACTGCTCGAGCCAGGCCTCGACCGCCTCGGCCTCCCGGCCCTCGCCGAACTCGTTGACGACCATGTCCTCGAGTGCGCCGTACTGCTCGTCGTCCAGCTTGATCGAGCCGATGATCTCGGCCGCCTCCGGGAACTCCTCGGAGAAGCCGTCGGTCGCCAGGAAGTGCAGCGCCTCGGGCTCACCGAGGGCACCCTCGGGGTCCTCCAGGTCCTTCACCGGGAAGGCGCTGTTGGCCCAGAACGGCTTCCACAGGGTGACGACGATCGGCTCCTGGTTGTCCGTCGCGTCCTGGAGCTGGGCCAGCATCGCGGTGGTCGAGGACTCCACGAGGGTGAAGTCGTCCAGGCCGTAGGTCGGCATGACCGACTCCTTGGTCTGGCGGGTCAGGCCCGCACCGGGCTCGATGCCGATGATCTCACCGCCCAGCTCGTCCGCGTGGTCGGGCAGCTCCGCGATCGAGCTGATCTCCATGTAGTCCGGGACCGCGAAGGTCAGCTTGGCGTTGTCGTAGTAGGCACCCAGGTCCTCGATCCGGTCGCCGTACTCCTCCATGTAGTCCACGTGGGTGACCTCGGGCCACGCGCTCGGGTACATGTCGACGTCGCCGTTGGCCACCGCGGAGTAGAGCAGGGCCGCCTCGGTGAGGGTCTGCATCTCCACGTCGTAGCCCTCGGCCTCCAGGAGGTTCTCGAGCAGGTAGGCGGTGGACAGGCCGTCCGTCCAGGACGGGATGAACCCGAGGGTGATGGTGCCGCTGGCACCGCCCGCGGCTTCGCCGTCGTCACCCTCGGTGTCGTCGGCCGCGTCGTCGGAGCCGGTGTCCTCGGCACCCTCCTCGGCGCCTTCCTCGGCCTCGGTGCCCTCGGTGTCGCCGTCGTCGGAGCCACACGCTCCGAGGACCAGGGAGAGGGCCAGTGCGGACGCGAACACGCCCGCTGCGCGTCGGTTGCGCTGCAATCTCATGAGATCGTTCCTTTCTTCCTTCTAGAGCCGGCGTGAGCCGGCCTTGCTCGGACAGTTGGGGGGATCAGATGCCGGTCGTCACGCGTTGAGCCATGGACCGGCCCTTGCTGCGGCGGATCATCGCCCCGAGGGACTTGTCCGCACCGGAGCCGCCGATGGCGGCCGTCAGCCGGTCCAGGTAGATCGCCAGGACGACCACGGAGAGCCCGGCCTCGGCGCCCAACCCGACGTTGAGCCGGGCGATGGACTCCACGATGAGCTTGCCGAGCCCGTCCGCCCCGGCCATGCCGGCGATGACCGCCATGGACAGGGCGAGCATGATCACCTGGTTGACGCCGGCCATGATCGTGGGCGTGGCCAGCGGCAGCTGGATCCCCCGCAGGATCTGTCGCGGGGTGGCCCCGAAGGCCTGGCCCGCCTCGACCGTCTCGGCGTCGACCTGCCGGATGCCCAGCTCGGTGAGCCGTACCCCTGGCGGCAGGGCGAACACGATCGTGGACAGCAGGCCCGGCACGAAGCCGATGCCGAACAGGATCACGGCCGGGACCAGGTAGACGAAGGCCGGCATGGTCTGCATGAAGTCCAGCACCGGGCGGGTGATGTTGCTGACCACCCGGTTGCGGGCCGCCAGCACCCCGATCGGGACGGCGATCAGGACCGCCACGACCGTCGCGAACACGACGATGCCCAGGGTCTGCATGGCTGCTTCCCACATGCCCATCGCCACCACCGCGGACAGCCCGAGCGCCGAGCCCAGGGCGAACTGCCAGGAGCGCAGCGCGAAACCCAGGAGCGCCAACAGCAGGATCATCAGGTCCGGCGGCACGAACAGCAGGGCGTCGATCAACCCGTTGATCAGGGTGCCGAGCAGGTCGCTGAACGTGCGGAAGGCCTCGCGGAAGTTGCCGGTGAGCCAGTCCACCCGGCCCTCGACCCACTCGCCGACCTCGATCACCGGGATGAAGGTGCCCTCCTGGTCGTCCATCAGATCACCTCCGCGGTGCTCGGGTCGGTCGGGGTCTGTATGCCGGGGGGTGCCGACTCCGGCGACTGCCCGTTGCCGGCGGGTTGCCCGTTGGCCATGGCGGTCAGCAGGGTCACGTCGGGGATGACCCCGACCAGGTGACCGTCGTCGTCCCGCACGACCAGGGGTGCGGGACTGCTCGCGGCGTCGACGAAGAGGTCGTTGAGGGTCGTGTCGGGGGTGGTGAACCGCAGCCCGTCCCGGTAGAGCGGGAGGTCCTCCTGCCCCTCCCGGACGGCGGTCGCCACCTGGTGGGACCAGACCAGGCCGTGCACGGTGCGGTCGCGGTTGACGACGAGCAGCCAGGAGAGCTGGTGCTCGCGCATCAGCTTGTGGGCGGCCTGCGGGCCGGCTCCGGCGCCGAGCACGGCCACCGGCTGCTCCATCACGTTGGCGGCGGTGAGCACCCGGGTGCGGTCGACGTCCTGGACGAACTCCGCGACGTAGTTGTTGACCGGGTTGTTGAGGATCTGCTCGGCGGTGCCGATCTGCTCGATCCGCCCGTCGCGCATCATCGCGATGTGGTCGCCGAGGCGCATCGCCTCGTTGAGGTCGTGGGTGATGAACAGGATCGTCTTGTCCAGCCGCTGCTGCAGGTCGATGAGCTGGTCCTGCATCTCCCGGCGGATCAACGGGTCGAGGGCGCTGAACGCCTCGTCCATCAGCATGATGTCGGTGCCGGCCGCCAGCGCCCGGGCCAGCCCGACCCGCTGCCGCATGCCGCCGGAGAGCTCGGAGGGCATCGAGGCGCCCCAGCCGCCGAGCCCGACCATGCCGAGGGCCTCCTCGGCGCGGGTCTCGCGGTCGCTGCGGTTCAGGCCCTGCACCTTCAGGCCGTAGGCGGCGTTCTCCCCGACGGTGCGGTGGGGGAGCAGGGCGAAGTGCTGGAAGACCATGCTGATCTTCTCGCGGCGGACCCGCCGCAGCGCCGCCCCGTCGAGGCTGCTGATGTCCGTGCCGTCGATGACGACGGATCCTGCGGTGGGGTCGAGCAGGCGGTTGACGGTGCGGATCAGGGTCGACTTGCCCGAGCCCGACAGGCCCATCACGACGAAGATCTCGCCCGGATCGACGGTGAAGCTGGCGTCGATCACGGCCGCGGTCAGTCCCTGCTTGCGCAGGTCCTCGCGGGTCTTTCCTTCCTGGAGGGCCCGCACCCCCCGCTCGGGGCGGCGCCCAAAGATCTTGAATACTTCGTTGGCCTCTATCGCAGGCACAGGTCTCCCGAGGTTGGTGGCACATGCTCCCGGCCTGCCACACCACATGCACGGCCGGTCCGGTGGTGGCCGTGCACAAAAGCGCGGACTCGGCATGCCGAGACTTCACGACCGTAGCAACCGAGACCGCCAGGTGCCACAAAAGTCACCGGTTGGTCACGTCGGGATCACAAACGGGTCAACGAAATTCGCAACGCCACGCAGGATCCGTCCGGCCGACTCCCGCCTCCGCCGCGCCGCCGCTTGTGTCCTGCACCTGCAGGGTCCTGACCCTGAGGGTGCAGGACATAGCGCTCGCCCTCGGCCGGCTGTTGCCTCCCGGCTTTCGCCTTGCGCCCCTCCGCCGCCCCCTTCCCGCCATGTGCGGGTCAGCGGGGGCCCGGCGGGAGCGCCGCCCGACCCGGGGAGGGCATCGCACAGGCCACCCCGCGGGGGCGGGTCACCGCACGCGGGGCTCGGGCCAGTCCGGAGGCTGCGCGCTGGGCGTCTGCTCCAGCCGGGCCAGCACCTCGGCGATCGCCCGGTCCAGCTGCGGGTCGGCCGCCCCGAAGAAGTCGCCGGGGGAGTGCACGACCTCGATGTCGGGGTCGACGCCGTGGTTCTCCACCCCGAAGCCCTTGCCCTCCAGCCAGAAGGCGTAGCGGGGCTGGGTGATCCCAGTGCCGTCGACCAGGTCGAAGCGTCCGTCGATGCCGACCACCCCGCCCCAGGTCCGGACCCCGATCACCGGTCCGATGCCGAAGGCCTGGGCGCCGGCGTTGACGATGTCGCCGTCCGACCCGGAGTTCTCGTTGGCCACGAGGACGACCGGGCCACGGGGGGCCTGGTCCGGGTAGGTCGTGGCGGAGGCGTAGTGCCGCCCCAGGCCCCAGCCGACCACGCGCCCGAGCAGCCGGGAGAGCACCATCTGGCTGGTGTGCCCGCCGCGGTTGTAGCGCACGTCCGCGATCAGCCCCTCGGCCCGGGTGGCCCGGCCCAGGTCGCGGTGCAGCTGCGCCCAGCCGGTGCTGGTCATGTCGGGCACGTGCAGGTAGCCGACCCGTCCGCCGGAGTGCTCGCGCACGTAGTCCCGGCGGGAGCGGACCCACTCCTGGTAGCGCAGGGTCTCCTCGTCCTCCAGCGGCACGACGACCACCCGCCGGTCCTGGCCGTCCCGGCGCAGCGTGAGCTCGACGGGCTTGCCCGCGGCCCCGACCAGACCGGTGGCGGGCCCGAAGGCGGGGTCGACGGGGCTGCCGTCGACCGCCACGACCAGATCCCCCTCGCGGGCGTCGACACCGGCGGCCCGTAGTGGGGACCGGGCGTCGGGCTCGGTGGTCTCCCCGGGCAGGATCCGGTCGATCCGCCAGCCGCCCTCGGCCGGCGACAGGTCGGCGCCGAGCAGCCCGAGCCGACGCGACTGGTCGCCCAGCGGCGCCTCGGGCATCACGTAGGCGTGGGAGGTGTTCAGCTCGGCGACCACCTCCCAGAGCAGGTCCACGAGGTCGTCGTGGGTGCGCAGCCCGGCCACGAGCGGGCGGTAGCGGGTGACGACCCCGGCCCAGTCGACGCCGTCCATGTCCTCGCGCCAGTAGTGGTCGCGCATGATCCGGGCGTTCTCGTCGTACATCTGGTGCCACTCGGCCTGCGGGTCGATCTGCAGCCGCAGCCGGGACAGGTCCACCGTCACGCTCTCGCCGGAGTCCTCCTCCGGCTTGTGGTCGGCAGGCTGGACCCGCACCTCGTCCTTGGAGCGGACGACGACCTTCTCACCGTCACCGGAGACGGCGTAGCTGTCGACCGCGTCGGCGACCGTGGTCACCCGGCGCTGCTCGAAGGACCAGAACTCCAGGGAGTCGGTCATCGGCTCGCCGGCGACCCCCGCCCGGCGGGTGCCCAGCACCCCGGCCTCGCCGGCCACCTTCACCCACAGCACGCCGCCCTTCGCGGCACGCAGGCTGCGGTAGTCGCCGGAGGGGACGGGAAAGGGGACCAGCCGCTCTTCGGCACCGTCGACGTCGAGGTCGGGGCTGGTCGGGGGCGGCGGTCCCCCGGGCTGTTCCGCGTCGTCCGTGGTGCCCGTGGCGGCCGTGGCGGCCGTGGTGCCGGTGCCGACCGTGGCGCCCGTGCCGTCCGCCGGGGCCCTGTCGGAGGATGGCTTGCTGATCCGCCAGCCCTGCGCGCTGGGGCCGAAGGGCGCCGGCTCGGTCGCTGCGAGCGGCAGCAGCCACGGCCGGGTCGAGCGGCTGAAGGACAGCATGAACTCGTGGGTGTCGTAGGTCGGGTCGAAGGTCCGGTCCGACAGGAACACCAGGTAGCGCCCGTCGTCGGTGAAGGCCGGTGACCGGTCGTTGAGGTTGCCCTCGGTCAGCGCGACCGGCTCGCCGTCGCCCGCCAGGTCGGCCACCACCAGCTGGCAGCGCTCGCCCTCGCGGGTGGGCTGGGCCCAGGCCAGGTAGCGGCCGTCGGGCGAGAAGGTCAGGGAGACCGGCTCGCCCTCCGGGGAGGTGCCCAGCTCCGTGACGGTCCCGTCCGCGACGGTGACCAGGCTGATCCTCCCGTCGTGCGAGACGGTCGCCACCCGCTCCCCGTCGGGCGCCGAGGCCGTATGCAGGACACGCCCCAGGGCGCCCCCGCCGAGTCGGCGGGGTGGCTGGCTGCCGTCGAGGTGGTGCACCTCGAGGGCGTCCTCGCCGTCGGCGTCGGTGACCACGAGGGCCCGACCGGTGCGGCCGAGCAGCTCGGGCTCCCGCACCCGGACGGCCGAGTCCGCCACCAGCGCGCGGGCCGGTCCCTCGCGGTGGCTGAGCCAGAAGGCACTGCCCCGCCACCCGACCAGGCTGCCGTCCCCGCCGTGGTCGGGCGCGATCGTGTGCAGCCGGTCGGTGGCGTCGGCGGAGCGGGGGAGGGGCCGTGTCCCGGAGAGGCTCACGTCGATCTGTCGCGGCGTGCCGTCGAGGTGGTCGAGCAGCCAGACGGCACCGCGGGAGTGCCAGACGATGCGGGCCCCGTCGCTGCTGGCGTCCCGGACGTAGCCGAGGTCCTCCTGCTGGTGGGTCAGCCGGGTCGGCTCGCCCTGCCCGGGCTCGTCCCACACCCACAGGTTGGCCTGGTCGCTGCCGATCGAGGACGGGTCGCTCTGCGGGGAGGAGGTGCCCGACGGGTCCCCGGAGGACGGTGCGCCCGCGCGGTCCGAGACGAAGACCAGCCGGTCGCCGATCCACAGCGGGTCGACCAGCCCGGCCGCCTCGGCGGGCAGCAGCCGGGTCCAGTCCCCGTCGCCGGCGGCATCGAGCCACAGGCGGGGTGCCGTGCCCCCGCGGTAGCGCTTCCACTGGGCCGGCTGCCGGCTGCCGGGGGTGCTCAGGGCTACCGCGCCGTCGTGCCGCACCGCCACGCCCCAGGCGGGGCCGTAGCGCAACCGTTCCACGGCCCCGTCGAGGGACACGGCCCGGACCGTGAGGTGTCGCAGGTTGGCCTCTCCGGCGTGCGAGGCTGCCAGGACGCGCCCGTCCGTGGTCCAGCCCAGCACCAGGGTGTTCTTGGCGCCCCACCAGGTCAGCCGCCGGGAGCGGCCCGAGGCGAGCTCGATGACGACGACCTCGGGGTGCCCGTCCCGGTGGGAGATGTAGGCGATGTGCTCGCCGTCCGGCGAGAACCGCGGGGTGCGGGCCGGGGACCCGTCGTCCGACACCCGCCATGCGCGACCCCCCGACAGCGGAGCGAGCCAGACGTCGTCGGCGGCCACGAAGGTCAGGAGGTCGCCGTGCAGGTGGGGATAGCGCAGGTATGCGGAGGTCACCCCTCCCAAGGTAGTTGGCGCCCTCCGGTCCCGCTCTCTCGCGCGGGTCAAGGTTGGGCAAGGACTCGGCATCCCCCAGACCCGACCGGGCGCATGGGGAGACGGGGACAGCACGAACCCCGGGCCGTGACACTGGTCGCGACCCGGGGCCCGTGGAGCGGAGCGCCCCTCCTACTGGTTGCGGCCTCGTGCGGCGTGGACCGCACGCTGGGCCACGTTGCCGGCAGCCTCGGCGACCTCCTCCGAGGACGGCCGCTGCTGACGCACCGCCCGGCGGGGCGTGTTGGCGCCCGCCTGGATCTGCGGGAGCAGCTGCGCCATGAGCAGGGTGGACAGCGCGGAGTTGTCGCCCGTGCCGGCGTCCGTGTGCACGATGACCGGTCGCGGGGCGGACTCGGCCAGGGCTGCACCGACGTCGAGGCGACGGCGGGCCAGCTCGTAACCGAGCACGGCGCGGTTGTCCTTGTAGGCCGTGGCCAGCTGCTCCTGTGCCTTGGCCTCACCCTGCGCGGCCACCAGGTTGGTGCGCGCCCGGGTCTCGATCTCGTAGCGGATCTTCTGCGCCTCGGTCTCGCGCTCCTCCAGCATCTGTGCGACGTCCTTGCGCGCCTTGTTGAGCGCCGCCTTGACCTCCACGATCTTGGCGTCGCGGATCTTCTTGGCCCGCTCGATCTCCATGAGCAGGGTGTCGATCCGCCGCTTGCGCGTCAGCTCCCACTCCTTCTCGTAGGCGACGAGCTCCTTGGCGACCCGCTCGCGGGTGGCCAGGTGCTCGCGGTACTGGTCGGGCAGCTGCACGTCGGGGATGTTGCAGCCCATGATCT
>JAAYAH010000194.1 GCA_012719445.1 Actinomycetales bacterium | reverse complement strand
GTGGTGTTCCCGCGGGTGGTGTTCCCGCAGGTGGGGGGTCTGCAGGTGGTGTCAGGCCCGGCTACGGGGTCACCGCCGTGACGGGACGTCGTGGCCGCGGGGCCCGGCCGGCCGGCTGCCGCGGCCGCGGGTAGGCGGGAGCTGGCGGCACCGGAAGGGTCACCGGCGAGCCGGAGCTCACGGTGATCCGCTCCCCGTGGTGGATGAGGTCGAGGCTGCTGCCCCTGCTCTTGAGGGTGTACGTCGCCTCGTTGCCGTCGGTCTCCACCCGCAGCCGCAGCCCCCGGTGGGTGATGGTGAAGGCCAGCCGGGTCAGCGCCGCCGGCAGCCGGGGGGCGAAAATCAGCACTCCGTCGTGGTCGCGCATCCCGCCGAAGCCGGAGACCACCGCGGTCCAGGCACCGGCGAGCGAGGCGATGTGCAGCCCGCTGCGGGTGTTGCGCTGCACGTCGTGCAGGTCCATCAACGCGGCCTCGGCCGCGTAGTCGTAGGCGAGGCCCAGGTGGCCGACCTCGGCCGCCACCACCGCCTGGGTGCACGCGGAGAGCGAGGAGTCCCGGACCGTCAACGGCTCGTAGTAGGCGAAGTTGGCCGCCTTCTGCTCCGGGGTGAAGGCGTCCCCACGCAGATGCATGGCCAGCACCAGGTCCGACTGCTTGACGACCTGCTTCCGGTACAGGTCGAAGTACGGGAAGTGCAGCATGAGCGGGTACGCCTCGGCGGAGGTGTTCTCGAAGTCCCAGCGGGCGTGGTGGGTGAACCCCTCCGACTGCTGGTGCACGCCGAGCATGGCGTCGTAGGGGATGGTGAGGGCGTCGGCGCACTCCCGCCAGGCGGCGATCTCCTTCTCGGTGACGCCGAGCGCCGCCGCCCGCTCGGGCAGCTTCCAGGCCGCGATGGCCGCGGAGCGGAGGTTCCGCTGCGCCATGAGGTTCGTGTAGGTGTTGTTGTCCTGGACGGCGCTGTACTCGTCCGGCCCGGTGACCCCGTCGATCCGGAAGTCGCCGTTGCGGTCGAAGTGGCCGAGCGAGCGCCACAGCCGTGCCGTCTCGACGAGGAGCTCCAGCCCGGTGTCGGCGTCGAAGTCCCCGTCGGCCGTCGCGTCGTGGTAGCGGATCACGGCGTCGGCGATGTCGGCGTTGATGTGGAAGGCGGCCGTCCCGGCCGGCCAGTACCCCGAGCACTCCTCGCCGTTGATGGTCCGCCACGGGAAGGCGGCACCGGCCAGCCCGAGCGTCCTGGCCCGCTCGCGGGCGGTCGGCAGGGTGCGCTGCCGCCAGCGCAGGGCGTCGGCCGCGGCCGGCGGGTAGGTGTGGATGAGCACCGGGAGCACGTAGGTCTCGGTGTCCCAGAAGCAGTGGCCGTCGTACCCGGGACCGGTGAGGCCCTTCGCGGAGATCGGCCGCTCCTCGGCCCGGGCTCCGGCCTGGAGCACGTGGAACAGCGCGAACCGCACCCCCTGCTGGAGCTCCGGGTCGCCGCCGATCTCCACGTCGGCTCCGGCCCAGAACTCGTCGAGGAACTCCCGCTGGCCGCGGAGCAGGCCCTCCCAGCCGGTGTGCACCGCCCCGGTGAGACCCGCCGCCACCTGGTCCCGCAGGGCGGGGACCGACCGCAGCGAGGACCAGCCGTAGCTGACGTACTTGACCAGCCGCAGGGTCTGCCCCGGCCGCAGGGTCGCGGTCGCCGTCACCCGGCCCCAGTCCGGCCGCGCCTCGGCGTCGGTGAGCAGGGCCGCGTCGTCGGGCACCGTCACCTGGTGGTCGGCCGCCGCGGCGATGGACAGGCCGCTGCGGTGGGTGCGGTGCAGCAGGTGCAGCCGCATGCCCCGGACGTCGTGCTCGACCGGGATGAGGCCGGTGTCCAGGGTGGCCGCCGCCCGCGGGTCGGGCCGGACCGGGACCTGCTGGCTCCCCCGCCGGATCCCGCCGCCGGGGACCCGCTGCTCGTTGGCGACCAGCTCGGACTGGACGACCAGCCGGGTCGTCCCGTCGATCGGCTCGACCTCGTAGCAGATCGCCACCACCGAGCGGTGGGTGAAGGAGACCAGCCGGGTGGTCCGCACCTTCACCGTCCGGTCAGCGGGCGACCGCCACTCGACGACCCGGTTCAGGGTGCCGGCGCGCAGGTCCAGCCACCGCTCGTGCCGGTTCACGTACCCGTAGCGGACGTCGAAGGGCTCGTCGTCCACCAGCAGTCGGATGATCTTCCCGTTGGTGACGTCGATCATCGTCTGGCCGGACTCGGGATAGCCGTACGCGGTCTCGGCGTGCGGCAGCGGGCGCCCTTCGTACACGGAGTTGAGGTAGGTGCCCGGGATACCGTACGGCTCGCCCTCCTCGAGGTTGCCGCGCAGCCCCACGTGACCGTTCGACAGCGCGAACACCGACTCGGTCCTGGCGAGGTTCTCCAGGTCGAGCTGGGTCTCCCGGACGCACCAGGGTTCCACGAGGAACGGGGGGACCGTCTCGGCGTCGCTCGCCACCGCCGGGCCGATCGGCTGCTGGGCTCCGACGTGCTGGTTGAGGGCAGGGCCCGCGGGCTCGACCAGGCCGTTCACGGTTGCTCCAGGAGGTCGTCGAGATCGATACGACAGAGGGTCATGACGCGATACCCATCGAGGATCCCCGACCGGGTTCGCCGGCGTGCGTGCGGGTGTCAGCCCGTCACGACAGCAGGTCCGCGAGGTCCGAGACGACGATGTCCGCGCCGTTGGCGCGCAGCGCGTCGGCATGACCCACCCGGTCCACCCCGACGACGAGGACGAACCCACCGGCCCGCCCCGCCGCCACCCCGGCGAGCGCGTCCTCGAAGACGACGGCGGCGTCGGCGGTGACCCCGAGCTCGGCCGCCCCGGCGAGGAACGTGTCCGGCGCGGGCTTGCCGGGCAGGCCACGTTCCCTCGCCACGTTCCCGTCGACCCGCGCGTCGAACAGGTCCTCGATCCCGGTGACGGCGAGGACGTCGGGGGTGTTGGCGCTGGAGGACACGACGGCGGTCAGCAGACCGGCCTTCCTGACCTGTCGCAGGTACTCGACGGACCCCTGGTAGACCTCGACGCCGCCGGACCGGATCTGCTCGCGGACCAGCAGGTTCTTGCGATTCCCCAGACCGTGCACGGTCTGGGCCTCGGGCGGGTCGTCCACCGACCCTTCCGGCAGCTCGATCCCCCGGGACGCCAGGAAGGCCCTGGTCCCGTCGGCCCGCGGCTTGCCGTCGACATGACGCGGATAGTCGGTCTCGACCTCGAAGGGGACGAACGGCGTCCCGGTGCGCTCGGCGTGCTCGCGGAGGAAGTCGTCGAACATCGCCTTCCACGACCGCGCGTGCAGGCTCGCCGTGTCGGTGAGCACGCCGTCGAGGTCGAACAGGCACGCCTTGGCCGCGGGCGGCAGCCCGAGTCGCTCCACCGCGACGTCTGGGACGCGGGAATCAGTCACAGCTCGTTCCTCCCCGGGTCGCTGTCGACAGCTCGGACCCCCGCACGACGAACGGTGGCGGGCGCGGGCACGCGCCATCCGGAGAGTCGATCGGAGTACGTCTCACCGCCGGAACCGGACGACGCGTCCGTCTGCGCGCCTTGCCGGCACCTGCCGTTCATCCGGCCCGAGATTACGGCATCCCGCGAGGTGCTCGTCACCGTTTCGCTCCTCCGTTCCGTCGCCCGTTCGCGCCGATCGCAGCGGGCGACCGCAGGGCGTCCTCCGTCGATCCCGCCCCGGTGGTAGCGGCGGGCAGTCCCGCCCGGTGATACCCGGAGTCGAGGAGATCAATCCTCGACGGCGGCCGCCACGGGGCCGGTGACCGGATCGCGGCGGCCCGGAGGCCATGGGCGGGGTCGTCGCGGCACCCCTGAACCCGTGCCGGAACCAGGGGGCCCGCACCGGAACCAGGGGGCCCGCACCGGAACCAGGGGTGAACCTGTGCGGGGCCCAAGGAGGAGCTGTGGGCCGGCTGTGAGCCGGGATTCATCGCCCGGCGATGCCCCCTCCCCGACCTGCCGCTCCCCCGGGTCACGACGTCCGGCGTCGCCGCTCAAGCACCGCGGGTCGCCGGCCGATGGCCTCTGCACCGGTGCCAACCGGCTCGTTACCGATCCGGCGGACGCCGTCTCGATGCGTCTCCCACGGATCCCCCCGATCCGCACACATCACCCACAATCCACCGGCCGGAGAGGGCAGATCGAGTGATGGGCACGATGCAGCCGACGGACGCGGCCCGACCCACCATCGCCCTGGAGACCGGTCCCCTCGGCGCGAGCGCGACCGACGGACGTACCCGGGCGAGCCTGCTCGACCCACCGGTCACGATCAAGATCCTCGGTGGGGTCGCCGTGGCCGTCCTCGGGATGCTGGTCATCGCCGGGACGGCCCTGACCTACCTCGGACAGCTCAGGGACCGGGGCCAGGCCATCAACGACGTGTCGCTGGCCAACGTGGTGGCCCTGGAGGAGATCCGGCGGCAGTACCTCCAGGTCCGGGTGGACGCCCTCGGCGACGGCCTGCTCGGGACCAGTGACGACGGCCCGGAGCACGCCGCCTTCCTCAAGGACGTGGACGCCCTCGACGCCGCCGTTGAGGCGATGGGCGAGCGCTCGCTCACCGAGGAACAGCGCGAACACCTCGGCGACCTCGCCGACGCCTGGGCCGCCTACCAGAAGGTGGTCGGCGGAGCCCTGCTCGAGGTCGCCCGCACCGGGGACGAGAAGGCCTACATCGCCCTGCGGGACAAGGAAGTCAAGCCGATCGCCGTGGACATCCAGCTGCACCTCGACGAACTCGTCGAGGCCGTCCAGACCCAGACCAGCACCACCGTCGCCGACAACGACCGGGCCTACCACTCCGCGAGGACCTCCATGATCGGAGTCCTGGTCGTGGTCGGGCTCCTGTCGCTGCTGTTGGCGGGATACGCGTCCCGCCGGACGGTGGTCCCGCTGCGGCGGGTCAGGGATGCCTGCCTGGCGATCGCCGAGGGTGATCTCACCCGAACCGTGGACATCCGGGGCCGGGACGAGATCGCCCAGACCGCTCGCGCCCTCGACCACGCGACGGCCAACACCCGGGAGACCGTCCGCGCGCTGGCCGCCTCGGCCACCACGCTGGCCTCGGCGGCCGAGGAGCTCAACGCGACCTCGGAGACCATCACCACCTCGGCGGAGACGACGTCGGCCAGGGTGGGCACGGTGATGCGCGCGGTGGACACGGTCTCGGACCACGTGAACTCGATCGCCGCCGGCGCCGAGGAGATGAGCAGCTCCATCACCGAGATCGCCCGCAACGCCAACGACGCGGCGCAGATGGGCACCCACGCCCGGGAGCTCGCCGACGCCACCAACGTCACCGTCGCCAAGCTCGGTGATTCCTCGACCGAGATCGGGAACGTCATCAAGGTGATCAACTCGATCGCCGAGCAGACCAACCTCCTCTCGCTCAACGCGACCATCGAGGCGGCCCGGGCCGGGGAGTCCGGCAAGGGCTTCGCGGTCGTGGCCGGTGAGGTGAAGGAACTGGCCCAGGAGACGGCCCGGGCCACCGAGGACATCGCCCGCCGCGTCGAGGCGATCCAGAGCGACAGCTCGGGTGCGGCCGAGGCGATCGGCGAGATCGCCAACGTGATCTCCCGGCTGGGCGACTTCCAGACCGTCATCGCCTCGGCCGTCGAGGAGCAGACCGTCACCACCCGGTCCATGTCCGAGAACGTGAACCAGGCCTCGAGCCAGACCGGTCAGATCGTCGACGGCGTCTCCGAGGTGGTCGGTGCGGCGTCCACGACGGCCGCCGGTGCCGAGCAGGCGAGGACCGCCGTCCTCGAGCTGTCCCGGATGTCGTCCGAACTGCACGCCATGGTCGCCCGCTTCCGCCTCTGAGGACGGCGGCGGCGGGTCGCCCGGCCGTCGGCGGGTACGGCACCCTCGACCCATGACGGACCTCCGGTTCTCACCCCGCGGGGACGGGCACGGGTGGCGTGAGGTGGCCCGCGACGTGCTCGTCCGGCGCAACCCGGTCCTCGACCTCAACCTCACTCTCGTCCTCGGGGACAGGTCGTGCCTGATCGTGGACACCGACTGCCACGACGGGCTCGCCCGGGAGCTGGTGCGGGTCGTCCGCTCCCGGACGGTGCTGCCGTGGGTGGTCGTCAACACCCACGCCCACTTCGACCACTGCTTCGGGAACGCCGTCCTCGCCGCCGAGCAGCCCGGACTGCGGATCTGGGCGCACCGGGGCTGCCTCACCGCCCTCACCGAACGCGGTGAGGAGGAGCGGCGCTCCGGCGTCGCATGGATGCGGACCGCCGGGCGTCCGGTCGATGCGGCGGCGGTCGCTGCGGTGACCGTCACCCCGCCGACCGATCTCGTGGAGGCCCCCTCGGGGGCGGATCCTCTCACCGAACGGGTCCTCGACCTCGGCGACCGTCACGTGGTCCTGCGCCATGCCGGTCGAGGGCACACCGACCACGACCTCGTGGTGCTGGTTCCCGACGCCGGGGTCTCCGTCGTCGGAGATCTCGTCGAGGAGGGAGCGCCCCCGGCTTTCGAGGACTCCTATCCGCTGGAGTGGCCGGAGACCCTCGACCGGTTGCTGCCCGACCTCGGCGACACGGTGATACCGGGGCACGGGCAGGTGATCGGCAGCTCCCACGTCGTCCGACAGCGGGACGACCTGCTGGCCCTCGCAGACCGAGCAAGGGACCTCCTCGCCGAGGTCGGCACCGGCACCGTCCGTGGGGACGGGACGGGCACCACCCGTGGAGACGGGGACGACACCGCCCGCCATCGGAGTGTCGAGGCCCGGATCGCCGAGGCGGCCCGGGGTCTCCGGCTCGACGCGGAGGCCGCGGTGACGGCCCTGCACCGGGTGCTGGCCACGGGCTCGGGCTGACACCGTTCCGGGGCGGGGACCGTGAGCAGGTGACCTCCGTCGAGAACGCCTCGACCCCCTCGCCGTCGAGGAACCCGGCGGCACCACGTCTCCATTCCAGCAGCGCCGGATCGTGCGAGGAATCGGCGCGGGCCGCGGTGCGCAGGTACTCGCCTCGGGAGTGCGGTCCGGCCGGTCGCTTCGGGAGATCGGTCCTCCTGCTGACCGTCAGCCACCCGTCGGCGGCCGGGTTCCGCCGCCCGTCGAGTTGGGGAACGAGGTCGTCGGTGTGCTCGACCGAGAGCACCCGGACCGACGCAGGGATCTCGAAGCCCGCCACCGGCGCCCCCGAGGTGACGACGTGGGTGACGGCGTACCTGGCCAGGACGCCCTGGTCGGAAGCCAGTCGTGCCGCCACCAGCCCGCCCTGGCTGTGCCCCACCAGGAGCACCGGCTCTCCCCCGACCACCCCTGCCCGCTCCATGGCCGCGAGCACACCGTGCGCCGCCGCGGTGTCCCGGCCGGCCATGAGGTGGACGTCCCCGGTGAGGTCGAACGGGTTCGTTCCCGGGCGGGAACTCCAGTCCTGGGTTCCCGGTATGGCGACGATCCAGGCGCGGCGTCCGTCCGGCCCCACGATGCGGTCGACGCGCACTGTCCCCTGCGCCGGTTCGCGACCACCACCGGCCACCGGTCCCATGGCGAGGAGATCGGCCAGCCCTCGGGGAGGCCGGACCCGCACCGGGGAGGTGACCGGGCCGACGGTCACGGACCGGCTCTCCCGCAGCAGCGGGCTCACCGCGCCGAGAGCGCCGAGAGCACCCGCGACACCTCTCACTGCCGGATCGACGCCGTCGAGCAGGGCGTCCACCGCGGCGTCGGCCTCGCCGTACCGGACGGCTGCCAGCCGGACCCGGTCACCGAGGAGTGCCACCCGGGCTCCGACGGCGAGGAGCCCGTGCGGCCCGGCGACCGACGTGGCGACGACGGAGCCGACGGCCGCGAGGCTCCGCGGAGCGACGCACCCGGTGGCGACCAGACCGGGGTCGGCGGTGAGGCGGGTGAGCTCACGGGAGAGCCGGGCCAACTCCTCCCCGGCACGCACCAGGTCCGCCCCCACCCGGTGGAGGTCCTCCAGGTACGCCCTGGTCGCCGTCCCCCCTCGCACGGTCAGCCCGTCGGTGCCGTCGCCGTCCGGAGGGGGGACCAGGGGCCCGTCCTCACGCGGACCCGCCCTGCCGGTCTCCGCGCTCACCACGGCCACCCGGACACGAGCCGACCCACCGCCCGATCGACGCCGTCCAGCCGGGTCGCCACCTCGGCCGGAAGTCCCCGGACCACCGCCGCCTCCAGGGCATGGGCGTGTGCCCGGAGCGCCACCGCCACGTCGTCCACCGCCACGGCACCACGCCGGACGGCGACGACCTCGGCGTCGAGCGCCTCCCGGAAGGCACCGGCCCCCGACGACTCCCAGCGGAGCCCGGTGCCGGCGGCCGGCCCCACGAGCCCGGTGGCGATCCGCCGCACCTGGACCGCCACGTCCTCCACCCTCACGGCGAGGATCCGGATCCGCTCCCCGTCCATGCCACCCCTCCTGGTGCCGTCCGCCCACGCCGCTTCCACTCCGACCGGTGTGCGCGCTCCCCCACGGGCATCACTCACGCCGCCCTCGGGTCAGCACCGAACGCGGGCCGGGACCCGACTCGCCGCAGGGCTGTCCCGGTGGGACCGGGACACCTCGCCGGTGGCCGGAACGCTACGACCGCAACGGCATCCGCTCGGCGGAGCCGACACCGGATGTGGACAGCGGGACGGCGAGCGCCCTGTGGAGGACTCGCACGCCGGGGGTCTGGGCGGAGGGGCATCCCGAGGCGGCCCCTGACGTGGCGACCCCCCGCGGCGACCCGGGGATCGCCGGAACCGGGAGCGGGTAGCGTTCGTTCATCGCCCGGGTCGGTGCCCGCGGGACACCGTCCTCACGAGGTCGGCCCGGGATCCTGATCGAGGCCGAGCCGGCGGCCATGCCGGGGCGAGGCCGAACGAGAGGCCGAGAAATGCCAGTGCGCGAGGACGGAGCGGAGTCCCGGCGGGGCGGTTACCGAGCGACCGACGACATGCATCACGATGAGCGCATGCGTCGTGACGCTCGGTATCGAGTCTGCTTCGTGTGCTCGGGCAACATCTGCCGGTCCCCGATGGGCGAGGTCGTGCTCAGGCAGCTCGCGGAGGACGGGGGTGTCGGGCACCTCGTCGCCGTGGACTCGGCCGGAACCGGTGACTGGCACATCGGCGAGCGCGCCGACCGGCGGACCCTCGCGGCCCTGGCGAAGGCCGGGTACGACGGTGACGCGCACCGCGCCCGCCAGTTCGACCCGCACTGGTTCGCCGAGCGCGACCTCGTCATCGCGATGGACCGCGGGCACGAGCGGACCCTGCGCTCGTGGGCGGGCAACGAGCGCGACCGGTCCAAGGTCCGGCTGCTCCGCTCCTTCGATCCGGCCCTCGGTCCGGGGGCCCGGCACGAGGACCTGGACGTCCGCGATCCCTACTACGACGGGGCCCGCGCCTTCGCCGAGGTCCTCGCACAGATCGAGACGGCCTGCCGCGGGCTGCTCGACCACGTCCGTGCCGAGACGACCGGGCGGGCGGCCGGCTGAGGACGGCGCCCGGGAAGGTGTCGTCGAACCATCTGGGGGGCAGGAATGGAGACCCGCACCACGGCCGGCACGACGAACCCGGAGCTGACCGTCGCGCAGGAACCGGTCGTCGAACAGGCACCCACCGCGGAAGAGGCACCCACCCTCGAGCGGGAACCCGTCATCGAGCGGGAGCCCACCGACCAGGTGCGGATCTCCGAGGAGCCTGTCGAGCCGGAACCGGCGGTGAGCCGACACCCGGATGCCGGGCCCGGCACGGCAGGGGACGGGAGCGAGGCGGACGACGTGACGCCGGACGAGACCTTCACCAAGCGCCGGTTCGGTGCGCCGCGGGGGTTCTTCGACGCGGAGGTGGCCGGGCTGCACTGGCTCGCCGCCGCGGTCTCCACCGGAGGAGTCCTCGTCGCCCGCCCGCTGGAGGTGCACGAGGACCGGCTGGTGCTGCCACGGCTGGTGGAGATCCCCGCCACCGACGAGGCCGCCGTCGCCTTCGGCCGTGCCCTCGCGGCCACCCACCGCAGCGGCGCTCCGTGGTTCGGCTGTCCCCCCGCCGAGTGGGACGACGACGGCTTCATCGGCCCGCTGCCGTTGTCCCACGTGCGCTCCGAGGCCGACCCCGACGCCCGCACCTGGGGTCGCTTCTACGCCCGTCGCCGGATCGCCCCGTTCCTGCGGGCGGCGAGGGACGCCGGCCGGCTGTCGCCGTCGGTCACCCGGCTCGTCGACAGGCTGTGCTCCCGGCTGGAGGACGGCGACGAGCAGCTCGTCGGCCCCGTGCCCGAGCCGGCCTCCCGCCTGCACGGTGACCTGTGGGCCGGCAACGTGCTGTGGACCCCGGACGGCGTCGTCCTCGTCGACCCCTCCGCCCACGGCGGCCACCGGGAGACCGACCTGGCCATGCTGGACCTGTTCGGCCTGCCCCGGCTGTCCACCGTGCTCGCCGCCTACGACGAGGCGTGGCCGCTCGCCGACGGGTGGCACGACCGGGTCGCGCTGCACCAGCTGTACCCGCTGCTGGTCCACGTCGTGCTCTTCGGCGGGGGGTACGCGGCCCAGGTCGAGACGGTCGCCCGCCGCTACGCCTGATCCGGGCCGTCCGTCGCGCGCCACCGTCGTTGCGCACCGAGGGCCACCGCCGTCGCACAGCCCGCGCCGACCGCGGCACCGAGGAGCGACGCCGCCGGGCCCCACCCGTCCACGACGAAGCCGCCCACCGTCGTCCCGGCGGCGATTCCCGAGGTCATCGCCGTCCCCAGCCACGCCTGCGCCTCGGCGAGACGCTCACCGGGTGCCATCCGGTCGACCAGCCCCGCCTCGACGATGATCCCGGGAGAGACGGCCAGCCCGGCGAGGAACAGCAGGGTCAGCAGCAGCTCGGGCCGGGCCGTCGCCGTCGCCAGCAGGGCGGCCGTCGCCAGCAGGGCGAGGCCGAACCAGGCCGTGATCAGGGGCAGGCGCCGCCGGTCCGGGCCGTGCCACCGCCTGCCGCCGAACCACAACCCGCCGACGGCGCTGCCCGCGGCGACCGCGGCGAAGAACTGCCCGACCAGAGCCGGCCGATGGAAGACGTCCTTCGCCGCCGCCGCGACCCCGACGTCGAGCTGCCCGAAGCAGGTCCCCGTCGCCAGGCTGACGAGCAGGACGGCGACCAGGCCGCGAGGGACCAGCGCCCCGGCCCGCCCCCTGGCAGCCGGTTCCGTGACGATCGGTTCCGTGACGACCGGCTCGGCCCCGGCGATCGGCGGCGCGGGAACCCCCGGCCCGGCGACCCGCGCCTCGACGAGGACCGGCTCCGGAACCGGGGCGACCTCGGGCCGGCCGGGGATGCCGACTGCTCTCGCCCCGGAGAGGGCGTAGGCGAGGCCGCCGGCGAACTGGATGCCCGCGGTGACGACGAGCGGGACCGCCGGCGGCGTGCCGGCGACGAGCACCCCGAGCAGCAGCGGCCCGGTGACGAACACCCCCTCCATCGCGACCGCGTCCAGGGCGAAGACCGCCCGCCGCTCGTCCTCGCCGGAGGTGATCCGCCGCCAGACGGTCCGCGCGGCGGCGGTCAACGGCAGCGAGAACAGGCCGACCGCTCCGGCGAGCGCGACCAGCAGGCCCATCCCGCCGCCGCGGACCGCGGTCACGGAGAGCACCGCGAGGAGGGCGGCCGACGCCGTCACCGCGACCGGGACCACCCTCGGCTGCCCCGACCGGTCCATCAGCCGACCCCACGCCGGAGCCGCGACGGCGGCTGTCACGGTGAACGCCGCGGAGACGATCCCGGCATCGGCGTAGGAGTCCCGGACCTCCTCGACCAGCAGCAGGATGCCCAGCGGGACCATGGCGACCGGGAGCCGCGCGAGAGCCGCGGCGGCGAAGGCGTTCCGGAGGGTCCTGCGCCGGAGCAGACGCAGGTATCCGGACATACCACCCAGCCTAGGGTGCCGCGGCCCCGGCGGGTTCGCGCAGCTCGGCGAGGATCCTGGCCGCGACCCGATCGAGGGTGTCCGCGGCGGTGCGGACCTCGGCCCTGGTGGGGGTGACCGGCCCGTAGAGGGCCCGCTGCAGGACCTCGACGGCGTCGTCGGTCGCCGTGACCACGGGTCGCTCCACCTCCCCGCCCGGCTCCGGCGACGGCGGCGCGAGGACCGGACGGATCCGCTCCGCGAGGTCGCCGAGGGTCTCCCGGGCGAGGCGTGGGGTGCCCGCCGTGACCAGTGCCCGTTCCAGCCGCGCGAAGGCGGCGAGCAGCTCCGGGACCGCCGGCCGGGGTGCCGACCTCCCGACGTCCGCCGCCGGGGTGTCCGGCTGGTTGCGGCGCCTCCACCTGCGCACGCCGAGCACGATCAGCACCACCAGCACGCAGCAGGCGAGGAACAGGGCGGCCAGCGCGAGCGGGGAGCCGGTCAACCGGTCCACGAGCCGGTCCGTCCACGACGACGCCGTGGTGGTTCCGGCCGTGGGGTCGGAGGACACCCAGCCCTCACCAGGGATCCAGACCTCGACCCAGGCGTGGGCGTCGGACCCGCGCAGCACCCGCTCCCGCTCGCCCGCCGTCAGCGCCACCGTCCCGCCGTCGCCGACCCTGCCGACATCGACCGTGCCCCCGTCGACCCTGCCCGCGTCGACCGTGCCCGCGTCGACCGTGCCTCTGTCGATCGAGCCCGCGTCGACCGTGCCTCTGTCGATCGAGCCCGCGTCGACGATGTCCGCGTCGTCGACCGTGCCCCCGGCGAACCCGGTGGCCAGCCGCGCGGGGATCCCCGCGGCGCGGAGCAGGACGACCTCGGCGGAGGCGAAGTGCTCGCAGAACCCGGTCCGCGCGTCGAAGAGGAAGTGGTCGACGGCGTCCCGCCCCTTCTCCGGCACCGGCGAGTCCAGTCGGTAGGTGGCGTTCGCCCGGAGGTAGCGCTCCACGGCCTCGACCGCCTCGCGGCGGGACGGCTCGGCGGCGGCCAGCCGGCGGCCGAGGTCGCGCACCCGCTGCGGGACGGACGACGGGAGGTCGGTCCACCGCGGGTCGGCCGGGTCGATCCCGGCGGACCCGTCCGCGGCCGATCCCGACGGCCCGTCACCGGCTCCGGTGCCGACCCCGCCCCCCGCACTGGCGAGACCGGGACGGTCGTACCAGGTGACCCGGTACTCCGGGGCGGTGCGCCCCGTCCGGGCGAGCACCGCCATGAGCTGCCACGACGGATCCCTGAGCACGGCGACGGGCTCCCCGTCCCGCCCCGGGCCGACGGCCGCGACCTGCCCGGGGGCGAGGAGGGGAGGCCAGTTGTCGAGCTCCTGCGCCCCGAGCAGGCGGACGACGCCGGACCGGGGGGCCGCCGCCTCCGCGACCACCGGGTCATCCGGGTCGGCCGGGATCCCCACCACCCCGCGCCCCAGCACCTCGAAGCCGCCGCTCGCTGGGGCGAGGGAGTTGCGCCACGCCGTCCCGTCGTACCGGTCGAGCACCGCCGACCGCCACAGCCCGGGGGAGTCCGCGGGGACCGCGTAGACCGGGGTGTCCGGCAGCTCCCCCCGGGACCGCAGGTCCAGCTCGCCCGAGGTGTAGACCTGGGTGGAGCGCCGCTCGGCCCGCGCCGGGTCGGCCTCGCCGGGGTCGCCGGGGTCCCCCGGCCGGTTCGCCTCGGCCCAGGGCGGCACCGAGGCCCCCGGCCCGGCCGCCGACGGGTCGGGGAGGTCGAACCGCTGGTACAGGGCCCGCAGCACGGCGCCGCCGAGGATCGCCAGCACCAGGCAGGCGACGACCGGGACGACGACCCAGCGCAGCAGCGGCCGCCCCTCCCCGACGACGCCGGTCCCGGGGGCCACGGTCGCCGGTGCCACGGCAGCGGTCACGGCCTCCCCGGTGCCGCACCCGTCGTCGGGGGTGACCGCCCTGGTCATCGTCGCGGCCACCCGGTCGGCACCGGCCAGCCGGGTCCCGGCGACGAGCCCTGCCAGCAGCGCGGTGAACCCGACCAGCACCGGAACGGCGAGGACGGCGCGTTGCGGCGTGGCCGTGGACAGCACCAGCCCGGCGGAGCCGAGCCAGAGGCCGGTCATCAGGGCCCTTGGCGTGGTGTGCTCCAGCGAGGTCGCCGCGAGCACGCCGAGGGCGACCGCCGCGAGCAGCCCGAGGTTCCGCACCCCGCCCGCCACCGCGACCGCCGGGATGCCGCACTGCAGGACGAACCCGAGGGCGAACCGTCCCGCGACGCCGGGTACCAGCCGCGGCAGGACGGGAGCAGCCCACGAGGCGGTGATCGCCATGGCGACGGCACCGGCGGCGAACCAGCCGGGCAGCAGGCCGGAGACGGTCAGGGCGGTCCCGGCGGAGGCGGCGCTCACCGAGACCGCGATCCGCAACCACCGGGTCGACGTCCAGCCCCCGGTCGCGGTGACCTGCGACGTGCCGGTCGCCGTCCCATCCCCGGTCACGGCGCGGCTCCGGCCCAGGGGGTGGCTCCGGCCCACGACGCGGCTCCCGGCCCGTGGACGCCGACGGAGCACCCCGCCTCCGCGGCCAGCCGGTGCACCAGGTCCCACCAGCCCGCCGGCACGTCGCAGGTCGCCGCGACCGCGAGCCGGTCACCCGGAGACAGGTCGGCGAAGACGGCCTGCAGCTCGGCCGGACCGGGCAGCCGCACGTCGCCGAGGGCGGCGAACCAGTCCAGCGCGGTCACCTCGTCGACGGCGTGCAGCAGCTCGAGCTGCGGCTGGGCCGCGTACAGCAGCGCCGAGCCCCCTCCGGGCAGGGCCTGGGTCACCCCCCAGGCGGCCTCGGCCAGCAGGTCCTCCCAGTCCGGTGACCGCCAGGTCGTGCCGGGCCGGACCGGGACCCCCGCCACGAGCAGGGCGACCCTGCGGGCAACGGTGCGCTCGGGCTCCACCACGACCAGCCGGCCGTGCCGGGCGCTGCTGCGCCAGTGCACCCTCCGTACCGGGTCGCCGGGGCGGTACTCGCGGACGGCGTGGGGCTCGGCCCCCGACCGCGCGGTGACCCCGGAGGGCAGGTCGCCGTCCTGTCCCCTGCCGTCCAGCGGCTCCGCCGGCAACGCCCTGGGGTGGACGACGAGCGTCGACGACGCGTGGCTGACGCTGGTGAACCGCATCAGCCCGAACGGCGAGGCCGAGCCGGCCCTGAGGCTGTGCAGCTCCCGGACGCCCCGGGTCCTCGCCAGCCGCCAGGCGCTCACCGTCGCGCTCGCCCCGGGCGGCAGCGCCGGCACGGCCAGGACCACGTCGTCGAAGCCGTCGACGTGGTGGGTGAGGAGCAGCCGCGGCGTCGAGCGCCGGCCGCGGTTGTGGACGTGCAGTTCGTGCTGGACGTACTGCCCCGCCCGCACCCGGACCGGTCCGCGGAAGCAGTAGGTCAGGGCGTGCAGCGGCGGTCGCATCAGCAGCGAGACGACGACGGTCGACAGCGCTCCCGCCCCGAGGACGGTGAGCAGGAGGTGCTCGTTCCTCAGCCCGACCAGGACCAGGCCCGCTCCGACGAGGCCGAGGACGACGGCCAGTGAGCCGTCGGTCACGGTCCCCCGGGACGACCGGGCGCGCCCGGTCACCCGACCGGCACCGGGATCCTGGCCGCCACCTCGGTGACCACAGCCTCCACGGCCTGCCCCGCGGCTCCCGGACCTCCGGCGTAGGCCCCGGCGAGGACGACCCGGTGGCCGAGGACCGGGACGGTGAGGGCACGGACGTCGTCCGGGACGACGTAGTCCCGGCCGCGCAGCACCGCGAGGGCCTGGGCGCAGCGCAGCAGGGTGATCGCGGCCCGGGAGCTGGCCCCGAGGCGCACTCGTTGGTCGGTCCGGGTGGCCCGCACCACCGCGAGGGCGTACTCCAGGACCGGTTCGGCGACGTGCAGCGCCCGGACCTCCCTGCGGGCCGCGCGCAGCTCCTCGACCTCGACGACCGGGCTGAGCTCCTCGACGGTCGGACCGGCGAGCTGCTCGCGGACGACGCACAGCTCGGCCGCGTGGTCCAGGCCGCCGAGCCGGACCCGGAGCGCGAACCGGTCGAGCTGCCCCTCCGGCAGCGGGTAGGTGCCGTGCTGCTCCAGCGGGTTCTGGGTGGCGACGATGAGGAACGGGTCGGGGACCCGGTAGCGGTGCCCGTCCACCGACACCGCGTTCTCGTCCATGACCTCGAGGAACGCCGACTGGGTGCGCGGCGGCGTCCGGTTGAGCTCGTCGACCAGGACGACGTGGGCGAAGACCGGACCGGGGACGAAGGTGAACGTCTGGGTCCCCGGGTCCCACACCGAGGAGCCGGTGATGTCGGCGGGCAGCAGGTCGGCGGTGGCCTGGATGCGGTGGAAGCTGCCGCCGACGCTACGGGCGACCGCCCTGGCCAGCGTGGTCTTGCCGGTCCCGGGGACGTCCTCGAGGATGGCGTGCCCGCCGGAGAGCAGGGCGATGGTGACCAGCTCGACGGCCTCGCGCCGCCCGCGCACCACCCGCTCGACGTTGCGCACCAGCCGGCCGGCGACGGCGGTCGGGTCCTGACGGACCGGCGGAACGTCAGCGCTCCCGACAGCCGGAGACGTGGTCGTCACTCACCCAGGGTAGGCGCCGAGAGTGCTCCGGGATAGCCGTCGGTACCCGCCGTCACCCCGGCTCAGCGACCGGTCGCCGGCCCTGCCCTGCGACGCCCGCGCTCACAGCCCCTTGACCGCGGCGAGAACCTTGGCCAGCGACTCCTTGGCGTCGCCGAACAGCAGAGACGTCTTGGGGTCGAAGAGCAGCTCGTTCTCGATCCCGGCGAAACCGGGACGCATCGACCGCTTGAGGAACACCACCTGCTGGGCGTCGGAGACCTCAAGGATCGGCATCCCGTAGATCGGCGCCCCTGGCGAGGTCTTGGCGGCCGGGTTGACCACGTCGTTCGCCCCGACGACGAGCACCACGTCGGTGGTCCGGAACTCCGGGTTGACCTCGTCCATCTCCTTGAGCGCCTGGTACGGCACGTTCGCCTCGGCGAGCAGCACGTTCATGTGCCCCGGCATCCGACCGGCCACCGGGTGAATGCCGTAGAGGACCTCGATCCCGCGCCCGCGCAGCATCTCCTCCAGTTCCCGGATGGTGTGCTGTGCCTGGGCGACGGCCAGACCGTACCCGGGGACGACGATCACCTTCCGGGCGTAGCCGAGCAGGATGGCGACGTCCTCGGGGCTGACCGACCGCACCGGCCGGCTGGACACGGCCGTCGACCCCGCGGTCGAGCCGCCCCTGAGCGCCCCGAACATGACCCCGGCCACCGAGCGACCCATGGCCGCGGCCATCAGCCGGGTGAGAATCGTGCCGCTGGCCCCGACCAGGGTCCCGGCGACGAGCAGCAGCGTGTTGCCGAGGACGAAACCGCCCGCGGCGACGGTGAGCCCGGTGAAGGCGTTGAGCAGGGAGATCACGATCGGCACGTCGGCTCCGCCGACCGGCAGCACGAGCATGACCCCGACGACCAGGCCGAGCAGGCCGAGCAGCGAGGCCAGCACCGGCTGCCCGCTGCCGAACACCGCGACGGCGACCCCCAGGGAGACCACGAGACCGCCGATCATCAGCGGCTTCGCGCCGGGCAGGACCACCGGCCGGGTGGTCATGATCTCCTGCAGCTTGAGGAAGGTCACCACGGACCCGGCGAAGGAGACCGCCCCGACCAGGACGGTGAACGCCACCGCGGCCAGGTCGCCCTCCCACGCGCTGGTCCCGCCGGCGGTCTCGCCCAGCTCCAGCAGCGCGACCAGCGCCGCCGCGCCGCCGCCGACCCCGTTGAACAGGGCGACGAGCTGCGGCATCTGGGTCATCTTGACCATCCGCGCCGCGGGGACGGCGAGCGCGGTGCCGACGGCGATGGCCACGACGATGGGTACCAGGTGGTCGAGGTCGCCGGAGAGGAAGGCGACCGCGAGGGCGAGGGCTGCTCCCGCGGCCCCGATGAGGTTGCCGCGGCGCGCCGACCTGGGCGAGGACAGGCCCTTGAGGGCGAGGATGAAGCAGACCGCTGCCAGCAGGTACCCGAGCTCGGTCGCGTCGGCGGAGAGCAGGCTCACCGGTCACCTCCCGGGGTGGGACGGGAGCCGAACATCTCCAGCATCCGGTCGGTGACCACGAACCCTCCGACGAGGTTGACGGTGGCCAGCACCACGGCGAGCAGGCCGACGACGAGGGTGATGGAGTCGTCGGCGTGCCCGGTGACCAGGACCGCGCCGACGAGGATGATCCCGTGGATGGCGTTGGCCCCGGACATCAGCGGGGTGTGCAGAATCGTCGAGACCTTGGAGACGACCTCGAACCCGACGAACACCGACAGGACGAAGATCGACAGGAGCGCCACGCCGTCCATCAGGCCTCGCCCCCCGCGGTGAGGAGCTGCTCGCCGAGGAGCCCGGCGGTCGGCTCGTGGCGGACGGTCCCGCCGTGGGTCAGGCACGCTCCGGCGAGCACCTCGTCCTCCAGGTCGGGGACGACCTCACCGTCCCGGGTCATGAGCAGCAACAGGTTGGCCACGTTCTTGCCGTACAGCCGGGAGGCGTCGGCGGGCATGGTGCTGGCGGCGTCCCGCATCCCGAAGACCCGGACGGTGCCGTCCGGCGCGCCGGGGGTGCCGGTCGCGGTGGCGACCCCGACGGCCACCTCCTCACCGGCGACGGAGCCCTCGACGTTCCCGCCGGACTCGGCGGCGAGGTCGACGACAACGCTGCCCGGCTTCATGCCGGCCAGCATCTCGGTGGTCACCAGCAGCGGAGCGGGTCGCCCCGGCACGGCGGCGGTGGTGATGACGATGTCGGCGTCGGCCACGTGCGGGGCCAGCAGCTCACGCTGGCGCCTGGCCCGGTCCTCCGACATCTCCCTGGCGTAGCCGCCGCTGCCGGCCAGGCTCTCCAGGTCGAGCTCGACGAAGGTGGCGCCCATCGACCGCACCTCGTCGGCGCTGGCGGGACGGACGTCGTAGGCGGAGACCACGGCGCCCAGCCGGCGGGCCGTCGCGATGGCCTGCAGCCCGGCCACCCCGGCACCGAGCACGAGGACCCGCGCCGGCGGGACGGTCCCGGCCGCCGTCATGAACAGCGGGAAGAACCGCGGCAGTCGCATCGCGGCCTCGAGCACGCACCGGTACCCGGCGACCAGGGCCTGGGAGGTCAACGCGTCCATGGACTGGGCGCGGGAGATCCGCGGCACGAGCTCCATGGCGAAGGAGGTCACCCTGGCGTCCCGCAGCGCGCGGACCGTGTCCAGCTCGCCTGCCGGCGAGCAGAACCCGACGGTCACCGCCCCGGCGCGCAACGCGCCGACCGTCTCGGGGGAGAGCGGTCGGACGTGGAGCAGGACGTCGACGTCGGCGAGCCCGACGTCGGGCACCACCTCCGCCCCTGCGGCGACGTAGGCGTGGTCCGGGGCGAGAGCCCGGGAACCGGCACCAGCGGCGACGACGACCGTCAACCCGGCATTGACCAGGGTGGTGACGGCGTCCGGGAGCAGGGCGACCCGGGTCTCCCCGGGCACGGCCTCGGCGAGGACGGCGACCTTCACGGCCCTCAACCTACAAGCGCGGACCCGTTCCCGCCCACCGCGCGAGAGGAAGACGACCCCGGGAGGCAGGCGACGTCCGGGGGTGGTCGGGCCGACGCCGGGAGTGGTCGGGCCGCCCGGCGGACGGGCCGGTGCCGCGGACGCGGTCGGCATCGCCGCCGGGCGGTCCGGCGTGGCTCAGCACTCGTACCAGGGGACGAGCATCCCCCGGGCCAGGGTGTGGAAGAAGAGGTTGAACCCGAGGACCGCGGGTGAGGAGTCGGGGTCGATCCCCAGGCTCTCGACGTCGACCGCGTGCACGACGGTGTAGTAGTGGTGCGGGCCGTGGCCCTCCGGCGGTGCGGCACCGGCGTAGCCGCGGACGCCCGCGTCGTTGCGGAGTTGGAAGGCGGGCTGCGGGAGGCCTGATCCGGCCTCGTCACCCGCGCCACGGGCGAGCGAGGTCACGCCCGCCGGGATGTCGACGACGGCCCAGTGCCAGAACCCGCTGGCGGTCGGGGCGTCCGGATCGAAGACGGTGACGGCGAAGCTGCGGGTGCCCTCGGGGAAGCCGCTCCAGCTCAGCTGCGGCGAGACATCCTCTCCTCCAGCCCCCATGATGCCGCTGACCTGGGACATCGCAAGTTTCTCCGCGTCCCGGAGATCCTGGCTTGTGACGGTGAAGGACCGTACCTCGGGCAGGTCCTGGTAGGGGTTCCTCGGCAATGCGACCTCCTGGGAGAGTGTGCCCTGGCCGAGCACATGTGTGATCGATTCGCTACGGACAGTGTCGACCAGGGTAGGGACGGGTCTCGCTGCGGGTTCCGGGCCGGAGCGGGCGGGGACTGACCGCTCCGGATGACGCGACACCGCCGCACCGACTGCGGTCAGGTCGGACAAAACCGTAGTTACCCTCCGACCCGGATGCCACCGGGCAGATGCGGGTGACCGTGAGATTCCTTCCGGAATGATGCCGACGGAGGGGCGCGGAACACCGCCCGTGAAACTATCCTCAATGAGGTGAAACTGGGATACACCCTGCTGGGCGAGCAGGCGGGACCACGCGAACTCGTGCTCCACGCCGCCGCGGCCGAGGCTGCGGGCTTCGACTTCGCCGTCGCGAGCGACAGCTTCTCCCCCCGGCTGGCGACCCAGGGGCACTCCCCCTACGTGTGGAGCGTGCTCGGCGCCGTGGCCCAGGTCACCGCGGGCATGGATCTGATGACCTACGTCACCTGCCCGATCATGCGCTACCACCCGGTTGTCGTCGCCCAGAAGGCCGCCACCATGCAGATCCTGTCCCGGGGCCGGTTCGCCCTGGGACTGGGCGACGGCGAGAACCTCAACGAGCACGTCGTCGGCCGCGCATGGCCGGAGGACCGGGTCCGGCAGGCGATGCTCAGCGAGGCGGTCGACATCATCCTCGCCCTCTTCGGGGGCGGCGAGATCAGCTACGACGGTGCCTACTTCCGCACCGACTCGGCCCGGTTGTGGGACCTGCCGGACGTCCGGGTCCCCCTCGGCGTCGGGGTGGCCGACAACCGGTCGGTGCGGGCGTTCGCGCCACGGGCGGACATCATGATCGCGGTCGAGCCCCGGGCCTCGCTGGCCGCGGCCTGGGACGCCGTACGCACCTCACCCGCCGGCGGGACCTCCTCCCCCGGCTCCTCCCGGAAGATCGGGCAGGTGCCGGTGTCCTGGGACCGCGACGAGGGTGCCGCCGTCCGGCGCGCGCACGAGCAGTACCGCTGGTTCCTCGACCACCGCGGGGCGAGCACCGGCCTGCCCGGGACGTCGTCCGTCGACGCAGCGACCCGGCGGATCAAGCCGCGCGACGTCCGGCATCGCGTCCCCTGCGGTCACCGGGTCGAGCGGATCGTCGAGGCGGTGCGGCGCTACGTCGTCGCCGGGTTCACCGACATCGCGCTGGTGCAGATCGGCGGCGACACCCAGGGATCGTTCATCGAGGCGGCCGAGCACGAGATCCTCCCGGCCCTCCGCGAGTCCATCCCCTGATCCCCGGCCGCCGGGCACTCCGCGACGGGTCGGGCTCACCGGGTCCCGGCGTCGACCCTGGCCCACCCGGTCGCGGCGCCGCTACTCCCGGCCCGCCCGGTCGCGGCACCGTCGGCCCCCGCACCGTCGGCCTCCGCACCATCGACCCCTGCACCGCACACCCCGGCCCGCCCGGTCGCGGCGCCGTCGACGAGGCCGAGGACCGCGGCCAGACCTCGTACCGGGCCGGTGACCGGCGGGAGGATGAGGGTGCGGATCCCCAGGGCGACGCCGCCGGTGTCGTCGCGCGCGTTGTCACCGACCATGAGCACCTCGTCCGCGGGGAGCCGGAGCCGCGCCAACGCCCGCGCGAAGATCTCCGGTCGCGGCTTGACGACGCCGACCTCGAAGGACAGCACCACGTCGTCGACGAGCGCCGCGATCCCCGCCCGGTCGAGGTGGTCGCGGATGTCGATGCCGACGTTCGACAGCACGAGCGTCGCGACCTCCCGCTCGCGGAGGGCCGCCAGGACCGGCAGCACGTCGTCGAACGGGACCCACTGCCGGGTCATCACCGCGTACAGGGCGGTCCCGAGGTCCTCCTCGACGCCCGACAGCTCCATCACCTGCTGGAAGACCGCGCGATGACGACCGGGGTCGAGATCCCGTCCACCGTCCGGATCGATCACCGCGGCGTGCCTCCACACCTGGGCGATCCCGGTGCGTACCCGCTCGAACCCCACTGGCCCGAGGGCGGCGGCAGGGCTCGCATCCCGTCCCAGGTGCCGCCAGGCGGCCTCGACCCACGCTCCGGGATCACGGGCTGTGACGAGGGTCTCATGGAAGTCGAAGACGACCCCCCGGATCGGCACGGGAATTGTCACCAGGCTCCCTCCAGGGCTTCCGGCGGCGGGCCAAGGGTGCCACCGTATTCGGATCGGCCCGCGCCCGCCGATCGGGCCGAACCGTCGACGGCGGACGTCGACGGCAGACCGGTGACGGCGGATCGGGGCCGCCCATCGGTCACTCGGGGTGTTGGTCGTTACACTCCGCAGTGAGACACTAGGGCTGCCCTGTCCAGCCGCTGTCCTCTCTGTCACGGAAGGACCAGGATGAGCACTCGCGACGTCCCCTGGCCGCAGGGGACCCCGGCCTGGGCCGAGCTGATGGCCTCCGACGTGACCGCGGCGACGGAGTTCTACGCCGGCGTCCTGGGCTGGGAGATCGCCGAATCCGACCCCGACCTCGGCGACTACCACCTGGCGACCGTCGACGGCCGTCCGGTCGCGGGCATCGGTCCCAGCTCGGCGAACACCTCGCTGCACGCCGTCTGGACCACCTACCTGGCCTCGGACGACCTGGAGACGACCTGTTCCGCCATCGTCCGGCACGGCGGTGACGTGGTCATGCGGCCGATGTCGATGGGGCATGACGGCCGGATGGCCCTCGCCATCGACCCGACCGGCGCGGCCTTCGGGCTGTGGCAGGCCGGCCAGCACCTGGGGTCCTCGATCACCGGACGACCGGGGGCCATGGTCTGGAACGAGTGCCGGACCTGGGACCCCGAGGTGGCCCGGGCCTTCTACGCCGAGGTCTTCGGCTGCACCTACACGATGTACACCGGCCGGCGCGACATCGCGTTCATCGACGGCGAGGTGCCCGGCTCGGCCGTCGGTGCCATCGGCCAGGTGGACCCGGCGGCACCCCGGTGGGTGCCCCCGCACTGGATGATCTACTTCCAGGTCGACGACGCGATGGCGACGACCGAGGAGGCAGCGAAGCGGGGGGCCGAGGTCATCCACGCCGGCCGGGACACCCCGATCGGCCGGATCGCCATTTTCCGGGACCCGCAGGGGGCCCCGTTCTCGGTCGTGGAACCCTGCGGCAGACCGCTCCGGGACGCCGCGTGCCACCATGTGGGACCGTGAACGCGAGTAGCCAGGACCCGCAACCGAAACCCCCCGTCCCGGTGACCGGCACGGTCACCGGGACACCCCCGACCGGAGCCCCCGACCCTCGTGACCCGGGGACCGGCGTGCTCGGGGACGTCCCGCTCGGCCCGCTGGACGGCCGGTACCGGCCGGTCGTCGCACCGCTGACGCAGCACCTCTCCGAGGCCGCGCTGAACCGGGAGCGGGTTCGGGTCGAGGTCGAGTGGCTGATCCACCTCACCCGAGCCGGGGCGCTGCCGGGAGTGCGTCGGCTGGGCGAGGACGAGACGGCTCGGCTCCGCCGGCTGGTCACCGACTTCGACACCGCGGCCGTCGCGGAGCTGGCCGAGATCGAGGCGGTCACGCTGCACGACGTCAAGGCCGTCGAGTACTACGTCAAGCGCCGGATGGAGGGCACCTCGCTCGCCGATCTCGCCGAACTGGTGCACATCTTCTGCACCAGCGAGGACGTCAACAACCTCGCCTACGCGCTCATGGTCAGGGATGCCGTCCGGGCCGTGTGGCTGCCCGCGGCCACGGCGCTGGCCGACGACGTCGCGACCATGGCCAGGGCGTACCGCGACGTCCCGATGCTGGCGCGCACGCACGGACAGCCGGCGACGCCGACGACCCTGGGCAAGGAGCTCGCCGTCCTCGCCGCCCGGCTGGACCGTCAGCTGCGCCGGATCGGGGCGGCCGAGTACCTCGGCAAGATCAACGGAGCGACGGGCACCTACGCCGCCCACGTGATCGCGGCCCCGGGGACCGACTGGGTCGAGCTCTCCCGGTCCTTCGTCACCGGGCTCGGCCTGACCTGGAACCCGCTGACCACCCAGATCGAGTCGCACGACTGGCAGGCCGAGCTGTACGCGGACGTCGCCCGGTTCAACCGCGTCCTGCACAACCTCTGCACCGACGTCTGGACCTACATCTCGCTCGGCTACTTCGCCCAGGTCCGGGGGCAGGGCACGGTCGGCTCCAGCACCATGCCGCACAAGGTCAACCCGATCCGGTTCGAGAACGCCGAGGCGAATCTCGAGGTGAGCTGCGCGCTGCTGGACGTGCTGGGATCGACCCTGGTCACCTCGCGGATGCAGCGGGACCTCACGGACTCCTCCATGCAGCGCAACATCGGGACCGCGTTCGGCCACTCGCTGCTGGCCGTCGACAACGCCCGGCGCGGGCTGGCCGGGCTGGACGTCGACCGGGCGGCGCTGGAGCGCGACCTCGACGCCACCTGGGAGGTGCTCGGGGAGGCCGTCCAGTCGGTGATGCGGGTGAACGGTCTCGACCGGCCCTACGAGCGGCTCAAGGAGCTGACCAGGGGCCGCCGGATCGACGGTCCGGCCCTCCGCGAGTTCGTCCGCGGACTCGACCTGCCCGCCGCGGACGAGGCCAGGCTGCTGTCGCTGACCCCGGCCGGGTACACCGGGCTGGCCGAACGCCTCGTGGACCTGCTCGGGCAGCGGCCCGGCGGGCACTGACCCCGGCGGGCAGTGACCCCGGCAGGCACTGACCCCGGCGGGTACTGACCGGGCGGCCGGCGCCGCAGGGAGAGGGGCGCGCCGGCAGCTCCCCCGGCTCGGCTACGCACCGCCAGGAGTGTCACTTTCAGTAACGAATACGCTGCTGTGTGTCGAGTGACCCCTCTCACTCGGGACTTGTGGCCCGGGGACCCGCTCCGTCACCAGCCCTAGCGTCGACGTGTACACGGCGCACGGAGACCCTCCGGTCTCCATGGAACCCAGGAGGCCCGGATGGAAGACCGAGAGATTCTCGATCGCATCCACGGTCTCGTCGCCGAGAGCCACCGGTTGCGTTATCTCCGCGAGCACGGCGACGTCACCGAGGACGCCGAGCTCGCCCGGCTCGAGGAGCTGGAGCAGGGCATCGAGAGCATGTGGGACCTGCTCCGGCGGCGCCGCGCGTTGCGGGCAGCCGGGCTGGACCCGAACACGGGCGAACCCCCGGCGAACGTGTCCCCGATGAGGAGCCAGGCCGGCTGCTGAGCCCTCCGCAGGGAGGATGCCGCACCGAAGCCGCTCACCGGAGCCGCGGGATCTCCAGGGGTGTCGACCCCTGCGCACCCTGCGGCTCTCCCGCACCGCCCGGACACGACGCGCACCGCACCCCCGTCGCGGACCACACCCCCACGTCCCGGACCACACCCCCACGTCCCGGACCACACCCCCACGTCGCTGATCGCACCAACCCGCACCGCACAGACACGGCTCGGGTGGGACGGCGTGTGCCGCCCCACCCGAGCTGTCAGCCCTGTCACTCAGGGCCTGGGGTGTTCAGTTACCGATCGGGACCGGTCAGCCCTCCGGGAAGAGACGACCGTAGTCGGCGAGCGCAGTGGCCACGTCGACCTGTGCCCAGAACCGGTGGTAGTTGAAGGTCGGAGCGGCGCCACCGTCGAGGTACGTCTGGACCTTCGGCCAATCCGGGTCGTCCTTGTAGAAGGTCCGGATGGACAGGAACGTGCTGTTGCTGTTGATCGGGTCGCCGTTCGCCATGACACCGCTGTAGCCCGACGGGATGTAGAGGCCGTCCTCGCCGTTCGCCGAGCGGTTGTAGGTGAACCGGTTGTAGTCCTTCCGCGTCTCCGGCAGCGACACACCCTTGTCGTCCTTCTTGGTCAGGATGTAGTCGAGGAGACCCTTCGACGCGGCCTTGGCCTCGGCGTCACCGGTGGCTGCCGCGTAGTAGGCCAGCAGCCGGGCGTAGGCGCCCGCGACACCGATGTCGTTGGTGTAGTTCTGCACGGTCACGTGCAGACCGGCGTTGTTGACCGAGGTCGTTCCCGAGGACCAGTTGCCACCCGGGGTCCCGGACCAGGCCAGGTCGGACGGGAACTGGACATCATCAGCGGTGATGGTGGTGTGAGCCAGCGCCCAGTCGACCCACTTGTCGAGGAGCGCACCGGCCCGCTCGTCCTTGGTGAGGTAGTAGTACTCGGCCAGACGCTCGGTACCCCACGCCTGGAAGCCGAACCACCGGTTCGACGGCGGGTCGTTCCAGACCGGCTGCCAGTCGTAGTGCAACCCGTAGAAGTCGGGGATGTTCGACGGCGGGTTCTCGTAGCGGCCGTTCCAGCTGTTGTTCGCGCCACCGGCGAAGGCACCCTCCGCCGACTGCAGCCAGGTCAGGAAGTCGAGCGACCGGGTCCTGGTGGTCGCCCAGTCCTGCTTGGCGGAGGAGCTCTTCGGGATCAGCTCGGTCACGCTGGACAGCACGTAGGCCGCCAGCGGGTTCTGGTAGCCCTGGTGGTAGCCGGACGAACCGATGAGGAACGCCCAGGAGCCGTCCATGGCCCCACCCCAGGACACGTACCAGTTGATGAGGTAGTTCGACGCGGCCTTACCACTGCCCGGGGTGCAGGACGTGGAGGTGCAACCGGGCATCTTGAAGTGCTTGTCGTACATGGCGTAGCGCAGGTAGTCACCCATCTTCGCCGCACTGGTGATGGCGCTGGAGATAGAGGACTGCTTGCCCTGCTCCTTGGCCCAGGTCAGCGCCCAGTAGGCGGCCTGGATCGCACGGGCGTCGGCGTCAGGGGCGCTGGTGAAGCGCCACTGCTGCGCGTAACTGGACTCCTTCATGAAGATCGGCAGGAAGCCGCCGGAGGCCCCGGCGCCCCACTTGAACGTCTCGCAGGACGGGTGGGCGACGGTCTCCCACACCGACTCCTGGACGCCGCGCTGGTAGGTGTTGATGAACGCCGGCTTGGTGGTGCCGTCACCGCACTTGCCGTAGCCGTAGACGTTGTCGACGTCCAGCAGCCAGTGCATCTGGTAGAGGCTGCCCGAGCCGTAGGCACTGCTCAGCTCCGACCACAGCGGGTCGGACCCGATGCTCACACCGGTGTCCCGGGTGGTCGGGTAGTCGCTCGGGTAGTCACCGTCAGGGGCGTAGTCCGACCCGTCGGAGGTGTTGTAGCCGCCGAACCGGTAGTCGCTGCGCGACGGGATGATGTACTTCTCCATCGTCGCCCAGGCGGTGTTGAACGGGGCCCAGTCACCGGTGATCTGGCCGTACTCGGCCTCGAGCCACAGGTAGTAGCTGAACGCCTCGGACGTGGTCTCGTGACCGTGGTCCGGCGCCTCGACCATCAGGGTCTCGATGGAGTGGTAGGGCACGCCCTCGGGGCTGAAGTACCCGCTGTCCGACGCGTGGATCTTGTTGTACAGCTCGAGGAACTCCTCGGTGTAGCTGCTGGTGCCACCACCCGACGTCGTGGTCGTGGTGGTCGGCCGCGTCGTCGTCGTGGTCGTGGTGGTCGGCCGCGTCGTCGTCGTGGTCGTGGTGGTCGGCCGCGTCGTCGTCGTGGTCGTCGTGGTCGGCGTGGTGTCACCGCAGGCGACGCCGTTCACCGCGAAGTCCGTCGGGGCGGCGTTGCTGCCGTTCCAGCTGCCGATGAAGCCGGGGGACGCCGACTGCCCGCTGCCGACGTTGCCGTTCCAGGCCTCGTTGGTCACGGTCACCCGGGAGCCGGACTGGCTGAACTTGCCCACCCAGCCCTGGGTGATGGTCTGCCCGCTGGGGAACGTGAAGGTCAGCGACCACCCGTTCCACGCGTCGCCGGTGTTGGTGATCGTGAGGCCACCCTGGAAGCCGCCGGGCCACTGGCCCATGACGGAGTACGTGACGCGGCAGGCGATCGCAGCCTGTGCCGAACCCACCGGCACAGACACGAGGCCACCTGCGGCGATCGCACCAATCGCCACAACGGCGATTCTGCGACTCAAGCCGAGTCTCATGCCTGTTCTCTCTCCTGTACTACTGCTCGGACATCGTCAGGGGAGTACCCCTGTCGGGCGCACCCCGCTGGAGTCGACGCACGGACGCTCACGACGGGGTCGATACACGTGGCCCGCTCGACCCGGACGACGAGCTGACGGCATGTTGACGACCCGAACCGGTTGAAGACGGTGCGGGTGGGTGTCTGGGCTCGCCTCGGGGACCTCGGCTCCACACCGTGGTCCTCGCGACCAAGCAGGCCCAACTCGCAGCGGCTCCCGAGCGCGAGTGCCGGGAGTCTTGCATGGGAGCGCTCCCGACACAAGCAACAGAAGTCCCGCCGAGAAGGCGCTATCACGTTCACGTGATAGGGAGTCACCCGACGCTCGACAATCGATCACCCGAACAACAACGCAGGCCATCTTCCGCGTACATCACGTAAGCACTTGAACACTAAAAGTGGTGTGCGGATGGCTGTTCAGGAACTCCGTATCCATGGCGGCGAGAGGCGGAGTGACGAAGGAAACACGACCGGGGGAAGACCCGTGACCGACCCCTTCAATCGAGGCTGTCGACCCGACAACTCCTGCCGCGTCGCACCGGCCCCGGACGAGGGGCCGACATGCACAGGCGGTGACGATACGCGGTCGCACCGCAGGGGTGAGATCCACGAACCCGCCGGTAGATGGGGGGTGGGGGTCGAGCGAGTGACCCGTCTCAGTTACGGAGCGGTTACCCTCAGATTTGATCCCCTTCTAGGGCTTTACGGGTCAGCGAGGCGCGGCTACAGTCCCCTCAAGGTTCGTGGGAGCGCTCCCACGAACACACAACCTCAGAACCGAAGACCTCATACTCGGGGGGGCCCAACAGGCGCACCACCATCGACCGCCTCGGAGGGTCCAATGGCTGGACAGAGCATCGCCACGGCCGGCGGGTCAGGTGTCGGGTCGGTCATGGCGACAGGGACTTGTCGCATCCACGAGGGAGTGAGACCACAATTACCTGGCGAGGCGTCGGTGACATGGCGCTTCCACAGAGAATCCGTACGTAAGCGTTCTCCGTCCGAGCACGTGCCGAGCGTCGCAGCCCACCGGCTCGCCGACCGGGCACCCGGCCAGGAGATCGCACCCTAAGAGCCCCGCGGTCGGCGGCGAACCAGCCCGGACATCGCCGCCGACCGCTCCACTTGGAACAGTGGAGAGGAGGTGGAACCTCAGCCACTTCGCATGGCAACGGCTCCCACCACGTTGCACCAAACATCGGTGCCTGAAAGGTGCTCCACGATCGTTGTGGACGCGGCTCTCACTCGTCTCGTCCAGTGATCCGGAGCACCTTTCAGGTCACTGGTTTTTGCACCCCCGTACGTTCTCGGATGCCCCCAGCGACGTCACACTGTGCATGCACTGTGACAGCCCGGAGTCTACCGACGCGTCCGTGCCCCCGCAGCGTTACCACCCATTTCCCACCCGCCCGGCCCCGCCCTCAGCGGACGACGGGACCCGCCGGGGTCTCGAAGCACACCTCCAGCAGCCCCGGCGTCCCGCTCGGGGCCACCCACTCGACCTCGACGTCCTCCAGGAGGCGGTCGCCGGGCTCTCCCAGCGACGACGTCACCCGGTGCGGGCTGCCCGAGATCCGCAGCACCGACAACCGCGCCGATCCGCACACCCGGAGCTCCCGGGGGCCGACTCCGTGCCCCGGTGAGGTGAGGAACGGGAGCTGCGGGTCGACGTCCGGTCCCGCCGTGGCCGATCCCGCGGTGTCCGGTCCCCCCGAGGCCGATCCCGCCGCGCCGAGTTGGCGCCAGCAGGCGAGACCCCCGTCCGCGCCCCTGCGGTGCACCGCGGTGACGGTCCGGCCGGGACACCGCTCGACGAGGACCGCGTCGTCGACCGTCACCACCCAGGTCAGCCAGCCGCCGCCGGACCGGGTCCTGGCCCGGACCGCCTGGCCGAACGGCATCCGCAGGGTCGCCGGGTGTTCGAGGGCCTCGACGATCTCGACGCAGTGGCTGCCCGCCAGCGGGAGCACCATCGTCCGCGACCCCAGCCGGGGCTGGACCCCGCCCTCGACCGGCTGGACACCGATGGCCGACCCCAGCCGCCGGGCCGTGGCCAGCAACCCGTCCGGCTCCGCGGCGTAACACACCCGATCGAGACGCATCCCGGCCTCAGTCGGGGTCGGCCGACACGAGCTCGGCGATCTCGGTCAGGGCCACCAGGGGGTTCCGCGGCGGGACCGTCCCGGCGCGCCGGCCGGGGGACACCCCTGGGCCGGGGATCGGCAGCCCGGAACAGGTCGCCCCGGCGGCGGGCAGCACGCCGTCCACGATGAAGCCCTCGACCGCCCGGTCGACGCAGGAGTTGCCCCCGGCGTAGAGGCCGTGCTCACCCTCGTTCCGGACGACGAGCAGGCGGGCACCGGGCACGCGGGCCGCGGCCCGCCGGGCTCCCTCGATCGGGGTGGCCGGATCGTGCTCGGACTGGACCATGAGGATCTGCGGCACCCCCGCTCCGGTGATCTCGGGCAGGTCACCGCCGCCGCGCTGCCAGAACATGCACGGTTCCTCGACGATCCGGTATCCGATGAGCGGGTACCGGGAGCCCTGGGAGCCGGAGTCCTGGATGAGCCGGTCCTCCGCACCGCGCCAGGCCGTGTCCCCGCAGGTGATGGCGAGGGAGGTGGCGTCGGAGGCGTCGACGGCGGACACCGGGGTCGCCCCGGCCGGTCGGCTCGCCGCTCTCCCCGTCACCAGGGGACCGAGCAGCCGGCGTCCCTCCCCCGCTCCGCGCTCCGCGACCGCCGCCAGCCGGGGGAACCGTCGGGCGAGCGCGGTCCGGGACCGTGCCGCACCGGAGGTCCTGCCCTCCCTGAGCATGTCGACGATGGCCCGCAGCTCACCGAGGAACTCGGCGAGGTCGGGGAAGGAGTCCCGGGTGTACAGCGCCTCGGCGATGGTGAGGTCGAGGGTCGGCCCGTCGTAGGCGCCGACGGGGAAGTCGCCGAGGTCCTTCCGCAGCCTCTCGTAGAAGCTCCGGACGGCGGTCGAGGTCGTGCCGAGCCCGTATGCGGCATGGTGGGACGCCGCCCACGGGGTGAAGTCCGACCGGAACCGCCGCTCGAAGCCCTTGGGCTGGTTGAGGGTGATCTGCTGCCAGGTCGAGGTGAACTCCACGTTGGAGTCGAGCACGAACCGGCCGGTCTGCGGCGGGAAGTAGGCCGCGTAGTAGGCCCCCAGCCAGGTCCCCGCGGAGTAGCCGATCCAGTTGATCTGGCGCGCGCCGACGAGCTGCCGCAGGAGGTCGAGGTCCTTCACGGTGTTCTCGGTCGTCACGTGGTTGATCAACGTGCCGCCCTTGACGTCGCAGTACTGGGCGCCGAGCCGGGCGGTGTCCAGGATGAGCCCCAGGTTGCCCGCCGTCCGGTCCCGGTGGTCGACACTCGCCACCGGACGCACGCTGCAGGTGACGTTGGTCGAGGCGCCGGTGCCCCGCGGGTCGATGCCGTACACGTCCTGGCTCGCCAGCAGCTTGCTGCGCTTGGCGAGCAGGAACACCAGCGGCATGTCCCGGCCGGGCTGTCCGGGACCGCCCGGGTTGCTGAAGACGACGCCGCCGCTGGGGGACGGCTTGCCGGCCCGGAGCCGGCTCACCGCGATGGTGACCCGTGTCCCGTTGTCCGGCCGGTCCCAGTCCAGGGGCGCGGTGTAGGTGGCGCACTCCAGCCGGCTCACGTTGCGGGGGAAGCCGTACGCGACGAGCTCCGCGATCTCGTCGTCGGTCAGGCAGCGCTCCCAGGACATCCGCTGCTCCAGGAACCGGGTCGGCACGATCACGCCGGTGGGGGAGACCCCGCTGCCCCGGACCGGAGAGGTGATCGCCTCGGAGAAGACCCCCGACCGGCCGGGCACCAGCCGTTCCGGCTGCGCGCCCGCGGCCGTTCCGGTCACCGCCGCGGTGCTCGCACCGGACGGCGGCGTCGTCGACCCGCCGCCCGCGGCCGTCGCGCCGTCGGCGGCGGACGGAAGGCACGCGATCACGGACACCAGTGCCAACGAGACGGCGGTCCTGGTGACGGCGGCTGAGATGGCCATCGGTGGAACCCCTAAGAGTCGGGTCACTCCCCGACCTCGAACCGGAGGGAGGTGACGATCTCGAAGCCTAGAGGAGAGATCACGATGGGTGTCGGACGCGTGTCTTGGTGTCACCATTCACCGCCGTCGACATCATCCGGTCCGCACCGCGGTCTCGGTGACCGAGCTCTGCACGACCGAGTCCTGGAGCAGGGTCAGCTGTCCGACCGGTTGCCTCGCCGACGAGCGCGTCGTCCGGCGCACCCGGCGGTGGGCCCGCTTGACGGCGAACATCGCCGCGTCGGCCCGCCGCAGCAGCGCGCCGGCCTGCTCCCCCGGCTGGCTCAGCACCGCGCCGATGCTGGCCAGCACCGGTACCTGCCGACCGCACACCTCCATCGGCGCGTTGAGCGCCCGCTCGACCCGCCGGGTCAGCTCGCTGAGCGCCGCCTCGGTGCCGACGTTCTCCGCGACGACGACGAACTCGTCACCACCCACCCGGGCCGCGGTGTCCCCGGCCCGGAGCACGGTCGTCAACCGGTCGGCCGTGCCCACCAGCAGCGCGTCCCCGGTGTCGTGCCCGAGGGTGTCGTTGACCTTCTTGAACCCGTCGAGATCGAGGTAGAGCACGGCGACGGCGATCCCGCACCGGCGGGACCTGGCCAGCGCGGCGTCCAGCCGGTCGGAGAGCAGGGTCCGGTTGGCGAGGCCGGTGAGGCCGTCCCGCAGGGCGAGGTTGGCCAGCCGCTCCTCCTCCTGGTGGCGCTGGGTCACGTCCTCCAGGTGGGTGATCAGGTAGGGCTCGCCGTCGAAGGTGATCCGGACCGTCGCCGTCGTCACCCAGCGCCGGGTGCCGTCCGGGGAGAGCAGGAGCAGGTCGGCGCGCGCAGTGTCCGTGGACCCGCTGCGCACCCCCCGCAACGCGCGCACCCAGCCGACGAGGTCGACCGGACGCTCGTCGGGCATCCGTCCGCCGCGCGGCACCAGCCGGCACAGGTGCTCCAGCCGCCGGTGCGCCCCGCGCGGTCCCGCGTCCGGCACCATCCGCCGGAACGCGGCGTTGACCTCTACGAACCGTCCGTCCAGGGTGCTCAGCGCCACCCCGACCGGGGAGAACTCGAAGAGGACCTGGAAGAGGTGCTCCGGCGGCCGGTTCCTCGCCGCGGTGACGGGCCGCGATGCCGTCTCCCGTCGTTGCACGGTCCCCACCCCCGTCCCGGACGCCGTCCGCTCCGGTCGACCTCGTCGTATGACATCGGTGTAGGCATCGTCACGGCGAGGCACGGACTTGAGGCACTCGGGTGACGAATGACTGCGCCACCCGGGTGAGCGGTCGCCGCACCGGTGACGGGTCGCTCACCCGGATGCCGCCACGGCCCCGGGCGGGCACCACCGGTCACCGGCTGCGGTACCCGGCCACGTGGTCGGGGAGCGGCACGGCCGGATCGAGGTCCGGGGCCGGCTCGGGAGGGCCGAGGACCGTCGACACCGGGACGACCCCGGCCCAGTACGGCAGGTCCGCGTCGGCGGGGTCGTCGGCGGGCGGGCCGCTGCGGGCCTTCAGCGACGCCTCGGCCAGCGGCACCCTGAGCACCGCGGTGGCCGCGAGCTCCCGCGCGCTGCCGGGACGGCTGGCGGCGGAGCGTCCGGGGACGACGTGCTCGACCAGGGCGGTCAACGCGGCGACCAGTTCCTCGGGGTCCTCGACGCGGTGGGCCCGGCCGTGGACGACCACGCTGCGGTAGTTCAGCGAGTGGTGGAACTGGCTGCGGGCGAGGACCAGCCCGTCGAGCAGGGTCACGGTGAGACACACCGGAAGGCCCTCGGGCGGCACCGACCGGGTCAGCCTGCTCCCGGAGGAGGTGTGCAGGTACAGGTTCTCCCCGAGGCGGGTGTGCAGGAACGGCAGCACCACCGGCTCGCCGTCGACGACGAAGCCCAGGTGGCAGACCAGCGCCTCGTCGAGGACGGCGTGCACCGGGGTCACCTCGTGGCGGACCCGGTCCCGCCTGCGGCTGGGCGTCGTCCTGGTCGTCACCGGGAACTCGCCGTCCCGCCGCGCCGCTCCCTCGCTGGTGGTCACCTGTCGGCTCCTTCCACGGACTCGCCCACGACGCTACCCGGCCTGCCTCCCGCCCTCACCCGCACGGCGAGGCACCCGGTGGAGACCCGCCGCCGTGATCCCGTCCCCGCCCTCACCCGCACGGCGAGGCACCCCGACCGGAAACCCCGGTGCCGGCCGGTGCCCGGATCCGTAGGGTCGCTCCATGCGACGGATCGGTTTGATCGGCGGGATGAGCATCGAGTCCTCGATGGCCTACGAACGGGTCATCGTCGCCGAGGTCCGGCACCGGCTCGGCCGCGACCACTCACCCCGGCTCGTGCACTGGACCCTCGACTGGCACGAGGCCTCGACCCTGCTCGTCGCCGAGGACTGGGACGGGCTCGCGGAGGTGCTGGCCGACGCCGCGCGACGGACCGAGGCCGCCGGTGCGGAGATCGTCCTGCTCTGCACGAACACCATGCACCGGGTCGCCGACCGGATCGCCGCGGCGACCTCGGCGAGGTTCCTGCCCATCGCCGAGGCTGTCGCCGGTGCGGCTGTCGCCGCCGGGGTCCGGCGGGTCGGGCTGCTCGGCACCCGGTTCACCATGGAGCAGGAGTTCTACCGGGACGCCCTGGCCGCGAACGGGCTGGACGTCGTCGTCCCCGGGGCGACCGACCGCGACACCGTGCACGCCGTGATCATGGACGAGCTGGTCCGAGGGGTGGTGTCCCCCACCTCCCGGCAGCGCTACGAGGGCGTCGTCGACCGGCTGGTCGACCAGGGGGTCGAGGGGATCGTCCTCGGCTGCACCGAGATCGAGCTGCTGCTCGACCCGGACGACCCCCGGTGGCGGCTGTTCCCGACCACCCGGCTGCACGCGATGGCAGCCGTCGACGCCGCCCTGGCCGCGAGCTGAGAACGCTCCCGCTCTTCCCTGTCCCGTCTTCCCTGTCCCGTGATCACCGTCTCGGGGCCACGGACGACCGGACCGACGGTCCGGTCGTCCGTGGCCGGTGATCTCACGGTGTACTCGTCAGCTCCAGGTCCACCGACAGCGGCAGGTCGGCGCTGGACCGGCCGGCGTGCAGGGTGAAGACCCCCGGCTCGGTGACCCACCCGGACGTCGCGACGTCCCAGTGCTCGAACGCCCGCGACCGGATCGGCACCGCGACCGAGACCTGCTCCCCGGGAGCCCCAGCGACCAGGGCGAACCCGACCAGCCACCGAGTCGGGCGGTCCACCCCGCTCGCCGCCCGGGAGGCGTACACCTGGACGACCTCACGTCCCCGCCTGGTCCCGCTGTTGCGCAGCCGCACCGTCACCACGGTGTCGTGACCCGGCGACTGCCGGACCGGGGCGTCGAGGCCGAGGTACTCCCAGGTGGTGTAGCCGAGCCCGTGACCGAACGGGAAGGCGGGCTCGGCCCCTGCCCGTTCGAACGCCCGGTGACCGAGGTGGATCGACTCGGTGTACTCCAGCACCCCGTCCACCGGAGCCGGCGAGGGCAGCGGGTCGGCCTCGGTGACCGGCCACGTGGTCGGCAGCCTGCCCCCCGGCTCGGTGCGACCGAGCAGGACGTCGGCGAGCGCGTTGCCGTACTCCTGCCCGCCGAACCAGGACAGCAGCACGGCGCCGATCTCGTCCCGCCACGGCGTCAGCACCGGGGCCCCGGAGTTGACCACGACGACGGTGCGCGGGTTGGCGACCGCCATCCGGTGCACCAGCTCGTCCTGGCGTCCGGGCAGGGCGAGGGTCCGCCGGTCGAAGCCCTCGCTCTCGACCTCCTCGGTGGTGCCGACGACGACCACCACCGCGTCCGCCTCGCGGGCCAGCTCCTCGGCCCTGGCCAGCAGCTCGTCGTCCGATGGCGTCACCGGGGCGATGTTGAGCTGGAAGAAGGCGCTCTGGATCTCGTCCTTGCCGGACTCCGGCTCCAGGTCGCGGATCATGACCAGGTCGAGCTCCTCGCCGGCGTCCAGCCGCACGGTCGTCCCCGGCTGCGGAACGACGCTGAACCCCTCGTGCACGTCGGCGCCGGGTGGCAGCTCGACCCGGGTGTCGACGACGGTGCGACCGCCCAGGGTGAGCGAGACGAGACCGAGCCCGGAGACGGCGATCCGGTACTCCCCCGCCTCCGGTGCCCGGATCCGGCCCCGGACCTCGATCCGGCTCACCAGGGCGGCCGGGATCCCCTCGAACCGGCCCAGCCAGGCGAAGGAGCCGGTCTTCCGGTAGCTCCGGGCGAGGAGGGTGCCCTCGGCGTCGAAGAACTCCACGTCGAGGCCCTCGCCCGCGCCGTCGGGACGGCGCAGCAGTTCCTGCGGGGCGGGCGGGATCCGGGTCTCGAGGCTCACGCCGGGACACGTGTCGACCCGGACGTCCGGCCCGAGCGCCGCGACCAGCCCGGCCAGCGGCGAGACCGTGTACGGCGGGTACACCGTGGCGCTGCCGCCGCCGAGGGTCCTGGCGACCGCGGCGTTGGGCCCGACGACGGCCAGCCTGCGCAGCCGGCTGGCGTCCAGCGGAAGCAGTGGAGCCGCGGGACCCCCCTCGGCCCCGGACCGGGCGGCTGCCGACCCCCCGGGTCCGCCGTCGATCTCGACACCGGCCTCGACACCGGCAGGGACACCAGCGTTGCGCACCAGGACCATGCCCGCTGCCGCGGCGGCGCGCACCTCGGCGGCCTCGGTGCCCGGAGCCGGGACGGCCGGGATCGTGCCCGCGGGGACGCCGTCGAGGGCGCCGACCCGTGCGGCGAGGCGCAGCAGCCGGAGCACCTTGTCGTCCACGGCGCTCTCGGGCACACGACCGGCGCGGACGGCCTCGACGAGCGCGTCGTTCCACGGGCTTCTCGGTCCGGGCATGAGCAGGTCGAGGGCGGCGGACGCGGAGGCGTCGGTGGTGCGGGCGGCGCTCCAGTCGGACATGACCAGCCCGTCGAAGCCCCACTCGTCCTTGAGCACCTCACGCAGCAGCGGCGACTCGGTCATGGTGATGCCGTTGACCTGGTTGTAGGCGGCCATCACCGCCCACACCCCGGCCTCGCGCACGATGACCTCGAACGGGGCGAGGTACAGCTCCCGCAGCGCCCGCTCGTCGACGATCGCGTTCACCGTCATCCGCTGGGTCTCGGAGTCGTTGGCGACGAAGTGCTTCACCGTCGCGGCGACCCCGCCGGCCTGGACGCCGCGCACGAACGCCGCGCCCATCGCCGCCGACAGCAACGGGTCCTCGCTGTAGCACTCGAAGTGCCGGCCGCCGTAGGGGGTGCGGTGCAGGTTCACGGTGGGGGCGAGCAGGACGTGCACCCCCTTGGTCCTGGCCTCGGCGGCGATGAGCAGTCCCAGCCGCTGCACCCGTTCGACGTCCCAGGACGCGGCGAGTGCCGTGGCCGACGGGATGTTCGTCGAGGTGTCCCGCTCGTCCCAGACCACCCCCCTGACCCCTGCCGGGCCGTCGGAGAGCACCATCGGGCGCAGCCCGGCCTCCGGCTCGGCGTACAGGGCCCAGAAGTCGACCCCGGTCAGCAGCCGGACCTTACGCTCCAGGTCCAGGCGGGACAGCCGCTCCCGCAGCACCCGGTCCAGCTCGGTCTCGGACAGGGTGCCGGGGTGGACGGCGCCGGACCGGTCGGGCGCGGTGCTGTCGGAACCCGCGCGGCCGGGACCCGGCCAACCTGGCTCACCTCCCTGACCGGGTACGCGATCGTGCGGTGTCGACTCCCGTCCCACGACGGTCTCGGGCATGGTGACGTCCTCCGGATGCTCGGGTCCTGGACGACTCGATCGGGCCCGGACGACCGACCGACTGGTCCACGGGAACGCAGACAGTGCGCGGCCACGTCATCACGGGTGGTGATTGAGGCGTCACCCGTCACAATATGTGTTTGCTCCGCTGCGGACTGGTCTCACGCTCCGATCGGAGTCGGAGTCGGCACGATCCGCACCATCGGGCGACGCGACGCCGGGATGAGGCCGGGACGGCTGTCGAGCCACCGGAGCAGCAGTTCCACGGGCATAGGTGGGGCGATGTGGTGCCCCTGGCCGCGGTCGCACCCCAGCTCGGCGAGGATCTCCAGGGTCTCCCGATCCTCCACGCCCTCGGCGACGAGCTGCAGCCCGAGGGCGTGCCCGAGGTTCACGGTGTGCTGCACGATGGCCACAGCCGCGGGGTCGGCCAGCCCTCCGGTGAACACCCGGTCGATCTTCAACTCGTCGACGGAGAGGTTGCGCAGGTAGGCCAACGAGGAGTACCCGGTGCCGTAGTCGTCGATGGAGACCCGCACCCCGAGCGACCGCACCTCGTCGAGCACCCCGCGGGCTCTGGCGGGATCCGTGAGCAGGCCGTCCTCCGTCAACTCGATCACCAGGGCCCCGGCGGGGAGCCGGTGAGCGGCCAGCGCCGCGGCGATCCGGTCCGGAAGGGTCGCGTCGTGCACGTTGGCCGCGGACACGTTGACCGAGACCGGGATCCGGTGGCCCGCCTGCCACCAGGACCGGCAGGCGGCGAGCGACAGGTCGAGGACCCGCTCGGTGAGCGCGCCCATGAACCCGGCGGCCTCGGCGAGCGGGAGGAAGGCGGACGGGGCGACCAGCCCGCGGACCGGATGCCGCCAGCGCACCAGGGCCTCGACCCCGACGACCGCTCCGGTCCGCAGCCGGGCCTGCGGCTGCAGGTGCACCTCCAGCCGGCCGGTGGCATCGGCGGCACCGGCGAGCACCCGGCGCAGCTCCTCCCGGATCCGCAGCCGCTCCGCGGATCGTCCGGCCGTCGCCCTGGTGTAGGTGACGACAGGCGTGCGGGCCGTCTTCGCCTCGTACATGGCGACGTCGGCGCAGCGCAGCAGCTCGCTACGGGTCCGCGCGGTCTCCGGGGTGCAGGCCAGGCCGATGCTGACGTCGACGTGCACCCGCACCGCGTCGAGCACGAACTCCTCCTGGACCGCCTGCTGGACGAGACCGGCGACCCGCAGGGCGGCCTGCTCGTCCGGTCCCGGCACGAGGACGGCGAACTCGTCCCCGCCCAGACGTGCCACCAGGTCCTGCCCGCCGAGGACGGCGCGCAGCCGCTGTCCGAGCTCCACCAGGAGCTCGTCACCCGCAGCATGGCCGAGGGAGTCGTTGATCTCCTTGAACCGGTCGAGGTCGAACAGCAGCACCCCGACATGACCCGGTCCGCCGAGGACCTCCTCGCAGCGCTCGTAGAACGCCCGCCGGTTGGGCAGCCCGGTGAGGTCGTCGGTGCGGGCCTGCCGGTGCACGTCGCCCAGATCGCGGATCTCCCGGAAGGTCAGCAGCACCCGGAACAGGGCGGTGAACACGCAGGCGACGGCGAGCGCCCGGCACACCCCGGACATCCGGCCTCCGGGACCGACCGCGAGCAGGGCCAGGCTGGACACCGTCGCCGCACCCGGCAGCGCCAGCACCCCCCAGGACACCTTGATCCCGATCACCCGCCCGGGTGCCGACCCGACGGGGTGGAGCGACACCGGTCCCTCGCCCACGGCCCGCGCCCGCCTCGCCGCGACCCGCCGGCCGAGCGGGACCCGCTGCGCACCGGCGGCCTGGCGACCGCCCGCGGCACAGGACCTGCCGAGCCCGGCACCGAGGGCGATGACGGCGATGCCGCCGACGCCGAGCACGCCGGCGACCCCGTGCTCGGCGTGACCGGGAGCCGGACCGTGGAAGAGGAAGAGCGCGTCGGAGACCGCCATCACCACGAGACCGACCCCCGCCACCAGGAACGAGGTGTCGAACCGGGCCCGGAGGACGGCGGCGCTGCTGACGAACACGACGAGCAGCAGCAGATCCGCCACCGGGTAGACCAGGGTCACCGCCACCCGCTCCTCGTCCCGGCCGAGACCGGCCAGCAGCGGGCCGAACACGTACCCGCTGACCACCGCGGCGGCCCCGAGCCCGGTGACCAGGCCGTCGAGCCACACGCTGGGGAGGAAACGATCGACCCGGACCCGCAGCAGCAGCACCAGGGCCACGTAGACGAGCAGGTACGACACCGCGAACAGGGCGTCGGTGAGGGAGAGCAGCGGGACCGCAGGCAGCCGCTCCACCCGCACCGCGTCGTGGACGTTGGCCGCGACGGAGGCCGCGACGGACAGCCCGAGCACCCGCCACGCCGTGACCAGCTCGTCCGCGGGACGCAGCAGGCAGGCGATGACCCCGAGCACCCCGATCGCGACGGTGAGGAGCACCCCCAGGACCGGAGCCCGCCCGCCCCCGTGCAGGGCCGCCAGCACGACGAGCACCCCGACGAGGACGGCGATGGCGCCCTGCACGGCGCGCAGCCTGCGGATCGCCGTCCCCCCGGCCCGCTCCACCCTGGCCGCCCTCCGGCTCTGCGTCGCCCTGGTCGCCGTCCTCGAGGACGCACGGGCCCGCGCCACCGGCCGCCACGACCAGGTGGCGTCGCCGAAGACCCCGGGAAACACCGTCACGAGCCCGCTCCGTCACTCCGCGCCAGTCCCGACCTGCCCGTACGGCGCCGGCGCGCCAGGGGGCACGAGCACCACGATCATCACCGTGCGAACTCGTGTTGGAACGTAACGTCAGATCGCCCGCCGCGGTACCCCACTGCGGGCATCTCTGGACGATCGGACGATCCCGCCATGGGCACTTGCGTCAGCAGGGGGGCGATGTCCAACTCGACGGCACCGGGGACTTGAAGGCGCTCGGCCCCAGCGGCCCCGTGGCGTACCGGCTGGACCCCACCTGCCCCCAGGCACCCCCGTACCCGTACCAGGGCTGGTCCCGGACCGGGAGCAGGACGTCCCACGTCGACCAGGTGACCCCCCGGTCGGTGACGTCGTCCGGGTCCGGGTAGACGGGGACCGGGATGGGGTGCGCACCGGCGGTGGCGTACGAGGCGTGGGTGCCCCGCGCGGAGTACACCACGGGATGGGTCCCCGACTTCGGAGCCGCCGACCACGGCAGCACGCAGTGGCCGTTGTGCTGGAAGTACGCGACGGTGACCGGCCTGTCGGAGGAGTCGAGGCGGACGGCGAGGCGTTCCCAGTCGCCCTCGTGGTCGAACACGTTGACCACGTCGAAGGCCGCGGGAGCGTCGCTGAACCCGTAGAGGAACCAGTAGGTGAGGTGGTCCCCGGCGACGTAGTCGACGTAGACGGACGCCGCGCCGGTGCTGCCGGGGCGGGCGGCGTTGTCGAGGTCGAGGAGGAAGCCCTCGTTGGCGTCGGACACGAGGTCGTAGGGGCGGGTCCGCGCGTTGCTCCGGTAGGTCGCCCCGGTGTGGACGCAGAGCACGTTCTTCATCCGGTGGCTGTAGCCACCCGACCCGAGCCGGGCCGCGTCGACGGCACCGGCGGCCGCCACCTGGTCGTCCGGGCAGCCGTCGTGGGACCAGCGCAACCGGGACCGGTTGACGAAGGTCTCCGCGGACATCGGCCGGTAGGGGTCGCCGGAGGCGAGGTACACCAACGGCGCGTAGGTCTCCCGGACGCCGGCGCCCGCGTCGCAGCAGCGCGGGACGGCGACCACAGCGGCGATCACGGCGGCGGCGACCGCCGTGCCGAGAACCGCGGTCCGGAGGAACCGGCGGCGGGGGGTCCTGCCGCCCTCGCCCGGCGGTGGCCCGGCCACGGCGGTGCTCCCCGCCCCGCCCGTCGTACCGTCGGTCGGGTCCCTGGTCGTCATCGCCCCGTCCCTTCGAGCGGAAGCTCCGAAGACTTCACGCGGAAGATCCACCGATGTCGCGCGGAAGCTCCAAACATAACGACGATCGGGCGCTATGGGGACAACCCGGGCCGGCCGGGCCCGGGCGGGAGTCACTGCGCCATGTCGACGAAGCGCGAGTAGTGCCCCTGGAAGGCGACGGTGATGGTGTCCGTCGGGCCGTTGCGGTGCTTGGCGACGATGAAGTCGGCCTCCCCGGCCCGGGGGCTCTCCCGCTCGTACATGTCCTCCCGGTGCAGCAGGATCACCATGTCGGCGTCCTGCTCGATGCTGCCGGACTCGCGGAGGTCGGACATCTGCGGCTTCTTGTCGGTGCGCTGCTCCGGCCCGCGGTTGAGCTGGCTGATCGCGATGACCGGGACCTCGAGCTCCTTGGCGAGCAGCTTCAGCGCCCTGGAGAACTCGCTGACCTCCTGCTGCCTGCTCTCCACCCGCTTCCCGGAACTCATCAGCTGGAGGTAGTCGACGACGACGAGCTTGAGGTCGTGCCGCTGCTTGAGCCGCCGGCACTTGGCCCGGATCTCCATCAGGGACATGTTCGGGCTGTCGTCGATGAACAGCGGGGCCTCGTTGACCTCGCCCATGGTGCGGGCCAGCCGGGTCCAGTCCTCCTCGCGCATCATGCCCTTGCGCATGTTCTGCAGCGGGATCCGCGCCTCCGCCGAGAGCAGGCGCATGGTGATCTCGGTGCGGCTCATCTCCAGGCTGAAGATGACGCTGGTGAGGTTGTGGTGGATCGCCGCGCTGCGGCAGATGTCCAGCCCGACCGTCGACTTGCCGACGGCGGGACGAGCCGCGATGACGATCATCTGCCCTGCGTGCAGGCCGTTGGTCAGCCGGTCGAGGTCGGCGAACCCGGTGGGGATGCCGATGAGACCGTCGCCCCGGTGGCTCGACGCCTCGATCTCGTCGATGGTGCTCTCGATGATCTCCGAGAGGGGGATGTAGTCCTCCGAGGCCCGGCGCTCGGTGACCGCGTACATCTCCGCCTGGGCGGCGTTGACGATGTCCTCGACCTCACCACCGTCGGCGGCGTAGCCCATCTGCACGATCCGGGTGCCGGCGGCGACGAGCTTGCGCAGCACCGACCGCTCGCGCACGATCCGCGCGTAGTACCCGGCGTTGGCCGCCGTCGGCACCGAGGAGATGAGGGTGTGCAGGTACGCGGGGCCGCCGACCCGACCGAGCTCGCCGCGCTTGGTCAGCTCGGCCGCCACCGTCACGGCGTCCGCCGGCTCGCCCCGCCCGTAGAGGTCGAGGACGGCCTCGTAGACCAGCTCGTTCGCCGGACGGTAGAAGTCGGTGCCCCGGAGCACCTCGACGACGTCGGCGATGGCGTCCTTGGACAGCATCATGCCGCCGAGCACGCTCTGCTCCGCGGCGACGTCCTGCGGAGGGGTGCGGCCGAGATCGGTGGACGGCGCGCCACCTGGTGCCTGGAGATCGATGACGGACACCACAGCCTCCCCTCGCGTACCGACGTCGGTGCAGCTCATGTCTGTCGACGCAGCTCATGTCTACGGGCTACCACCGTCAGAAACCGCAAAATCCCTGACAGCGTCGCTGTCCTCGAGGGCATCACCCCGTCGCCGACGGTCGACCACGTGCCACCCGGTCCGTCACCCCCGGTGGGCGGCGACACGGCGTCCGCACGGGTCACCTCGCGGAGGACGTGAGACCGACCGACACCAGGTCGCCCGCAGACGCTAGAGGTCCGCGCCGGGGGTTTCAAACCAGGCTGTGGGTGAACTGCGACTCCTGGTGTGGAGAACCTGTGGGTAACCGAGATCATCAACCCACAGCATGTGGACAACGGTGGGGACGGTCCGCGCCCCGGACCGGGGACAGGGGTACTGACCAGCGACGACGGGTTCCACCGCCTGTGGACTCGAGAAAGTTCGGTGATCCTTTCGTCCTGTGGGCGTCCGACCCGGGTGGTCGATGGTCCAGCCGGGGTGGGGCAGGTCCACTACACTGCGGTCTCTAACTCATAGTGATTGAACGAATACTGAGTGCCAGGTGCCGGGAGCGGTCCCTCCGGGCGGGGCGCACCGACGGGGGTGGTCATGCAGGTTCTGCTCCAACGCCGACGTCACCCCCTTCCGGGGTTCCGCCCCATCCCGGAACCGGTCCCGGACGATCGGCCGGACGCGGACCCGCAGGGCGGTCTGGCATCGCCCCCGACCCCGGCGACGGAGGTCCCGCCCGCCGAGCCGGCATCCGGCGAACCGGCCTCCGTGCCGGCCGGCCGTCCCCCGCTGCCGAGCCGGAGGTCCCTGCGCAACGCGCGGGCCGCCGAGGCGGTCGGCCCGGTCCCGGCCCCCGCCGCCGGTCCAGCTCTGACCCAGATCCTCCTCGCGGCCCCCGCCCCGGCCCCCGTCCCCGCCGTCACCGACGCCCCGGCCCCGGCGTCGCAGCCCGAGCACGCCGACCTGGTCATGGCGACCCTGCAGGTTGGCCGCGGCCGGACGCTCAGCGCCTGTCAGCTCGCCGAGGAACTGGATCTCCTGCCCGACACCGTCCGGGAGGCGCTGGGGGAGCTCACCCGCCGAAACCTCGTCCGCGGGTTCTCCGACCTCTTCGGCGCGACCAGGTATCGCGCCGTCTGACCCACCCCGACCCGACTCGCCCCAGGACTCCACCGTGAAACTGCGTGCCGGCCCGCTGAAGGGCTCCTCGCTGACCATCGCGGTGATCCTGGCCGCCGTGCTCGTCGTCTACCGGGTCATGACGAGCGTGCTCGACTGCCGCAGGGAGACCGACGGCCGGGGTCTCCGGGACAGCTGGTGGTGGGTCGCCAGGGTGGTCGCCTTCGACCTCGTCACCGGTGCCACCGTATTCCTCCTCGGCTGCCTCCCCCTGAGTTCCGGGTCGGTGCCGATGGCGCTGGCGGCCGGTTGTGTCGCGCTCGCGGCCTGGCTGGGCTTCGGCACGGTCATCACCCTCTTCCTGCGCCGGTTCTGGGTCGTCGGGCAGATGTCGGAGTTCTCCACCCGGTCCCGCACGACCCTCCTGGACGGCGTCCGGAAGTCCTGCGACGACGGCGTGTACCGCTGGGTCCAGGAGGAGGTGCTGGATCCGCTGACGAGAGTCCCGGAAGAGGTGCTGGACCTGGAGTTCTTCGATCCCGCCGAGCGGTTCATCACCGAGGCCAAGAGAAGCCGGAGGCGGGCGCGAAGGAACGACACCGGCCCGAGACACGCCGACGGTGCGACGCGAGCGACCGGCGAGGCGGGCACGACGACAGCGACCCGCGGGGGGAAGGGGAGGCGGGCGGCGACGGACGGCGCGGCGTCGACGTCCACGAAGGCCCCCTCGACGCGACCGGCCGGGAAGAAGGACCGGGCCAGGCGGAAGCGATCCACCGAGCAGCCGGGTCCGGCCGCGGTCCCGGACAGGGTCGGCAGGGCCATGCTCGAGAGACTGGCCGAGCACGAACTGCGAAGCCGGGGCGGGAACGTCCTGCTCCGAGAGCGGGTGCTCCGGGACCGGATCGAGACCGTGTCGTTCCGGGTGATCCGCCACGGTGGTCGGTCCCAGCTACGGCGTTACGTCCACCGGTGCGTCTCGCTCTGTGACTCGACCTCGATCCCGCCCCGCAACTCCCTGCTGGGACCGGAGACGACCGAAACCGTCGCGACCCGCCGGGGGACGACGTCCGGCCCGGTCGGGGACGTCCCACGGAGGATCGATCTCACGGTCGTCGACGGTCAGACGGTCATCGACGGTCAGGCTGTCGCGCCCCCGGAGACCAGGCTCCGGCAGACCGGATCCCAGGGCACCGCGTCCCAGGACACCGAGCCCTAGGAGCCCGGACCCCAGGACGTCGACCTCAGAGGTACCGGCCTCGGCCACGACGGTCGTCCCCCCGCCCCGGGGCCGGATCAGGGCTGGACGTGACACGTCCCGGGCCGGTACCCGTCGGCACCGGCCCGGGACGTCGGTGAGTTCCCGGACCGCTCAGGAGGCGGCGACCACCTGGAGCTTGACCCTGGCCTCAACGTCCGGGTGCAGCCGGACGCTGACCGTGTAGTCACCGGTGGACTTGATCGCGTTCCTGACCTCGACCTTGCGCCGGTCGAGCTTCGGGCCGCCGACGGCGGCCACGGCCTCGGCCACGTCGGCCGGCGTCACCGAGCCGAACAGCCGGCCGCTCGACCCCGCCCTGACCCGCAGGGTCACGGTCTTGGCCTCGAGGATGCCCTTGACCTGCCGCGCGTCCTCGATCGACTTGATCTCACGCTTGGCCCTGGCCCGGCGGATCGACTCGACCTGCTTCTCGCCGCCCTTGGTCCAGGGGGTCGCCAGCCCGCGGGGCAGGAGGTAGTTGCGGCCGTAGCCGTCCTTGACCTCCACGACGTCACCGGGCGTGCCGAGGCCGGTGACCTCCTGGGTGAGGATGAGCTTCATCGTCGATCCCCTCCTCAGCGGGCCGAGCTCGAGTACGGCAGGAGCGCCATCTCCCGAGCGTTCTTGACGGCGCGGGCGATCTCACGCTGCTGCTGCACCGACACCCCGGTGACACGCCGGGCGCGGATCTTGCCGCGGTCGGAGATGAACTTCCGCAGCAGGGCGGTGTCCTTGTAGTCGACGTGCTCGACCTTCGCCGTCTTCAGCGGGTTCTGCTTCTTCTTGGGCTTGCGAATGGGTGGCTTCGCCATCGTGGTGCTCCTTCTCGGGAGCCCGGGGGACCGCCCCGGGATGGTCGGTTCGACGGGCCGCCGACGCGGCCCCTGCAAGCGGTCAGCCAGGCTGACCGGTGATCGACGACCGGTGACCGGTCGCGGACGGTTCGTTGCGGAGTTGACGACCCGAGCCCCGCGAACCGGGGTCGGGCCGGCGGATCAGGGACGGATCAGAAGGGTGGCTCCTCCTGGGTCTGCCCGAACCCACCGCCGCCGGACGATCCGGTGGCCCAGGGGTCGTCGGCCGTGGCCTGCTGGCCACCGCCGCCGAACCCGCCGCCACCTCCACCGCCACCGCCGTAGCCGCCCCCACCGCCGTAGGAGCCACCACCGCCGCCGCCGCCGAACCCGCCGCCACCTCCACGGGAGGTCTTGGCGACCTTGGCGGTCGCGTACCGGAGGGAGGGCCCGACCTCGTCGACATCCAGCTCGATCACCGTGCGCTTCTCACCCTCCTTGGTCTCGTACGAGCGGCTCTTCAGCCGGCCCGTGACGAGGACCCGGGTGCCCCGCTGCAGCGACTCGGCGACGTTCTCCGCCGCGTCCCGCCACACCGAGCAGCGCATGAACAGGGTCTCGCCGTCCTTCCACTCGTTCGCCTGACGGTCGAACGTGCGTGGGGTCGAGGCGACGGTGAAGTTGGCGACCGCGGCACCGGAGGGGGTGAACCGCAGCTCGGGATCGTTGGTGAGGTTTCCGATGATCGTGATGGTGGTCTCGCCGGCCATGGTCTCTCCGGTCGTCAGTCGTCGGGGTGGCCCGGGCTCAGCGAGCGCCCGGACGCATGAGCTTGGTGCGCAGCACGGCCTCGTTGAGGTTCAGCTGCCGGTCCAGCTCCTTGGCCACGTCGGGCTCGGCCATCATGTCGACGACCGCGTAGATGCCCTCGGCCTTCTTGTTGATCTCGTAGGCCAGGCGACGACGCCCCCAGATGTCGACGTTCTCCACAGCGCCGCCGCCCTTGCGGACGACGTTGAGGAATTTGTCGAGCGACGGGGCGACGGTGCGCTCCTCGAGATCGGGGTCGAGAATGACCATCAACTCGTAGTGACGCATGCGTGAACCCACCTCCTCTGGTCTCAGCGGTCACGGTCCATCCGTGACAGGAGGGCTGTGCGTCGGACGGGACACCTTGGTCGACACCATGGCTCGCCGTGGTGGTCGACCCGGTGCCCGTGCCCGGCGTTCCGGTGTTCCGGCCCGCGGGCAGCGCCAAGACTAGCGACGCGCACCGACAGCCGGGTAATCGGACCCCGACGCAGGGGTGTGCGTCAGGGCTGTGGTGCGGGCCAGAGGACGTGGTCGCGTCCGGACTGGTGGAGGGTGCGTAGGGCCAGGACGGGGTCGAGTCCTGGGATGGTCCAGTGCATGCCGGCTCGTTTGGCGCGTTGTTTGACGATGGTGTTGCAGGCGGATTCCACGGGGCCTGAGCCGATGTAGTAACCGTTGGCGCGGAAGTCGGCGTATTGCATGCGGTGGTGGTGGCCGGTGAAGTAGTTGACCTCGGTGGCGGTCTTGACCAGGTCGGGTGCGGTCTGGGGGAGGTCGAGGCGCGGGTGAGTACCTCCGCCAACGCCAGCGGCGTGTTGGTGATCTGGACCGCCTCGAGCACCTCACCGGTATCGGCGGTGACACACGATCACACTACGTTTCCGGTGGAGATCGATTCCGACGTACTGCTGACCGACGTAGCCTTCCACTTGGGGCCTCCTTCGTCGATTGACGTTGAGCACCTCCAGCATCAGGCGGAGGGTCACGCGGAGCGAGGCCCCAACCTCAGCTCCTTCATCGCATCAGGGATGATCCGGATCGGTCGCCCTGCCGGTGAGGCGCCGGTAGCAGCTGGTGATCGAGGCCTTGCGGGCATGCTCGGTGCTCGAGGTGGTCAGAACGATCGGACGCCGTAGGAGCGTTTTCCAGGATCGGGCGAATGCCGGTGGGGTGACGCTGTCGCGGGTGCTATACGCGAGGCACGAGGCGACGTCCGGTGGTCTCGGCGCCCCGGGGGCCGGGGTGACACCGGCACAGGGACCGTGGATCCGGTGGAACAGTCCGGCAACCGGGTCACGGGGAGCCGGGCCCTTCGGCCATGGCGTGTAGGCAGGGCAGATCTCGTCGTAGTAGGCCAGCATCGCGGGGGACATGTCGGTCTCGCCGTAGCGCATCAGGACGCTGTCGGAGAGCCGCCCGATCTCCTCGGCGTCCTTCGTGCCGGGGCGGGGTAGGCCTGCCACGAGCGCTGCCTGCTCGTTTTCGGGCAGGTAGGTCAGGGCGATGGCGGCCGCTGGCACGTCGGCCGCGTCGATCAGGGGGGTACGGGTGGCCAGCTCTACCGGGTCGGCATGCAGCACCTTCTGGGATGTGCGCACGAGGCGCCGCGCGTCGGCGACGGAGTGGCAGCTCGGGCAGGCGGCGTCGATGGCATCGAGGACGGCGGACGCGCGCTGGTCGAGGTACTCCGCGCCGGTGAGGTCCGTCGCCGAGGGGCTGTTGACGATCAGCCACCGCAGGTCGGCCTCGCCGCGCAGGGCCCGGATCCGGGCCGCGCCGAAGGAGGAGCCGACGGCCCCGACCAGCCGGAGGTGGTCCTTGGCGAGGATCGCGTCGAGGACCGACCGGTACTGGGCCGGTGTCCAGCCCCACGTTCCCGGTGTGTCCAGGCCGCAGGCGCCGCGGACGTCGTCGCCCGCGGTGTCGCTGCCTGCGCGGAGGCCCTGGTAGTGGGAACTCAGCGCGCGGGTGCAGGCCGCGGGAACCTCACGGGTGACCCAGGGTTCCTCCAGGAAGATCAGTGTCTCGCTGCCCGGCCATACCTTCGCGAGGGTGATGGACGCGTTGGTGTTGAACAGGGACAGGCCCGGACCGCCGAGGTCGACGAGGACCGCGTCCGTGAGGGTGGCGGGGGTGCTCGGCTGCGAGGTGGGGCTGGTGGGGGACGGCGTGACGGTGCCGCCGTGGCGCGTGTCGGGCACCGTGGCGCGGGACTGCAGCGTGTACCGGTAGACGCGACCACCAACCGAGATCGCGGAGCACTTCTCCCTGGTCCCCTCACAGACCTTGGCGAGAGGATCACCGGCCTTGGGGGCGGTCGACGGTCGACTGTGTTGTGTGGAGTCTCCCGAGGTGCACCCGGTGGACAGCGCCGCCGTCAGGAGGGCAGCCGCGAACAGCGCGTACCGCCCCCTCCGAGGAGTCGACAAGGTCATGTCAGTCACCTTTCACATCGACAGCCGGTCGCTGTCCACGGCATGGCCGGTCCTTTCCGACGGAGCCCGTTGTGAGGGCGGTATCGGTCCAGGCCTTCACGCTGTCACGAGGGGAGTTGCTGGACCGGGTCCGGCACGTGTCGTGATGACTCGTGCCGGACCCACAGGGGACTCACGGATGTTGGTGTGTCAGGACCGTGAGGCCGTTTCGGGTATCCCTACATCCAGTGGGTGCCGCTGTATGACTCGTCATAGCCGAGGAGCTCCCCGGCAGCGCTCGTCCCGAAGGCGGCGGACGACCAGTCCTCCATGAGGGGGGTGCGGCTGGAGGACGCCTCCAACAGCATCGCGAACTCGAGCCCGACGTTCTTCGGCAGGGTTGTGACGTTCTGGATACCGGTCGCGTCGTACACTTCCTCCATATAGGCTGCTGCTGAGTCTTCATTGATTCTGGTGTTCTGGCAGGTCGTGGCGCCGGAACCGACCGAAATGGTGCCCCCGTAGATGTGGTTGCTACTCGCGGTGCACGTGGCGCTACCGGACTTGGGGAACCAATTCGTCATGCGCGACACGCGGCCGCTGTAGTAGGGGCGGGGCCGGGAACCGATGACGACCTCGTACGGCCGGTAGTCGGGGATGTACCACTCGGGGATCACCCCGCCATTGACGTTCGTCCAGCGGCCGTACTCGTACATATTCGCAATGCTGGTGACGCGGTACTTCTCCCAGCACGTCTCCATCGAGTTGCCATGGCTGTCCCACCATTTGGCAGCGCAGCCGCTGCCGAGGTAGGAGAAGGTATTACTCAATGTGGGTCCATTGAAGTCCGCCCCCATTCCTGATCCTCGCGTGCTGGGGGCGAGGCTCTCCTCCCCCGGAGCCTCCCCGCTCTTTATCGCCACCATCACGGCGGGATGACTCGGGTCGGCGGCGGTGGCGACCGTCTTGTGGTGGATCTCGGTCACCTGGGAGCCGGCCTCCCAGGTGACCGAGGATTCGTCGTCGAGAGCGGCGGCGTGAACGGCCTTGGCGTCGAGGAGGCGCCCGGCCTTGGCCTCTCGGTTCAGGTGCTCCCGGACGAGCCCTCTCTTAACCGCCGCGGGGGTGTCCTTCTCTGCGGCCTGGATCTGGGTACGGCCGACGACCGTCTCCGTGACAACCGGGTCTGGCGCCTTTCCGGGGGCAGGAGGTGCTTCGGTGGCCGCCGAGGCAGAGATCGCCCCAGCGAGGATCATGGTGGTCGCTCCGACCACACCCATTGCCTTCAGTGTCTTTCTGGTCATGGTCACTCGTTTCGTGGTCGATGTCATCAACAGGGCGGTCCGGGGTCGTCGATCCCTCGCACCCCGATCTGTCGTCACCGACCGGGCTGGATGCCCAGGCGGGGTACCGCCGACACAAGCAGCGCACCGAGCTTTCTCATGGTGTCTTCACCCTTTCGCGCAGGAACCGATAATGATCGCGCATCATCCACCCCTGTGATCGGCCTGTGTCAATTGGTGACCGTAGGTCACCGCGCGGTTGACACCCGGAAGACTCCTCCGGGACGCAATATGTATATATGATCGTTCTTAAATCAACGTTGTCGAAATTGTGTTTGCATTGGTGCTCGACGCGGAGCAGGACGAGGGTCGCGACGGTGATCTCGCCAAGGCGCCAGGCCTGACTCCTGACACGATCTTGATCCACTTCTGCCTGCCGGCCTTTGATCTGCGCTCTTGTGGTGGTCGGGACGTGGATGTGGTCACTACTGCAGCCGTAGATCGTGATCTGTCGGACATGTGCCGGTCCTGGATATGACGCAGCCACCAGTCGATCATCGCGGTTGTGTGGACCATTGAAGATCGCTCGGTGGCTGCGGCCGCCAGCGTAGAGCTTGATTGTTGGCTGGCGGGGTTCGATGAGTTGATGGCGCGGATCGTGCCCCGGTTCACCCGGGTCGAGCCGCGTCGCACGGCACAGGCGGCTCAGGCGAACCGGACGACGAGCGCGTCCGGTGCCCGGTCCAGGTCACCGCCCAGCGGGTCGTCGCCGGCGACTCCCTCCACCGGGTTCCGGACCGGGTCGAGCTCCGGCTCCCGGATCGCCCGCACCGCCTGGACGGCGAGCCAGCCGAGCGCGACGAGCCGACCGACCAGCAGCACCAGGTAGGCCCAGGCGGGCAACCCCTTGGCGGCGTCGCTGGCCGCGGCGATGTGCATCCACACCCCGACGAAGTAGGAGACCTCGGCGAGCGCCCACACCAGGTGCACCCGCCAGCGGAATCCCGACAGCGCGAGGAAGGGCAGCACCAGCAGCGAGGCCTGCGGCGGCAGCGACTTGCTGCTGAGCAGCACCCCGACGACGAGGATCAGCCCCAGGTGGGCCAGCCGGGGGCGCCGCGGGGCGGTCATCGCCAGCAGCACCACGAGCAGGACGACGGCGCCCAGCACCAGCAGGGCCAGGGTCGTCGCGGTGGTCGGGGACGGCCCGGTGCCGGTGAACCACCAGCCCGCCCCGGCCGGCCTGCTCCGGATCACCAGGCTGGGGATCATCCACATCGACCCGTAGCCGGTGCCCGACATCCTCCAGGTCTCCCAGGCGGGGACCAGCCCTGCGGTGAGCCCCGGCAGCAGCAGGTAGCGGGTCCCCATCCACACCGCGAGGCTCCCCGCGGACAGCAGCATCGGGGCGCGCCACCGACCGGACCGTGCCGCCAGCGCCAGGACCGCGACGAGCACCACGAGGTAGACCGGTCGGCAGGCGGCGGCGAGACCGAGCAGGACCCCCGCGACCAGCGGTCGGCTCCGGCCCCACGCCAGCAGGGCACCGGCCAGCAGCGCGACGGCGAGCAGCTCGTAGTTGAGGAAGGCGACCGTGATCAGGATCGGCGCCAGGGCCAGGTGCGCGGCGTCCCATGGTCGGCGGCCCGACGTCATCGCGATCAGCGCGACGGCGAGCAGCAGGCACAGGGACAGGAAGAAGACGGACAGGTCGAAGAACGTCAGCGGGGCGCTTTCCGCGCCGCCGTCGATGCCCGCCGAGAGGAACCACATGACGGCGCCGACGAGCGGCGGCTGCCCGTGCGCCGCGGAGGCGACCTCGCGCAGCGCCGGTCGGTTGTCGGCGCCGAGGGCTGCGGCGCTGTAGAGCGCGGGCAGGTCGCTGTAGCAGGCGTGCCAGTAGGCGTCGGGGGCGCCCCAGCCCTCGACCCGGCAGTGCTGCTTCTCGACCAGCGCGAGCCCTGCCATCGCGGTCGCGAACAGGACGAGCACGGACACGGCCCGCCAGATCCCCGTCGCGCCGGCCAGCCGCGACCCCGCCGGCCCACCGGCGACCTCGCTGGCGGCCCGCGCCACCGGGTCCTCCCTGCTGGGGGCCACGACACCGGGGGCCCACCACGGGCCCCCTCGGGCGCTCTCGTCCGGACCGGCGGTCGCGGGCAGGCGACCGTGCTTGCCGAACCCGGTGGGGGACGACTCGGGGAACGGATCGTCGACGATGGTGTCGAGGATCTCGCCCGCGCCGTCCCCGGCGGTGGCCGGGGACGGTCCGCTGGAGGTGGTCTCGCTCACGTGTCCTGTCACTCTCACTGGTCAGTCGGGTGGTCCTGCCCCCCCGGTCGGCCTCAGTCCCCGCCGCCGCCACCACGCCGGGTGGTCGTCGTCTGGGTGGGATCCGGCGTCCTCTCGGTCGTCGTCGTCGTCGGCTCCGCGGTGGTCTGAGTCGGCCAGGTCGGCCTGCCAGTCTCGGTGGGCCTGCCGGTCGGGGTCAATGTCCAGGTGGGCAGGGTGGTCGTCGGCGTCTGCTGGGTCGTGGTGAGCGTCGGCATCGGGTTCTGCGGCACCCCGACCCACGCCGGCTCCGGGAACTGCTCGATCGGCATGCCCTCGACGGCCTTCTGCATGTACTCGGTCCAGATCCGCACCGGGTAGCTGCTACCGGTGATCGTGCGGTACGGCCCCATGGGCGGTAGCACGTCCTGCCCCTTGTCGTTCTTGCCCAGCCGGTACATGGCGACCGCGGTGGAGACCTGGGGGGTGAACCCGACGAACCATGCGGACTGGCTCTCCTGCGAGGTTCCGGTCTTGCCGGCGACCGGCCGGCCGAGGGATCTGGCGTAGCCACCGGACCCGCGCGTGACCACCTGCTGCATCGCGTAGACGGTGTCCGCCATCACATCGCGCTCGAACGCCTGCTTCTCCTTGGCGTCGTCGGTCGACCTCCCGTGCACGTAGGAGTTCTTCTTGTCCGGGGTGTCGACCACCTCGATGATGTAGTGCTCCCGCCGTACCCCCTGGCCGGCGAAGGTGGCGTAGGCGCTGGCCATGTCGATGGGGCGCACGTCCGCCGAACCGAGCACGTTGCCGAGGCCGTCGTTGAACCCGCTGGTGTCACTGGGGATGCCGGCCTTGACCGCGGCCTCGCGGGTCTTCTTCGGACCCACCTCCCGGTTGAGCTGCATGTACACGGTGTTCACGGAGTTGGCCGTCGCGGCGGGCAGGTCGAGGAAGCCGTACGGGTGGTTGCCGAAGTTGCGGACCGGCTTGGGGTAGTCGCTCTTGGGGAGGTACAACGGGCTGGCCCCGCTGAACCGGCTCTTCAGGGAGATGCCGTTGTCCAGGGCGGCGACGAGGCAGAACGGCTTGAAGGTGGACCCGGCCATGGCGGTGTCCTCGGTCGCGGCGTTCCGGCTCCGCTTGATGTAGTCGTGGCCGCCGTAGATCGCCTTCACCGCCCCGGTCTCGACGTCGATCGAGGCCATGGCCACCTGCACCCGGTCCGGTGGGTCGGGCAGGAAGGTCTTGACGGCCTCCACGCCGGCCTGGACGAGCTTCTTGTCGAAGGTCGTGTACACCTTGAGCCCGCCGGTCTTGATCTCCTCGGGGGAGTATCCCCGCGCCAGGAGCTCCTTCTCCACCATCCGCATCAGGTAGCCGGTCTGCCCGCTGAGACTGTTCCCAGGCCTCTGCTTGATCACCTTGGGGAACTTCGCCGGGCGGTCCTCCGGCGCGAGCGTGCCCATCTTCTCCATGCCGTCGAGGACGTAGTTCCACCGGATCTCGGCCCGCTCCCGCTCGTCGTCACCGTCGTGCGGGTCGGAGAGCTCGGGGCCGTTGATGATCCCGGCGAGGAAGGCGGCCTGGCTGGGGGTGAGGTCCTTGGCGCTCCGGCCGAAGTAGGCCCGGGCGGCGGCCTCGATGCCGTAGGTGTTCCGGCCCCAGTAGATGGTGTTGAGGTAGTTCTCCATGATCTCGTCCTTGCTGGCCTCCCTGGCCACCTTGACCGAGATGAAGAACTCCTTGGCCTTGCGGCTCATGGTCCGGTCGGACTCCAGGAAGTAGTTCTTCACGTACTGCTGGGTGATCGTCGAACCGCCCTGCAGCGAGCCGCCCCTGGCGTTGGTCCAGGCGGCGCGCAGGATGCCGGTCGGCGAGATCCCGCTCTTGTTCGTGTAGAAGGACCGGTCCTCGGCCGCGACGACGGCGTCCTTCACCACCTGGGGGATGGCCTTGCCGGTGACGATCCTCCGGTCGACGTCGCCAAAGCGGCCGAGCTCCTGGGTGCCGCGGGTCTTCCCGTTGTCGCTCGCCCAGTAGACGACGGTCTTCTGATCCTTGACGTTGGAGTTCGCCGTGGGGATGGGTGTCTTCGCGTAGGCCACCATCAGGCCCATGACGATGCCGGCGAACCCGAGCGCCGAGGCGCCGAGGGCCAGCTTCCACGACGGGATCCAGCGCCGGATGCCGCGTCGCCCGGCCCGTGGGTAGTCGATGAGGCGCTTCGGCCCCACCTGAAGGCTCTCCGGGTCACGCAGGTGTCGAATCGCGCGACCGAGTTCCGGATGGCTGGTCACTGCCACGTTCTCGCGTCCTTCGCTTCGCCTCCATGGCCGCCCCGCAGCAGCCGGACCGCCGGGGGCCACCCCAGTATGGGCCTGCGAGCTGGCAATGGATCCCTCATCCACCCGACTCACGGCGCTCTCAGACGGTCGAGAACGGTGTGTCGAGTATCCGACGACTGCCCCCGGACACCTCTGCGATGCTCCGCGGGGGCGATGCGTTGCGTTTCGGACCCGAATGACCAGGACGCGCGACGACGTCGTCACCCCCGGTGAACGTCGTGAGAGAACGGTCACCTCGGGGAGCCCCGGGTGTTCGGTTCCAGTCTCCCCGACCCGGTCGACGCCCGGCCAACCGACCCCGCGGACGAGGGAGATGCGGTCGAAGGGGTTGCGTGGGACGCCGACCTCTGTCTATCGTCCGGATGTATCGATCCGATACATCCAGGCGATGTAGCCGGGCGATACCAACACCGATGGGGGGTGTCGACAGCGCGTTCGAGGAGGGTGCGATGAGCCGTCGCTCCGATGTACTCGACCTCGCCGTCCTCGGACTGCTCCACGACGCTCCCATGCACGGGTACGAGCTGCGGAAGCGGCTCAACGTCCTGCTCGGGGCCTTCCGTGCCCTGTCGTACGGGACCCTGTACCCCTGCCTCAAGTCCCTGCTGGACCGGGGGTGGATCCGCGAGGCCGGGGCGGAGGCCGGGACCGCGCCGGCCCTGTCCGGGAAGCGCGCGAAGATCGTCTACGAGCTCACGGCGGAGGGCAAGGAGCACTTCCAGTCCCTGGTCTCGCAGCCGGGTCCCGACGCCTGGGAGGACGGGACCTTCGACGTCCACTTCGCCTTCTTCGCCAGGACCGACACGGCCATCCGGCTGCAGATCCTCGAGGGACGGCGGTCCCGGCTCCAGGAGCGGCTGGACGGCGTCCGGCAGACCATGACCCGCACCAGGGAGCGGCTCGACGACTACACCCTCGAGCTCCAGCGGTACGGCCTGGAGTCCGTGGAGCGTGAGGTCAGGTGGCTGACCGAGCTCATCGACTCGGAGCGGGCCAGCCGGATGACGCACCCTCCCGACGACGACCACACACCCCATCGGATGACCCAACCCCCGGAACAGCACCCTCCGGGGTGATCCACCCGGAGAATGCCCGCAGCCCCGACCTCCGCCCCCGACCCGAAACCCGAAACCCCCGGCCGAGCCGGCGGGCTCCGCGAACCACAGCCCGCCGTCCCCTCCCGACCCGATCTTCCAGACGACCTCCAGAGCAGCACACACAGTGAGGAGCAACGCATGGGTTCCGTCCGCGTCGCCATCGTCGGCGTCGGCAACTGCGCCGCGTCCCTGGTGCAGGGCGTTCACTACTACCGGGACGCCGACCCCGCCAGCACCGTGCCGGGGCTCATGCACGTGCAGTTCGGCGACTACCACATCCGTGACATCGAGTTCGTGGCCGCGTTCGACGTCGACGCCAAGAAGGTCGGTTTCGACGTCTCCGACGCGATCGCCGCGAGCGAGAACAACACGATCAAGATCTGCGACGTACCGCCGCTCGGGGTGACCGTTCAGCGCGGCCACACCTTCGACGGCCTCGGCAAGTACTACCGCGAGACGATCACCGAGTCCGACGAGGAGCCGGTCGACATCGTGAGCGTGCTGCGCGAGCGGCGAGTCGACGTCCTCATCTCCTACCTGCCGGTGGGCTCGGAGCAGGCGGACAAGTTCTATGCGCAGTGCGCGATCGACGCGAAGGTCGCCTTCGTCAACGCGCTGCCGGTGTTCATCGCCTCCGACCCGGTATGGGCGAAGAAGTTCGAGGACGCCGGGGTGCCGATCGTCGGCGACGACATCAAGAGCCAGGTCGGCGCGACGATCACCCACCGCGTCATGGCGAAGCTC
>JAAYAH010000193.1 GCA_012719445.1 Actinomycetales bacterium | reverse complement strand
CGTCGACAACTACGACAGCTTCGTCTACAACCTGGTCCAGTACCTGGGGCAGTTGGGCGCGACGTGTGAGGTGTGGCGGAACGACGACGACAGGCTCGTCGGCCCGCACGGCGACGTGGACCCGGCCGGGCTCGAGAGCGTGGTCGCGGATTTCGACGGCGTCCTGCTCAGCCCCGGCCCGGGAACGCCTGACCGGGCCGGTGCGACGATGCCGCTCATCGAGGTCTGCGGGCGCACGGGCGTCCCCGTGCTGGGAGTCTGTCTGGGGCATCAGGCGATCGGCGCGGCGTTCGGTGCGACCGTCGACCGGGCGGAGGAGCTGATGCACGGCAAGACGAGCCAGGTCACCCACGACGGCTCGGGGGTCCTCGCCGGGATCCCGAGTCCGTTCACGGCGACCCGGTACCACTCGTTGACCGTCCTGCCGGAGACGCTTCCGGAGGAATTGGTGGCCACGGCGTGGACCGGGTCGGGGTTGCTCATGGCCGTGCGCCACCGCGAGCTGCCGATCCACGGGGTGCAGTTCCATCCGGAGTCGGTGATGAGCGACGGTGGCCACCGGATGCTCGCGAACTGGCTGGGCATCTGCGGTGAGCGTCCGGCGGAGGCCCTGGTGGCGCGGCTCGAGAGCGAACTCGACCGGGCCCGCGGTGCCGCACTGGTCTGACCTCGGCCTCCCGGACCCGGCCGGGACTCAGCCCGGGCCGGGGACCAGGCCGAACCGGATCACCCGGACGACCACCTGGTCGTTGATCCCCGCCTCGCCGACGGGAGGCTGCTGCGAGTAGATCTGCCCGATCCGGCTGAGGTCGGGGTCGTTCTGGGGCAGCTCGACCAGCTGTCCGCGGCCGCCGCGCCACCCTGCCTGCTCGAGTTTCACCAGCGCCTGCTCGACCGTGTCCCCGACGAGGTTCGGCATGGCGAAGCGATTGCCGGCCGAGACCTGGATGGTGATGGTGGCGCCCTTGAGCTGGGGTTGCCCCGCGGCCGTGGACTGCTCGACGACCCGGCCCTCGGGGGCGGTGCCGTCGACACGCCGCGTGTCCACGCGGAATCCCGCGGATTCGAGGGTCGCGCGCGCCGAGTCGACGCCCTGCCCCACGACGTTCGGTACCTGTACCTGCTCGGGGCCGGAGCCGACGGTCAGCCGCACGGGGCGGTCGGAGGGGACCTGTGCCCCGGGTGGGGGATCGGTGTCGACCACCTTGTCCAGGTCCTCGATCGTCGACGGGCGCACCTCGTTCTCCGGCACGACCTGGAAGCCGGCTTCCTCGAGGGCCCGCCGGGCGTCGACGGGCGACATCCTCATGACGTTGGGCACCGACAGTATCGGCAGGCCGGTGGAGATCACCAGGGTGATCTCGGAGCCCACGGCCAGGCGCTTTCCGGCGATGGGGTCCGAGGAGATGACGTGTCCGACGGGGATCCGGGGATCGGGCTGGGGAACCTGCACCGGCTCGAGGCCCAGGGCGGTGAGTTCCGCCACCACCTCCTCCGCGGGACGCTGCGCGACCTCGGGGATGGTGACCTCTTGCTGCTGCGAGAACCCTGGTCCCCCGTCGCCGGTGGCCCAGATGGAGGCCGCGGCGATCACGCCCAGCACGAGCAGGACCGACAACGCGATGGTGATCGCCCGGGGCCGGTTCCGGCTGTCGACCCGGTGCTGAGCCCGCGAGACCCGCCCCCCGCCGGTACCGGAGGGGACGGCGGCGAGGTCGTGGACCTCCGTCCGGGCGTCGGACGGGTCCGACCAGTCCGAACGCCCCGATCCGTATCCGGCGCCGGTGAACCCGTGCGGGGCGTCGGGCCGCTGGTCGTCGTCGAGCTCGTCGTCGGTCAACACCAGGGGCGCGGCGGGCCGCCCGCCGGTGAGCACGGCGAGCAGGTCGGATCGCATGTCCCCGGCGGAGGCGTAGCGGTTGTCCGGGTTCTTGGCCATGGCCTGCATGACCACCGCGTCGACGTACCGGTTGACCGCAGGGTTGACCGCGGACGGCGGGCGCGGGGTCTCGCGGACGTGCTGGTACGCCACGGCGACCGGCGACTCGCCGGTGAAGGGCGGGGTGCCGGTGACCATCTCGTACAGCACGCAGCCCGCGGAGTACAGATCCGAGCGGGCGTCGACGGTCTCGCCGCGGGCCTGTTCCGGGCTCAGGTACTGGGCCGTGCCCAGGACCGAGGAGGTCTGGGTGAGAGTCGAGGTGGAGTCGGCGACCGCGCGGGCGATGCCGAAGTCCATCACCTTCACCGCGCCGTCGCGGGAGATCATGATGTTCGCCGGCTTCACGTCCCGGTGGATGATCCCCTTCTTGTGCGAGAAGCCCAGCGCCCCGCAGACGTCGGCCATCACGCCCAGGGCGCGGTCGAGGTCCATCGGGCCGTCCATCTTGACGATGTCCCGGAGCGTGTCGCCCTCGACGATCTCCATGACGATGTACGGCAGGGCGCCGTCGGCGGTGGGTTCCTCACCCTGGTCGTAGATCGCGACGATCGACGGGTGGTTGAGGGAGGCGGAGTTCTGCGCCTCCCTGCGGAAGCGCTGGTAGAAGGTCTCGTCGCGGGCCAGTTCGGGCCGCATGATCTTGACCGCCACGTCGCGTCCGAGGACGGTGTCGCGGCCGCGGTGGACCTCGGACATGCCCCCGTAGCCGAGGACTTCCCCGATCTCGTAGCGCCCGGCGAGGATCGACGGGGTGCTCATCCGCGCTCACCGCCGAATCCCCGCGGTTCCTGCGCCGGGGCGCCCCGGCCCTGGACGTCCGCGCCCTGCGGGCCGTCCTGTTGGTTGAACCGGGGGACCAGGGAGTCCAGCTCGGAGGTGATCGAGTCCAGCAGATCCCCCGGGTCCGGGCTCGACGGTTCGGTGGGGGTCGGACTCGGCTGCGTGGTGGGCTCCGGCGTCGGTGAGGGCGTGGGTGTCGGCCGCTCGGTGGGGGTCTGGGTGGTGGTGATGGTCACCGGCGGCAAGGAGGGCGCGGTGGTCCGGGGGGTCGTGGTGGTGGTCCCGCCGAAGAGGCCGCCGGGGCCGAACACGCCCGCGTTGGACAGGGCGATCGCGCCGGCGAGGGCGATGAGGGCCACGAGCAGGAAGACGACGAGGAACCAGCCGCCGGCTCCGCTCCCGGAGCGCCGCTGCGGCGGCCGGGAGGTGACCGGCGGCGGGGCCTGCAGGCGCGGGGGAGTCGTCCGGGGCCGCGGCCCGGTCGGGGCGGGACCCTGGCCGCGCGGGCCGCCCCCGGCGGCGCCCGGGTGGAGTTGTGTATACGAGCGGGTAGGCGCCGGCCCTGCCGTCGGACCGGGGGTGCCCGTTGCCGTGCCCTCGGGCAGGACCGTGGTGGCGGCGGTCGCGCCGGCGGCGAACCCGGCGGCCGCGCCCGCGGCCCCGGCCGCACCGGCGGCGGCGATGAACGCGCTCGGCGGACGCGGGTCCCGACCGGACCGGACGTCGGAGATCGCGTCGGCGAACGCGCCTCCGTCGGGGTAGCGGCGCGAGGGGTCCTTGGACATGGCCTCGGCGAGGACGCGGCGCACCGGTTCGGGAACCGAGTCCGGCAGCGGCGGCGCGGCCTCGCGTACGTGCATAATCGCGATCGACACCGGGGACTCGGCGACGAACGGCCGGTGCCCGGCCAGGCATTCGTACCCCACCACAGCGAGGGAGTAGACGTCCCCGGCCGGTGAGGTGGTGTGGCCCATGGCTTGCTCGGGGGAGATGTACTGGGCGGTGCCCACGACCATCCCGGTCTGGGTGACGGCGGAGGCGCCCATCGACTTGGCGATCCCGAAGTCGGTGAGCTTCACCTGCCCGGCGGGGGT
>JAAYAH010000192.1 GCA_012719445.1 Actinomycetales bacterium | reverse complement strand
CCGCCCGTCGAGCCGTGAGTCCGCCCCGGGGCGCATCGAAACATTCGGTGACTGCAAGTCAATCTTCGGCACCATTCCGACCTTCATGCTGCGGACGCAAAGATTGACCGGTTCAACATCAGTGTTGACCTGCGTATATGTGAATCAATGCCAGTCTTTGATCAAGCGAAGATTTCGAAACATTCACCGAAACCATTGACGGTTGACGCGCACAGACCAACACTGTCCGGCAATCGACCTCCCCCTCGAGCCGTCACAGGAGGCGCACCACATGAACGTGTCCACCCACCCGAAGGGCCGCAGACGCGGCCGACTGCTGCTCAGCGTCCGAAGCGTCTGGACCATCGTGCTGGCCGCCGTCACCGCTCTGCTCCTGACCGCGACCACCGCCACCGCCGCCGTCACCACGAACCAGACCGGCACCAACAACGGCTGGTGGTACTCCTTCTGGACCGACGCCCAGGGAACCGTCTCCATGGACCTGGGCTCCGGCGGCAACTACGCAACCCAGTGGAGCAACACCGGCAACTTCGTCGCGGGCAAGGGCTGGAGCACCGGCGGGCGCAAGACCGTCAACTACTCCGGCTCCTTCAACCCGTCCGGGAACGCGTACCTGACGCTCTACGGGTGGACCACCGGCCCGCTCGTCGAGTACTACATCGTCGACAACTGGGGCACCTACCGGCCCACCGGTGAGTACAAGGGCACCGTCAACAGCGACGGTGGCACGTACGACATCTACAAGACGACCCGGTACAACGCCCCCTCGATCGAGGGCACCAGGACCTTCGACCAGTACTGGAGCGTCCGGCAGTCCAGGCGCACGGGCGGCACCATCACCAGCGGCAACCACTTCGACGCCTGGGCGAGCGAGGGGATGAACCTGGGCAACCACAACTACATGATCATGGCCACCGAGGGCTACCAGAGCAGCGGCAGCTCCAACATCACCGTGAGTGAGGGCTCCGGCGGTGGCGGTGGCGGTGGCGGCGGTGGCGGTGGCGGAGGCGGCGGCGGAGGCGGCGGCAACGGCGGCTGCACCGCGACGCTCTCGGCCGGTGAGAGCTGGGGCGACCGCTACAACCTCAACGTCTCGGTGAGCGGCTCCAGCAACTGGACCGTCACCATGCGCGTCCCCTCCCCGGCGAAGGTCTCCGCGACCTGGAACATCAGCGCCTCCTATCCCGACGCCCAGACGCTCGTCGCCCGGTCCAACGGCAGCGGCAACAACTGGGGCGCCACGATCATGACGAACGGCAACTGGACCTGGCCGTCGGTCTCCTGCAGCGCAGGCTGACCGCGGACGAGGAGGACCCCCCATGAGCACCGGAAAGCGACAGCCGGTCACCCGGTACCTGGTCACGGGGCTGGCCGCCGCAGCACTCACCCTGGCAGGCACCGTGACCTCCACCGTCAACGCCACCCCGGCGCAGGCCGCCGCCTGCAACGGCTACGTCGGACTCACCTTCGACGACGGCCCGTCGTCCGGCTCCACCATGAACCTGCTCAACGCGCTCAGGCAGAACGGGCTGCGGGCCACCATGTTCAACCAGGGCCAGAACGCCGCCGCCAACCCCTCCCTGGTCAGGGCCCAGGTGGACGCGGGCATGTGGGTCGCCAACCACAGTTACACCCACCCCCACATGACGCAGCTGAGCCAGTCCCAGATGGATTCCGAGATCGCCCGTACCCAGCAGGCGATCGCGAACGCCGGCGGCGGCACACCGAAGCTGTTCCGGCCGCCCTACGGAGAGACCAACTCGACCCTGCGCGCGGTCGAGGCCAAGTACGGTCTGACCGAGGTCATCTGGGACGTCGACTCGCAGGACTGG
>JAAYAH010000191.1 GCA_012719445.1 Actinomycetales bacterium | reverse complement strand
GCACCGGTCCTCCGCGGGCTCGGAGACCGCGTCGGCACCGATCATCCGCGGGCTCGGAGACCGCGCCCGGCACCGATCACCTGTCGGTTCCGGTACGGAGGGTTGGACGGCGGCCAGGCGCCTCAGCCCTCCGGGTCGGTGCCCTCGGGGTCCTCGGGGCCCGGCTCGGGAGTGAGGGGGAGGGCAGCCCAGAACACGTGGTACCGCCGGGCTCCCCGGTCGGGCTCCCGGCCCGCCCTGCCCTCCAGCAGCGCGTGCAGCTCGGTCATGAGCTGCTCCGCCTCGTCGCCGGTCAGGGTCACCGGCACGACGGTGAACCCCATCGGAGGCGCCGGGTTCGTGGGCGGGGGGGCGTCGTCGTCCGACCGGTCGGGGTCGTCCCGAGTCATCGGCGCCATCGGAGCCGACCAGGCCAGGGCCGTGGTGAGGTCCTTCCGCAGCAGGTCGACCAGGTTGCCCAGCAGCAGGCCTTCGGCCGCTCTGGCGGCGACGGAGGCATCGGCCTCGACCCGGATCGAGGTGCCGAGGGAACGCCAGGGCCGTTCGCGCCCGTCTCCCGCCGGTTCGGCCCGGGTGATGAGTCCCCAGCGCTCGAGCGCCCTGAGGTGGTAGCTCATGGCGCTGGCTGTGAGCCCCGAGAGCTGTGCGAACTCCGTCGCGGTGAGCACCTCGCCCGCGTAGAGGTGGTGCAGGACGGTGATCCGAGCGGGGTGGGCCAGGGCACGAATGGTCCTCGGATCGCTGATCACGACGGCACCGTCCTCGGCGCAGCCCCCGGCCGGATCGGCTCTCTCGCCACCGGGTTCGTCGGGCATGCCGGGGGCTGCCTGCGACGCCTCCCCGGCGTGACGGTCCCCCGGTTGCCCGCCTCTCCACCCTGCCCGGTCGGGCACCGCCTCGTTCACCCGCCCAGCGTACGACCGCCGCACGGGGGACTGCTGCTTGCGACCCCCGTATGTGAAGGAGTAGCTTCACGAAACGTGAAGCGAATGCTTGATGAATCCCGGGAACGTCCAGGGGAGACCCGACGCCCAGGGGAGACCCGACGACCAGGGGAGCCGAGGCAGCCCCCTGAGGACAGGCACCCCCGCGGGCCGAGGCGGTCCCGTGGGGGTGGGTGCCCCCGCGAGCCGAGGCGCCCCCGCGAGCCGAGGTGGCGTGGCAGGAGCAGAGGTCCCCGCAGGGACGGGTGGCCCTGGGGCGGGGTGCTGCGGAACCGGGACGTCCGCCTCATCACCGCGGGCAGGGCGCTCTCGTTCCTCGGCGACCAGGTCGCCGTCGTCGCCGTCCTCCTGCACGCCCACGCCTCGGGCTGGGGGACCACGGGGGTCGCCGCGGTGCTCGTGGCCTCGGCCGTTCCGCTGGCCTTCGGGGCTCCGCTGGCCGGCCGGCTCGTGGACCGGGTGGCGTCCCGACTGCTCACCGTCGGGACCGTCGTCTGGGAGGGCTGCTGCGTGCTCGCCCTCGCCCTGCTCATCGCCGTGGTCCCGGACGGCCCCGCCACCATCGGCGGAACCCTGGTCCTGTTGTTCGCGCTCGGCGCGGGCCAGGCCGTCTCGGGTCCGGCGTGGACGGCCCTCGTCCCCGCTGTCACCGAGAGGGACGAGGTCGGCCGGGCGGTCGGAACCGTCCAGGCCGCGATGACCCTCATGGGCGTCGCCGGACCGGCGCTCGGCGGGGTACTGGTCGCCTGGGGCGGCACGGTGACCGCCCTGGCCGTGGATGCCGGGTCCTTCGCCGCGCTCGGGGCGGCGGCGGTGGCGGTACGGGGGGTGCGCCGTCCCGAGCCCGACGACTCCGGAGGCTCCGGGATCTGGGCCGGGTTCGCCTGGATCCGGGACGACGCCGTGCTCCGGCCGCTGGTGACCGGGATGGTGGTCCTGGTGCTCTGCCTGCACGTGATCCTGGTGCTGGAGGTGTTCCTGGTCCGCGACGTCCTCGGTGGCGGGCCGACGGCCTACGGCGTCATGGGGGCGATGATCGCCCTGGGGATGATCGCCGGATCGCTCGTCGGCGGCCGCATCGACGGGACCCCGGCCCGGTCACGGGCGGTCAGGACGTCCTTCGTCGTGGTCGCCGTGGGGGTGCTGGCCGCCGGCCTCAGCCCCTCGCTCGTCGCCTTCGGCGCCGCGATCGCCGTCGTCGGTCTCGCCAACGGCGTGCTCACGGTGTGCCTCAACGCGCTGCTGCTGGCCAGGGTCCCGGACGCCGTCCGCGGCCGGGTGCTCGCGGCGGTCGTCGGTGTGGTCCAGACCTGCAACCTCGTCGGCATCGTCGCGGGCGGGCCGCTCGGTGGGCTCGCCGGACCCCGGGCGGTGTTCGTCGGCGCCGGCTGCACCGGTCTGGCCGTCAGCGCCGTCGTCGCGGTGGCCGCGCGCGGGCTCACCTCTCCTTGGCGGCCACCGGGGTGTGGTCCTCGGACGTCGAGGCCGCTGCCTGCTCCGCGACGGCCATGGCGTCGGCGGTCCGGGAGCGGCGGCGCTCACGGAGGTACTCGGTGATCATCGGGACCACCGAGACCAGGATGATGGCGATGAGGATGACCTCGATGTTGTTCTTCACGAACGGCACCGAGCCGAGTAAGTACCCGAGAACCGTGACCCCGCAGGCCCACAGCACCGCGCCGAGACCGCTGTAGGCGATGTACCGGCGCCGGTCCATCCGGCCGACACCCGCGGTGACCGTGATGAACGTGCGCACGATCGGCACGAACCGGGCCAGCACGATCGCCCTGGCACCGTACTTCTCGAAGAACTCGGAGGTCTTGTCGACGTACTCCTTGCGGAACAGCCGCGAGTCCGGTCGGTTGAAGATGGCCGGGCCGCTCGCGTGGCCGATCTCGTAACCCACGACGTTGCCGGCGAACGCAGCCGCCATGAGGATCACGCAGGCCAGCCACAGCGGCTGGTCGATGTCCCCGCTCGCGATGAACATGCCGACGGCGAACAGCAGCGAGTCCCCGGGGAGGAAGAAGCCCAGGAGGAGTCCGGTCTCGGCGAACACGATCGCGACCGCTCCCCACAACGCCCAGGTGCCGAGGGCGTCGAGGATCGTCTCCGGGTTGAGCCATTCCAGGCCGGCGATGAAGACGCTCAGGGCGTCGACTGCGGTGTAGGTCACGCGGTCAGGGTACGTGCCGCGCGGGGGAGAGGTGTTCGGTGTCCCACGGTTCGGGACATCGGTCCGGGTTGTCGTGCCTCCGACGGACGACGGGTCGCACGGTCGGTGAGCGGGGCATGGCAGGGTGCCCGTGTGGAGCAGCGTGAGACGGTCGGCGAGGGTGGAGCCGGCCATCCCGAGAACCCGACGGGTCACCGGACGGACGAGAGGGGTCACCGGGCGGACGAGAGGGGTCACCGGGCGGACGACACCGGTCACCGGGTCGGGGTCGGGCCGTGGCGGGGACCGTGGCCGACCGACCCCCGGTACGACCCGGAGCTGTTGCGCAACGGTGACCGCCGAAACGTCGTCGACCGATACCGCTACTGGACCGTCGAGGCCATCCGGGCGGATCTCGACCTCCGTCGCAGTCCCTTCCACGTCGCCATCGAGAACTGGACGCACGACCTCAACATCGGGTCGGTGGTGCGGACCGCGAACGCCTTCAACGCGGCGGCCGTGCACGTCGTCGGGCGGCGTCGCTGGAACCGGCGAGGTGCCATGGTGACCGATCGCTACCTGCACGTCGTCCACCACCAGGACGCCGCGGCGCTCGCCTCCTGGGCCGACGCCGAGGGCCTACCGCTGATCGGGGTGGACAACCTGCCCGGCGCGCTGCCCCTGGAGACCTACTCCCTGCCCCGGGAGTGCGTCCTGCTCTTCGGACAGGAGGGGCCGGGGCTCTCGGACGCCGCGCGGCACGCCTGCCGGGTGGTGCTGTCCATCGCGCAGTTCGGTTCCACCCGCTCGATCAACGCCGGGGCGGCCGCGGCGATCGCCATGCACGCCTGGGTACGCCTCCACGCCGCACCGACGGAGGCCTGACCGGCACGCCCCTCTCACGTGTCAGCGCAGTGATCACCAGTTGTGTGCGTGGACGACCGGGGTCGTGGTCGTTCCGGCCCAGAGACGGTGATCACGCCGGAGACAGTGATCACGCGGGGCTCGGCGGGACCGATCCCGGGTCGTTCCGGTCCCGCAGCCGGTCGAGCTCCGGCCTGGTGCCGTCGTCGTGGGCGAGCCGGCCGCCGACCCACGTCGCCCGGGCACGGAACGCGGTGGTGCCGGGGGCCGGGGCGAGCCACACGACGTCCGCCGGGCAGCCCGGGGCGAGCCTGCCGAGGTCGGGGCGGCCGAGGGCTGCCGAGGGGACCCCGGTGGCGGCCTCCACCGCGTCCCGCAGCGGAACCCCGGCGGCGACGGTGACGTCGACCATCGCGTCGAGCGGGAGGCAGCCCCCGGCCAGGGTGCCGTCCGCGGCGACGGCCGGTCCCCCGCCGGCGGTGGTGATGATCTCCCTGTCGCCGAGCCGGTACCTGCCCGGTGGCAGGCCGAGGGCGGCGACGGCGTCGGTGACGAGCATGACCCTGCCCGGGGCGCTGCCGAGGGCGAGCCGGATCATCCGCGGTGCCACGTGCTGCCCGTCCGCGATCAGTCCGCAGGTCAGCCGGGGGTCGGTGAGCGCGACCCCGATCGGGCCCACGGCCCGGTGGTGCAGCGGGGGCATGGCGTTGAACAGGTGGGTGACCAGGGTCGCGCCGGCCGAGACTGCCGCCAGGACGTCGTCCTCCCCGGCCTCGGTGTGGCCGACGGCGACCCGAACCCCCGCCGCGGTCAGGTCGGTCACCAGGGACAGGGCGCCGGGCAGTTCGGGGGCGAGGGTGACGCAGGCGAGCGAACCCTCGGCCGCGAGGTCCAGCAGCCGGGATGCGATCTCCGGGTCGGGACGTCGCAGATGCTCCGACGGGTGCACCCCGCGGCGGACCGGGGCGAGGAACGGGCCCTCCAGGTGCACCCCGAGGCTGCGGGCGGCGCCGGGCAGCGAGCGCAGCAGCCGCAGCACCTCGCGGTGACGTCGCACCCCGGCGACGAGGTCGTCGACCGGGCCACTGGTCAGGGTCGGCAGGAAGCCGGTGACCCCGGTCGACGGGAGCCGGGCGGCGACCTCGGCCCAGCCCGCCGGGTCGGCGTTCGCGAGGTCGATCCCGAAGGCGCCGTTGACCTGGGCGTCCACGAGCCCGGGGACGAGTACGCCGTCCGGAAGGCCGACGTCGACCGGCCCGGGGGGCTCGCCCGTGCCGACGTCGAGGACCTGTCCGGAGCCGATCCGGACCCATCCGGGGCCGAGGTCGGACTCTCCGGTGAGGACCCGGGGGCAGCTCAGGACGAGGGACACCAGCGCATCGTGCCACCGGTCGGCACGCCCGCCTCCCGCCGGTGGCGTGGTCGTGTCGGGCGGGGTGGTCGTGTCGGGCGGGGTGGTCGTGCCGGGTGGCGTGGTCGTGCCGGGTGGGGCGCGACGGCGGGGCCGGTGGGCCGGGGAGGTGTCAGCCGGTGGGGCGCAGCCGCGCCCGATCCGAGATCGCCTCGGGCAGGTCGGACAGGCCGGGCAGGTCGAGCGGGTCCGGCAGGTCGGGGCCGGAGGGCTCGTGGTGGCCGGGACCGGGCTCCGGGCAGGTCCCGGGACCGACCTGGCCGGGCACGCCGGGGACGTCGAGGCTGTGCAGGTCGTCCCGGGAGCCGGTGAGGTCGGTGTTCATCCGGCCCTCGTTGCCGAGCAGGTGGACGGCGTCGAAGGTGGTGACGGTCATCCGGACGTCGCAGTCGAGGAGGTCGCCGACCCGTGGCGGGACGGCGCTGTCCGGCACCAGGAGCATGGACACCTGCATGTGCGGCGAGTCGGCGAACCGCAGCCTGCGCCCGTTCCAGCGGAACGGGGAGCGGGTCAGCCCGGCTCCGTGCAGGGCGGCCGTCGCCGCGTTCCGTGCCCGCTGCTTCGGGCTGCCGCCGCAGGTCGGAGCGCGCAGGCCCACCCCGTGCCCGGTCCCCCCGGAGACCACGACGATCCATCCCGACCGGGACGCGTGCCGCTGGCGGTAGCCGATCGGCTCGCCCCGGCGCACCCGGTGCACGTCGAGCACCTCGCCGGTGGCGTGCAGGGCACCCCGGTCGCCGAGCCACAGTGCGGTGCCGATCCGCGGCCTGACCACCACCGGGTCCGGCCCGGCGGCCGCGTACTCGCGGAACCGCTCGAGCTCGGCGCCGGCCAGGTGGGACACCCAGAGGTTCCACGGCGAGAGGCCCGCGGCCCGGAGCCGGTCGAGGGCCGTGGTGGCGACCTTCGCCGCGGGGCCGCAGAGCGGCAGGTGGAGGGCGAACCCGTTGACCGGCAGCCGGGTGAGCAGCTTGCGCAGCCGGGGCAGCGCCGTCCACTCGATCCCGTGCCGGTGGACCGGGGAGTCCATCTCGACGACGATCCGGGGGACCCGGTGGCCCTGCACCGCGAGCGCCGCCAGCTCCTCGACGACGTCCAGCCGGGACACCGTGCGGATCACTCCGAGGTGCACCGGCACCGCGGCCGACGCCTCACCCGGGCGGAGCGGTTCGAGGACCAGGATGTCGCCGGAGTGGTGCTCCCGGACGTCGCCGACCTCGGACAGGGCGCCGACGGCCACCGTGTCCACGCCCATCCGGGCGCACTCGCGGGCCAGCCGGGCCCGGCCGAAGCCGTAGCCGTTGCCCTTGATCACCGGAACCAGGCCGGGGACCGTCGCGCGGATCGCGTCCAGGTGGGTCCGCCATCGGGGCCCGTCGATGGTCAGGTCGAAGCTCATGACTCGCCCCCGGTGCTGGGTGCCTGTGTTCCGGACGCCGGCGTCGTCCCGCCCGTCGCCCTGCCTGCTGTCCTCTTCCGCATCGCCCTGACCCTGGACTGCGCGGCCATCCCGGTGCGGAACGCCGTGTGCCAGGTCCTGGACAGGGAGAGCTCCCACTCGCCGACGTAACGGACCACCTCGCCGCCGGTGCCCAGCTTGAAGCGGAGCAGCCCGGCGAGCGGGGAGCCGGGATCGAGGGTCGAGCCGATCCCGCGGAGGTCGTAGACGTGGCAGCCGTCGGCGACGGCGTCCTGCAGCGCCTGCCACTGCACCGCGTTGGACGCCCGGGCGTCCCGCCGCCTGCTCGTCGAGGCGCCGTACCCGTACCACGCGTGCCGGGCCAGGGTGACCACGGTCGCGGCGGCGAGGGCCTCGCCGTCCAGTTCGGCCAGGTACAGCCGCAGCTCGGGGCGCCCCCCGACCGGGGAGCCGGTCGGGGCCTCGGCCGGGCCACCCGCCGAGGTGCCTGCCGGCCCGGCGTCCCCGGTTCCGTCCGATTCCGGGTGGAAGGCCCGCCACATCCGGGTGAAGTAGCTCCGGGGGCGGGGGGTGAAGTGGTCCCTGCCGGCGGTCTCCGCGTAGAGGGCGTGGAAGGTCTCCAGGTCGGCCGCGTCACCGCGACGGACGACGACGCCGGCCTGGGCGGCCCGGCGCAGGTTGCGCCGCCACTCCTGGTTCATCCCGGCGCGGAGGTCGTCCACGGTGCGGCCGAGCAGGGGGATCTGCACGACGTGGTCGGGCTGGCCGGCGGTGAAGCCCTCCCCGCCGCCCAGTTGGGTCCAACCGGTGGCGCGCAGGGCGGTGACGAGCGCGGTGCCGGTGGCATCCTCGACGTCGGCGGTGAGGTCGGCGAGCCGGCTGGTCGCGGGGTCGGCCAGCCCGCGCTTGGCGGTGCCGGCCCGCCACCGGTACAGCGGCACCAGGGGGCCCATCCGGACGGCGAAGGCGCGGCGCGAGCGCAGGTGGGCGAGCAGCGGGTCGAGCCAGTCCGCCGGCGCCGAGGCGACGTCGGCCCAGGGCAGACTCGGGCCTTCCGGCAGGTAGGCGAGGGTGCGACCGCCGCTGCCGGGGAGCCGCCGGTGCAGGACGAGGGCCGAGCCGACGAGGTCGCCGTCCGCGGTGCGCCAGCCGAGGCTCTCCGCCGTCCAGTCGGGCTTGACCGCGGCCCACTGCGGGGTCTGCAGGAAGCTGGCCCCGAACCGGAACGCGGCCTCGGCGTGCTCGCCAGGGCCGAGCGGGCCGACGGTGAGCCCGGAGCGGGTTCCCCCGGCCGCTCCGTTCGCCGTCTGGGTGCTCGTCGCCATCCGTCCGTCCACGCTCCGTCCTCGGTCATTCCCGCCCGGCACCGGCGCCGGGAGGGTCACAGCTGATCCACTGCGCTCAACCAGTGACACGCCGGGGAACCGGGTTTCGTTGCATCGTCCGCCGTCCGATTCCGGGTCTCGGCTCACGGCCCGGGCCCTGGCAGCGTCCGCCGCCCGATTCCGGGCTCTGTCCGCCGTCGGTCCGCCGTCGGTCCGCCGTCGGTCCGCCGTCGGTCCGCCGTCGGTCCGCCGTCGGTTCCGGCTCGTGCCGGGCTCCGCCGGGAGGCCGACCCCGTTCGGTCCCCGATCCCTCCGAAGACTGATCGACAGCGGGTCCCGGGCCCCTACCGTGGGTCCGTGCACAGGTGGTGGAGGCGGCTGGGGACCGCCGGTCAGGACGTCGTGCTCGCCGGGATCGTCCTCGCGGCGTGGCCGCTGGTCGCCGCCCTCGCCCGGGCGCTGACCTGGCGGTACCTGCCCGGCATCCACCTGCTCTTCGCGACGACGGCCATGGTCATCGTCCTGCGCCGGCTCCGGCCCGTCTCGGCGCTGCTCCTCGCGGTCGTCGTCTACCCGCTGGTGTTCGTCGGGGTGTCCGTCGCGACGACCATGAGGGGGCTGACCTTCTACGAGCCCCCTGTCCTCGCCTACCTCTTCCCGCTGGCGGTGGCCGCCTACGCCGCGGGGGCCTGCGGGAGGACCCGCCCGCTCTGGTGCCTGCCGCTCGTCCTGGGCGGCACCGTCACGATCACGATGCCCTGGACGGTGATCTACGACAACTTCCAGGTCCACCAATGGGACCTCTTCTACTCCGGAATGATCAAGGAGACGCTCATCGATCTGCGGGTCTCCGACCTGGTCCTCGCCTGCGTCACCACCGGCGGCAGCTACCTGCTCGGCCGGGGGGCGGCCCGGCAGCGCAGCGTCGCCGAGGCCCTGGAGCAGCGCAACGCCGAGCTGGAGCGGTTGCGTCACCTGGAGGCGGAGCAGGTGGTCGCCGTCGAGCGGACCCGGATCGCGCGGGAGTTGCACGACGTCATCGCCCACCACGTCAGCGCCATGGTCATCCGGGCGCAGGCGGCCGACCGGGTGGCCGGACGGCGTCCGGAGGAGGCCAGGGACACCGTGCGGTGGATCGCACTCACCGGGCAGGAGGCGCTCGCGGCGATGCGGCAGATCGTCCGGGTGCTGCGCTCGACCGACGGCTCGGCCGCCGGTGACCTGGTGCCCGAGCTGCGGCTCGCCGATCTCACCGAGATCGCGGCCAGGGTTGAGGCCGCGGGCCTCGCGGTCCGGCTGGAGATGCCGGAGCCGCTGCCGGTGCTGTCCCCGACGGTGGAGATGGCCGCGGTCCGGATCGTCCAGGAGGCACTGACCAACACGCTCGTGCACGCCAGGGGGACCAGGGCCGAGGTGAGCCTCCGGGTCGAGGGCGGCGAGATCGCGCTGCAGGTCGACGACGACGGGACCTGCGGTCCGCCAGGGACGGCGACGGTCGGCGGGTCCGGGCGGGTCGGGCACGGGCTGCGCGGGATGCGCGAGCGGGCCGTCAGCTGCGGGGGCCGGTTCGAGGTGCGGGCTGGCGACCTCGGGGGGTGGCGGGTCTCCGCCCGGCTGCCGGTCGCGCTCCCGGTGCTCGGCCGGTCGTCGTCGACGCCGGTGCTCCCGGCCGTCGGCACCGCGGCGGCCCCGATCCCGGCCCTCGGTGGCACTCCGGTGACGACGGCCGACCGGACATCCGGCACCGGGTCTGGCACTGACCCCGGGTCGTCGGGGATGCTGGCCGGGCCTGAGGATCGGGGACGGGACGGGAGGGACCAGGCGTGACGGACGGGGCCGAGGGTGCTGGGCGGCGGATCCGGGTGATCGTCGCGGACGACCAGGGCGTGATCCGCGCCGGGCTCAAGATGATCGTGGACAACGAGCCGGACATGATCGTGGTGGGGGAGGCGGGGGACGGCGTCGAGGCGGTGGGCGCGGTCCGGGCCTGCGGCCCCGACGTGGTGCTCATGGACATCCGGATGCCGCGCCTGGACGGCATCGAGGCGACCCGGAGGATCGTCGCGGCGGCGGAGCACCGCCCGGCGTCGATGTCGCCGACCGGGGTGCTGGTGCTGACGACGTTCGACGACGAGGAGTACGTGCTGGGCGCCCTGCGCGCCGGTGCCGCCGGGTTCCTGCTCAAGGACTCCGGCCCGGACGCCCTCGTCGACGCCATCCGGGCCGTGCACCGCGGGGACTGCCTCATCGACCCGTCGGTCACCCGCACCCTGGTGGCGCGCTGCCTGGAGTTGGAGGCCCGGCAGGGGCGCGCGGTGGTGCGGGAGACCGTGACCTCGGGGTGGCGGGAGCGTCTGGCCCAGCTCAGCGAACGGGAGCGGGAGATCCTCGCCGGCATGGCCAGGGGGATGTCCAACCGGGAGATCGCCGAGGAGTTCTTCGTCGGCGAGTCGACCGTGAAGACCCACGTGAGTCACGTGCTCGCCAAACTCGGGCTGACCAGCCGGGTGCAGGCGGTGGTGTTCGCCTACGAGACCGGGGTGGTGACGCCGGGCGGGACGATCGGCTGAGCGCCGAGGGCTCGGCGTCCCTTCCCGCTTGTCTGCACCATGAGGAACGCCGATCGACTTCCGACGATCTTCTCGGATCGGGCGCCGCGTGCCAGCCTGTGACGGTTACCGCCGCGACCGCTGATCGGTTGCGTGACCGGCCGCGGCATCCGTGCGACCGAGAGGCCACTGCCGTGTCCAGAACCAGCCGATCCCACCACACCAGCCGATTCAGCCGATCCCCCGCCACCCGGATCCTCGCCGCCGTCGTCCTCTCCGCCGCAGCGATAGGAGCGGGTGCCTCGCCGGCGTCGGCACGGACCGTCACCTGGACCCTCTCCGACGGGTTCGAGAACAATCCTGCCGCCACCTGGGAGGTCGGCTCCTCCGGTGGCGGTTATGGGATCATCTACAGCTTCGACACCGGGATGGCGCGCGGCGGATCGGGCGGGGTCGTCCTCGACCAGACCGGCAACGGGTTCACCTCGGTCGGCAAGCCGATCGCCCCGGTGGTGGTCGCCGGGGCGACGTGGTGCAGAGGCTACGTATGGGCGCAGCGCCGTGTCTATGCCACGAACACCCTGACCGTGAACTTCGAAGCGATCAACAGCAGTACCTGGACCTACGCCGGGGTCAGCAGGTACAACCTCTTCGGTCCCGGCTCCGGTCGCTGGGAACAGATCTTCATCAGCTTCCACCCGACCACCAGGAACCTCTACCTGCGGGTCTCGGTCATCGGCACCCCGGGCTACGTCAACGTCGTGAACTTCGACGACATCTACCTGCGCTGCACCACGACGTACTGAACGGCATGACGACCTGAACGGCATGACGACCTGAGGCGTGCCACGGTGCCTGGTGTCCGAGCCGTGCAGTCGTCGTCCCGGCCCGGTGCGCCACGCCACCACCTGCGCCGACGCCCGACCGGTACCCCGGTCGGGCGTCGCTGCTGCGACCGGTCCGCCCGGTTCGCGTGCAGCACGCCCGGGACCTCCGGTGCCGGGTGCCCGGAACCCGCGTGGAAGGATCTGGCCCTGAGGTCACGCTGCAGAGCCGCAGCGCCCGGAGCCGCGCCCGGCGAGGACGTGGCCCGTCACGGCACCGCCGTGAGGGTACCCACGGTGGACGATCATCTCAGGAGCAGTACATGCCCATCGCAACCCCCGAGGTCTACGCCGACATGATCGACCGCGCGAAGGCGAACGCCTTCGCGTATCCGGCGATCAACATCACCTCGTCCCAGACCGTGAACGCGGCCATCCGCGGCTTCGCCGAGGCCGAGAGTGACGGGATCATCCAGATCTCCACCGGTGGTGCCGAGTTCTTCTCCGGCCAGGGGGTCAAGGAGATGGTCACCGGCTCCGTGGCGATGGCCGCCTTCGCCCACGAGGTGGCCAAGAAGTACAGCGTGAACATCGCGCTGCACACCGACCACTGCCCGAAGAACAAGCTCGACGGCTTCGTCCGGCCGCTGCTGGAGATCAGCCTCGAGCGCGTGAAGAACGGCGAGAACCCGCTCTTCCAGTCGCACATGTGGGACGGGTCGGCCGTGCCGCTGGCCGAGAACCTGACCATCGCGCAGGAGCTGCTGGCCAAGGCCGCCGCCGCGAAGATCATCCTCGAGGTCGAGATCGGCGTCGTCGGCGGCGAGGAGGACGGCGTCGACAACGAGATCAACGAGAAGCTCTACACCACGGTGGCCGACGGCATGGCGACGGCCGAGGCGCTCGGTCTCGGCGAGAACGGCCGGTACATGGCCGCGCTCACCTTCGGCAACGTGCACGGCGTCTACAAG
>JAAYAH010000190.1 GCA_012719445.1 Actinomycetales bacterium | reverse complement strand
GTGGATGATCGCCGTCGGTCAGTTGATCGGCGACCCGACGGATCCCGGATCTCGCCTCGGGCACCCCGTCCTGGGCTGACGGCGCCTGGGCGCGCGTCTCGCTCGCTGTCACGGTCACCGGGGCATAGTAGGGATTCCGGGCGCGTCGTGGTCGGGACCGCCCCGGGACATCCCCGGACGGCGTCCTGTCGTGGTGTGGGGACGTCCCCGGACGGCGTCCTGCCGTGGCGTCGGGACGGCGCCGGGTGCGCCGTCCCCACAGCGATCGGTCAGCGCCAGGACGGCAGCCACATCCGGCTGTCGAACTCCGCCGTCGGGATGATGTCCGCGGACAGGATCGGGTAGAGGTAGGCGAAGCAGGCGACGGCGAGCAGGACCACCGAGCCGGCGGCGACGGCACCGCGGTAGCGCCGGTCCGGCGAGGCGTCCGACCGTCCCAGCAGCAGGCCGAGGACGTAGGTCAGTCCCAGCACCACCCACGGGACGAACGAGACCGAGTAGAACGTGAAGATCGTGCGCTCCTGGAACATGAACCAGGGCAGGTACCCGGCGGCCACCCCGGCGAGGATCGCCCCGGCCCGCCAGTCCCGGCGCAGTGCCCAGCAGAAGAGCAGCACGAACAGGGCGAGGGTGCCGCCCCACCAGACCACCGGGTTGCCGAGGTTGTCCACGGCCTGGGTGCAGGAGGAGGTCCCGCAGCCCTTCACCCCCTGGTCCAGCCAGAACATCGTCGGCCGGGCCTGCGGCATCCACGACCAGGGGTTCGACTCCCAGGCGTGCGGCGAGGTGATCCCCTTGGCGGCGTCGTTGACCGCCCAGGTGTAGTGGAACAGGCTGCGCAGCGCGTTGGGGAGGATGCCGGCGCCCCAGCCCTCGGGGTTGTCCTCGCCCCAGTAGCGGTCCGAGCCCTTGGTGGAGATGAACCAGGCGGTCCAGGTGGACAGGAAGGCGACGACGGCCGCGAGTCCCATGGTGATCCCGGTGGGCACGCCGTTGGCGACCAACCAGCCCCAGCGGTGGCGGACGCCGAGGGAGCGCAGTGTGGCGAGATCCCACAGCACGGTCGCCAGCATGAACGCCCCGAGGAACGGGACCGCCGAGATCTTGACGCCGATGGAGAGCCCGAAGCACGCGGCCGCCGCCAGCCGCCATGGTCGCAGCAGCAGCCAGAGCCCGCCCCAGTACCAGGTGAGCGGCTTCCCGCTCTCGACGCGTTCCCGGAACGCCGCCGTCGCCCGGTCGTGGTCGATGATCAGCAGGCCGAAGCCGGCGAGCACCCAGAACATGAGCGGCAGGTCGAGCAGCGCGGTGCGGCTGTGGGTGAAGTGCTGGCCGTCGACGGCGAGCAGGATGCCGGCGGTGCAGCCGAGGACCGTGGAGGAGAACAGCCGCCGGGCGATCCGCGCCAGCATGAGGATGGACAGCGTGCCGAACAGGGCGACGCCGAACCGCCAGCCGAAGCGGTTGTCCCCGCCGAAGATGCCCTCCCCGATAGCGATCATCCACTTGCCCAGCGGCGGGTGGGTCACCGAGTCGGGCTCGTTGGTCCAGATCTCGTCGACCTGGCCGTTGTTCCACATGTCGACGGCCTTGTCGGGGCTGTCGGAGGGGCTGATCCACTTGAACTCGACGCCCCAGCGCAGCAGCGAGTACGCCTGCCGGACGTAGTAGGCCTCGTCGAAGTTCAGCCCTGGCGGCTGGTCGAGCCGCCAGAACCGGAGGAACCCGCCGATCGCCGCGATGATCGCCGGGCCGCACCATCCCCAGAACCGGTCGGTCGTCCACCAGGCGCCCGGTGGGAACAGCCGGGCGCGGAGCGTCGGCACGTCGTCCCGACTCGGGTCATCCCCCGGCGCCGTGCTCTCCGGTGGGACGGCGGGGTCGTCTGCTGACCGAGGGCTGGGCTGCTCCGTCGGTCGGGCTGTCGCGGTCACGGGGGCATCGTAGGGAGAAGCGCAACATTCCCTCGACCACTGGTGGCCAATGGGGCTCAAAACCCGAGAATGATCCCCATTGGCCACCAGTGGGCGGTCCCCTCGGTGGCGGGCGGACGGGTCCTTCGGCGGCGGGTGTCGCCGGGGCGGGGGTCGGGTGAGGGCTGGGTAGCCTTGCCCGATGGAGTTCCGTCGCATCCCCGGCCTGCCCCCCTACGTCTTCACGATCATCGACGGTCTCAAGGTGGAGGCACGGCGAGCCGGGCGCGACATCGTCGACCTCGGCTTCGGCAACCCCGACATCCCGTCCCCGTCCCTCGCCGTCGACAAGCTCGCCGAGGCCGCCCGCAACCCGCGCAACCACCGCTACTCGGCGAGCCGCGGCATCCCCAAGCTGCGCCAGGCCGTCGCGGCCCGGTACGCCAAGCAGTTCGGCGTCGTCCTCGACCCCGACACCCAGGTGCTGGCGACCATCGGGGCCAAGGAGGGGTTCAGCCACCTCATGTGGGTGCTGCTCCAGCCCGGGGACGCCGCACTGGTCCCCTCGCCGTCCTACCCGATCCACATCTGGGGGCCGTACTTCGCCGGGGCCGACGCCCGGCAGGTGACCATCGGCACCGGCGAGGACTACGTCTCCAACCTCATCGAGGCGTGGGAGTACGGCTGGCCGAAGCCGCGCGTCGTGGTCTGCTCGTTCCCGCACAACCCGACGACGGCCACCGTCGAGCTGGCCGACTTCCAGCGCCTGGTCGACTGGGCGAGGGAACGGGACGTCGTGGTCGTCCACGACTTCGCCTACGCCGACGTCGCGTTCGACGGCTGGCGCCCGCCGTCGATCCTGGAGTGCGACGGGGCGACGGACTGCGCCGTCGAGCTCTACTCGATGACGAAGTCGTTCTCCATGGCCGGCTGGCGGATGGCGTTCCTGCTCGGCAACGCCGAGGTGGTCGGGGCGCTGACGAAGCTGAAGAGCTACCTCGACTACGGCACCTTCCAGCCCGTCCAGATCGCGGCGACGGTGACCTTCACCGAGGCCTCCGAGTACCCGGCGGAGGTCAACGCGATCTACGAGTCCCGGCGCAACGCCCTGTGCGACGGGCTGGACCGGATCGGCTGGAGCGTCCCCAGGCCGCGGGGCACCATGTTCGCCTGGGTTCCGATCCCCGAGGCCTACCGGAGCCTCGGCTCCATCGAGTTCGCCAAGAAGCTGGTGACCGACTGCGATGTCGCCGTCTCCCCGGGGATCGGGTTCGGCCCCGGCGGCGACGGCTTCGTGCGCTTCGCCCTCATCGAGAACGAGCACCGGATCGGCCAGGCCGTGCGTTCCATCCGGCGCGGCCTGCCCGGCCTCGGCTGACCACCGCGGGCGTCAGGACCCCTCGGCCGGCGTCCCTCGCTGCGGCGTCGATGTGAGGAATGTCGCTCCGACAAGGCACCCATACGGCACATGAGGGGTGATCTCACCTGGGTGAACGGTCGTCGGGAACCCGGCCGAAAACGGCAAAAACCAAGATCACTGTTATCTGGCGGTGAAGCTGGATTGGCCGGGCGCGCTGTCCTCGCTAGCGTTTCCGTCGACAGCCGGGGCCGGAGCGCCCCGAGAGCAGCACGCCGGCCCGGCCGGTGACGCCGGTCGACGACGACCGCGTCGACCGGCGTCACAGGGTGTCGTGGGGGACAGCATCGCCGCGAGAGCGTGCGATCGTCCGCCTGCACCTCGGCGTGCGGGTCTCGGGGTCCGGTGCCCGGGAAGACCGAGGTCTGGAGCATCGTGCCCCGTTTCCTCACCGGAAGAACCAGCCAGTTCGCGGCGCACGCCGCAGTCCTCACCGCCGTCATCGGCGGGGGAGCGACTCTCTTCCCTGGTGACGATGGGAGCGTCACCCTCAGCGTGGACGGGGTCTCCCGCCACGTGTCCGTCGACGACGAGACCGTCGGGGAACTCCTCGACGAGGAGGGGATCCGGGTCGGGGAACGCGACCTCGTCGCGCCGGCTCCCTCCACCCGGCTGCGGGACGGCGCGAAGGTCGTCGTCCGGTTCGCGCGGCCGGTCACCCTCACCCTCAACGGCAGGACCGGCACCTACTGGACGACGGAGACCACCGTCGCCGGGGCGCTCATGGTCCTCGGCATCCGCACCGAGGGCGCCCGGATGTCGGTGTCCCGGTCGGCCAGCATCGGTCGGGAGGGGCTGTCCCTGAGCCTGACCCAGCCCCGGCGGGTCGACATCGAGGCGGACGGCACCACCCGGACCGTGCTCACCACGTCGGCGACCGTCGGGGCGCTCCTCCAGGAGCGGGGGATCCGCCTCGGCGATCGGGACCGACTGTCCGTCGACGCGCGGACCCCCGTCGTCGACGGCCTGACGGTGACCGTCACCCGGATCCGGCTCACCAAGGTCACCGAGACCGAGTCGATCGCCTACGGCACGACCCGGCGCTCCATGAGTAGCCTCGCCGAGGGCAGCACCACGGTGATCACCCCGGGCCGCGCGGGCGTCCGGAGGGTCACCTACCGGGTGGTCCTGGCGGACGGCGAGGAGACCCGGCGCACCAGGATCTCCAGCACCGTGGTCCGCGAGCCGGTGACCCGCGTCCTGGGTGTCGGCACCCGGTCGTCGTCCTCGTCGTCCTCGGGATCGGGCGGGGACGGCCTCAACTGGGCCGCTCTCGCCGAGTGCGAGTCCGGTGGTGACCCGACCATCGTCAGCTCCAACGGTCTCTACCACGGCCTCTACCAGTTCTCCGTGTCCACCTGGAAGTCGGTGGGCGGGACCGGACTGCCCTCGGCCGCATCGGCCGCCGAGCAGACCAGCCGGGCGAAGCTGCTCTACCAGCGGTCCGGCGCCGATCCGTGGCCGGTCTGCGGATCGCGGCTCTTCAGCTGAGGGTCGTCGACCGGCGAAGGGGCAGGGTCTCCGATGGCCATCGCCATCGGAGACCCTGCCCCTTCCGTCGTCTCGCCGTCCGACGGCCGGTCACGGACGCGAGGTGCGTCCCCGCTGCCGGCGCCTGAGGCGGATCCGGGTGAGCCAGGCACCCCGGGACGGGCGGGTGCGGGTGGCGTGTCGCATGCTGTTCCTCTTCTCGGTGTCCGTGCGGACCGCCCCCTCCGGCGCGGACCGGTTCCCGAGCGGCTCGAGCCGCTCCCGGTTCCTCCGACGCAGGCACGGCCCTTTCGGTTGCCTCGGACGGACGGCGTGACGGATCCGGCGGCAGGTTCGGTTCCAGGGCCCGGCGGCAGGTCCGGCGTCCGGGACCGAGGGGCGGCTCCCCGGGGGAACCGCCCGGCCCGGTTCACCACACCCGGATCGTCCCGGCGGACCGCGAGGTCGGCTTGATCCGTCCGGTGCCGCCGTACTTCAGGATCAGCGTGTAGGTCCCCCTCGCGAGCCTCGGCAGTGTGATCCAGCGCGTGCCCTGGTTGGAGTAGGTGAGGAGCACCGAGGCGGAGCGGGACGTGCCCGGGCGGGTGGCGGTGAGGGTGACCCGTCCGGGAGGGGACGAGATCCCCGCCACCCGCACCGTCGCCCTGACCCTCGGGTTCACCGACGGGGTGAGCCGGGTCGAGGACGTCAGGTGGGACAGGCTCGAGGGCACCGACGGCGGCTCGGACAGAGCCGGGATCGCCACCGACTCGAAGGCGATCCGTTCCTTCCACCTGGCGATCCCGGTCTCGTAGAGCACCCCGACGGTGCCGGCGTCGACCTGCACCAGGTCGGAGTAGGACCCGGGCGTGCTCTCCAGTTCCACCTGGTACCGCCTGCCCCAGGTGTCGCCCCGGGTCCGGCTCACGAAGATGGTCATGTCCCGGCGCAGGGTCGGCGTCCGGTCGGCAGGGGCGGAGAACAGCAGCTTGTTGCTGTGGATCCCGGTGAGCCCCAGCGCGCTGCCCTGGACGGAGACGATCGGGAGGTCCTCGTCCAGTCGGAAGGCCCTGCTCAGGGTGGTCCCGCCGTTCGAGGACCGGGCGAACCGCCGGACCGTGCCTGCCTTGGCGCCGTCCCGCTTGACCCGGTAGCTGATGAAGAGCTCACCGTCCGCCTGCTCGGCGATGGTGCCCTCGATGAGCTTGATGTTCCCGGTCGTGTCCTGCTGGTCGAACCCGACCCGCCAGGTCGAGCCGTGGTCGTCGCTGTAGATGCCGTAGGCGCCGTAGTACCCGGCCGACGTCCGGTACCCCATCGGGATGATCAGGCGCCCCTTGTGGTGGACCCTGAGCTGGATGCCGTGGCCCGGTCCCGGCAGCCCGCCCTTGTAGGCGCCCGACGGCCGGATCGGCCGGCTCAGCAGCGGGGTGAACGTCCGGCCGTCGTCGGAGCTGGTCTGCAGGTACAGGCCCTTGCCCCGGCCCCCGCTCCCCGGGCGGACGGTGACGCCGGAGAACAGGAAGATCTTCCCGGTGGTGGTGTCGACGACCGGGGTCGGGTTGGAGACCCGGTTGCTCGCGTCGTTGCCGATGACCCGGTACGGGCTCCAGGTGCAGCCGTGGTCGGTGGACCGGGCGGTCACGATCTCGAAGTTGCCCAGGTCGCTGTCGTCACGGTCCCGGCGCTCGGCGAAGGCCACGAGGGTTCCCTTCGGCGTCCGCACGACGGCCGGGATGCGGAACCACCGGGACTCCGACGGTTTCGACCGGAACGGGGTCGACGAGCAGCTCGGCGCCGACGAGGCCACCGTCGCCCCTCCCGGACCCTGACCCGGACCCTGACCCCGACCAGGGGCCGAACCGGCGGCGGACGCGGCCGGACCGGACCCGGCGACCAGCCCCGTCGCGGCGACGCTCAGGGCGATCGCGACGCCGATCCGTCGCCGCGGGCGGCGCCTCCCGCCGGGGCGGATCACGGTGTCCGCCGTTCGCGCCGGTGGCGGAGCCGGCGGAACAGGCGGAGCAGGTCCCCACCCCCGTGGCGTGACCCCCGTGGCGTCCGTCGGGTCGACTGCCGGAGGATGACGACATTGATCATGCACTCGGCTATCGACATCTCGCGAGAGGAACTGAAGATCCCCCATGGGGTGATCTGGATCGCTGTGCGGTGATTCCTCCGTGTGGGTGACGGCCGTCCGTGCCGAACTGGCCGGTCGCCGCTCCGGCCACGGTCCGCTGCGCCGTACCGGTGCCGCCGGCCGGGCGACCCGGACGGCGCCGGCGGCCGGCAGGCCGTGCGTCACGTCACCGGTTCCCGGCCCGGGCTCACCCGACCCGTGCGCCGTCGGGCCGGAGCGCGCCGTCGGCCCGGGGGTTCGGCGAAACGGGGCGAGAAACGCACCGCTCCGGTCGAGAATGCAGGTATGCCCCTCGTGATCTTCGATCTCGACGACACGCTCGTCGATCGCGCCGGCCTGGTCCGGCGCTGGGCGACCGAGTGGGCGGCCGACCACGCTCTCGGCGCCGACGAGGTCGCCTGGCTGGTGGACGCCGACTGCGGCGGGTACACCCCGCGGGAGGCGTTCTTCACGGCGGTCCGCGAGCGTCTCGGCCTCGACGAGCCCGTCCCCACCCTGATCGAGGCGTGCCGTGAGCGCATGGTGGCGCTCGTCGAGCCCGACCCGGGCGCGTTGCGTGCCCTCGTTCTCCTGCGCCGGGCCGGCTGGCGGATCGCGATCGTGACGAACGGCGACACCGCACTGCAGCGGGCCAAGATCCGCCGCTCCGGGCTCGACGCCGTCGTCGACGCGATCGCGGTGTCCGGGGAGCTCGGGGTGGGCAAGCCCGATCCCCGCATCTTCGAGGTCGCGGCCCGGCGCTGCGGCGAGCGACTCGACGGCACCGGCTGGATGGTCGGCGACTCCCCTCAGTGGGACGTCGTCGGCGGCCGGGGGGTCGGCCTGCGCACGATCTGGCTGCGTCACGGGCGATCCTGGGACGACGGGCTCCCGGCGCCGGACGCCGCCGTCGACTCCCTGGACGAGGCGGTGCGCATCCTCACGGGCGGGGAGTCCGCGGGCGCACCTCCCTCGGATCGGTCGGGTCGCATGCCTCCCTAGGATCGGGTCATGACACACGTGCTCTCCGCCGTCGCCTGGCCCTACGCCAACGGCCCCCGACACATCGGCCACGTCGCCGGGTTCGGGGTCCCCTCGGACGTCTACAGCCGGTACATGCGGATGGCGGGGCACGACGTGCTCATGGTCTCCGGCACCGACGAGCACGGGACGCCGATCCTGGTCCAGGCCGAGCAGGAGGGTGTCCAGCCGAAGGCGCTCGCCGACCGGTACAACCGGGTGATCGTCGAGGACCTGCACGCCCTCGGCCTGGCCTACGACCTGTTCACCAGGACCACGACCCGCAACCACTACGCGGTGGCGCAGGAGCTGTTCCGCACCGTGCACCGCAACGGGTACATGATCCCCCGGACGACGACCGGGGCGATCTCGCCGTCCACCGGGCGCACCCTGCCCGACCGCTACATCGAGGGCACCTGCCCGATCTGCGGCTACGACGGTGCCCGCGGCGACCAGTGCGACAACTGCGGCAACCAGCTCGACGCCGCCGAGCTGAGGAACCCGCACAGCCGGGTGGACGGCGAGGTGCCGCAGTTCGTCGAGACCGAGCACTTCTTCCTCGACCTGCCGGCGCTGGCCGAGGCCCTGGGGTCCTGGCTGCAGGACCGCTCGGCGTCGGGGGACTGGCGTCCCAACGTCATCAAGTTCTCGCTCAACCTGCTCGAGGACGTCCGCCCCCGGGCGATGACCCGGGACATCGACTGGGGCATCCCGGTTCCGCTGCCCGGGTGGGAGGAGAACCAGAACAAGCGGTTGTACGTCTGGTTCGACGCGGTCATCGGGTACCTGTCGGCCTCGATCGAGTGGGCGCGGCGCACCGGGGACCCGGACGCCTGGCGGGCCTGGTGGTGCGACCCGGCCGCGCGGTCGTCGTACTTCATGGGCAAGGACAACATCACCTTCCACTCCCAGATCTGGCCCGCCGAGCTGCTGGCGTACTCCGGGAAGGGGTCGCGGGGCGGTGAGCCAGGCACCTACGGGGCGCTCAACCTGCCCACCGAGGTGGTCAGCAGCGAGTTCCTCACCATGGAGGGTCGGCAGTTCTCCTCCAGCCGCGGCGTCGTCATCTACGTGCGTGACGTGCTGGCCCGTTACCAGCCGGACGCGCTGCGGTACTTCATCGCGGTCGCCGGCCCGGAGACCCAGGACACCGACTTCACCTGGTCCGAGTTCGTCCGCCGGACCAACGACGAGCTGGTCGCCGGCTGGGGCAACCTGGTGAACCGTACCGCCTCCATGATCCACAAGAACGTCGGCGCGATCCCGGCCGCGGGCGCGCTGACCGACGCCGACAACGCCCTGCTCGCGGCGACCGGAGCCGCCTTCGACGGGGTGGGCTCGCTGTTGGCCTCCCACCGGCAGAAGCAGGCGATCACCGAGGCGATGCGGGCGGTGGCCGAGGCGAACAAGTACCTGTCCGACCAGGCGCCGTGGAAGCTGCGCACCGCCGACCCGGAGCGGATGGAGACCGTGCTGCACGTGGCGGCCCAGGCGGTGAGCGACTGCCGCACCCTGCTCTCGCCGTTCCTCCCGCACAGCGCGCAGACCGTGCACGAGGTCATGGGCGGCGCGGGAACCGTCTCGCCGATGCCGAGGATCGACGAGGTCGACGACCTCGACGGCGGGCCGGGGTACCCGGTGCTCACGGGCGACTACCGGGTGGACGCGACGGTCGGGCCGTGGCGTCGGGTCCCGATCGTGCCGGGGACCCCGGTCGGCGCGCCGACCCCGGTGTTCCGCAAGCTCGACGACTCGATCGTGGAGGAGGAGCTGGAGCGGCTGCGGGCCAACTCGCGCGGGTGCTTCCGGCCGGGCCGAGGTGGGCGAGCGGACGACGCCGTGCCGGGTCGTTAGGCGAACGGGTGATCCCCCGACGGGCGGGTCACCCATGGGGTCCAGGGAATGGGCCGTCCGTGGCGGGTCACCCGATCGACGGTCGGTGGGGTGGTGTCGGCGGGGCGTGTCCCGGTGCGCTGCCGTGGTGCGCGAGACCGGTCCCCTCATCCGGTCAGCCCTTGCGTGGCTGCGTGGGTGGTTGTTCGTGGGGCGGCCTCCCCGCGGGTGCTCTCTCGTAGGCTCGTGGCGTGACCGGACGTCCGCCAACCCCCGACCCGCTCCCGTGGCCCGTGGTGGACAACCACGCCCACCTCGACCACGCGCGTGCCGGGGAACAGCCGTGGGACGTCAGGGAGGCGTTGGCTGCCGCGGCGGCCGTCAACGTCACCCGCGCGATCCAGATCGGTTGCGAGCTGCCGAGCGCTCGGTGGACGGTGCAGGCCGTCGCGGCGCACCCCACCCTGCTCGGCGGGGTCGCCCTGCACCCGACCGAGGCGTCGGCCCTCGTCACCTCGTCCGCGGTCACCTCGTCCGCGGTCACCTCGGCTCCCGACGCGGTGACGGGGTGGAAGGCGTTCGAGGCGGCCTTCGCCGAGATCGAGGCGCTGGCCGGACATCCCCGGGTGCGGGTGATCGGGGAGACCGGGCTGGACCACCATTGGGTCCCCGCGGAGGACGTCGAGGGCAGGGCTGCCCAGGAGGAGTCCTTCCGGCGGCACATCGACCTCGCCAAGCGGCTCGGGAAGGTGCTGCAGATCCACGACCGGGACGCCCACGACGACGTGCTGCGGATCCTCGACGCCGAGGGGGCGCCGGAGCGCACGGTGCTGCACTGCTTCTCCGGCGACGCCGCCATGGCCCGGCGCTGCCTCGACAACGGCTGGTACCTGTCCTTCGCCGGCAACCTGACCTTCCGCAACGCCTCCGGGCTGCGCGAGGCGCTGGCCGTCGCGGGTCCCGGGTCCGTCCTGGTCGAGACCGACGCCCCCTACCTCGCGCCGATGCCTCACCGTGGCAGGCCGAACGCCAGCTACCTCGTCCCGCTGACCGTGCGCTGCATGGCCGAGGTGCTCGGGACGGAGCTGGAGGAGCTCTGCCGGGTCCTGGACGCGACCTCGGAGCGCCTCTACGGACCGTGGTGACCGGCAGGAAACACCCGTGGTCCCGGTCGCCCGCGGTGACGACGGCGCCGGCTCGTCGCGGTGCCCCGGGATTCGCCCGATCGGCCTATCAAGGACGTTCCCGACCCCCTGCCCCTCGAAATGTGCTGCGGATCACATTCCATGGGGTGACGCGCGATCCACCTGCATCGACACGTTAAGTAGATCAATCCTCTACGCTGAGTGACATGGCCACCCTCTTGGGGGACGCCATGAAAACGGTTACGGTTCGATCTCAGCAGCCGGGATCGGAAGTCACCCGGAGGCGGATGTCGGGGAGCCGCGGTCCCGTGGTTCCCCGCAGGGGCGGGATCCGTCGGATCACGTCCCGCTCGGGGGGGCAGGCTGCCTTCGGACTCCGTGCCCGGGAGGATCGAGGTCTGGAGCATCGTGCCCCGAACCCTCACCTCGCGGGTGGGTTGGCCGGCGGTCGCCGTCGCCTCACTCGCCCTCGTCGCCGGTGGTCTCCTCTACGTCACCTCCGGCACCGACGTCACCCTCACCGTGGACGGAGCGACCACGAAGGTCACCGACGCGCCCGGGACGGTCAACGCCCTGCTCGCCGCCAGGGGGGTCGACATCTCCGAGCGCGACCTCGTGATCCCGGCGGCGGCCACCCGACTCGAGGACGGCGCCCGGGTCGTCGTCCGGCACGCCCGACCGTTCACGATCTCCGAGAACGGCAGGTCCCGGGTCTACTGGACGACGGAGCAGACGGTGGGGGCCGCGCTCGAGGTCCTGGGCATCCATGCGGACGCGACCCGCATGCCCGTCTCCCGGTCCACCCGGATCGGCCCCGGCGGGCTGACCCTCGACCTGGCCTCGCCGGTCGAGGTCGACCTCGTCGTCGCCGGCAGCCGGCGCACCGTCGTCACCGCCTCGCGCACGGTCGGGGAGTTCCTCACCGAGCAGGGCCTGCAACTCGGCCCCGGCGAGCAGGTGTCGCCCGCGGTGGGCAGGTCCCTGACCGAGGGCATGGACGTGACGGTGTCCCGGGTCCGGACGACGCGGGTCACCGAGCGGGAGTCGATCGCCTTCACCACCACCCGGACGAAGACCGACGAGCTGCCCTCCGGGCGGACGCGGGTCGTCACCAAGGGCCGGGACGGCGTGCGGGAGGTCGTCTACCAGGTCGTGTCCGTCGGGGGGAGGGAGATCGCCCGGTCGGTGGTCTCCAGTTCGGTCCGGCGGAAGCCGGTGACCCGGGTGCTGCAGGTCGGGACCGGGTCGTCGGGGTCGTCGTCGTCCCCGTCCTGGAACCGCTCCACCGGGTCCTCCGGTTCGAGCTCGCGCCGGTCGACCGGGGGAGACGACCGGGCGAGCGGCTCCGCGGACTCGCTGAACTGGTCGGCGCTGGCCCGCTGCGAGTCGGGCGGGAACCCGCGTGCGGTCAGCCCGAACGGGCGCTACCACGGCCTTTACCAGTTCAGCGTCCCCACCTGGCGCGGGGTCGGTGGCAGCGGGCTGCCGAGCCGGGCCTCCGCCGGTGAGCAGACCGCCCGCGCGAAGATCCTGTACCGCCGCGCCGGTGCCGGCTCCTGGCCCAGCTGCGGCAGGCTGCTGTTCAGCTGAGTCCTCGGGACCCCGCCCCCGGTCCCCCGACGGGACAGGGGGCGGGGTCTGCCACGCTGGGGGGATGACCGGGCCAGCGACCGTCGACCTGCTCGGGGCCGCCGACCTCCGCGGTCTCGCGGCCGCGCTCGGGATCCGGCCGACCAAGGCCCTCGGCCAGAACTTCGTGCACGACGCGAACACCGTGCGGCGGATCGCCAGGCTCGCGGCCGTCGGACCGGGGGACACCGTCGTCGAGATCGGACCGGGGCTGGGCTCGCTGACCCTCGCCCTGCTGGAGACCGGGGCCAGGGTGGTCGCCGTCGAGGTCGACCCGGTCCTCGCCGGAGCCCTGCCGGACACCGTCGCCCGGCGGGCGCCAGCCGCCGTGGACCGGCTCACCGTCGTCGCCGCCGACGCGCTGCGGGTGCGGTCCCTGCCAGGGCCCCCGCCGGGCGCCCTGGTCGCGAACCTGCCCTACAACATCGCCGTCCCGGTCCTGCTGGGCTTCCTCGCCGCCCTCCCCTCGCTCCGCTCCGGCCTGGTGATGGTGCAGGCCGAGGTCGCGGCGCGGCTCGCGGCGCGGCCGGGGGAGGGGGCGTACGGCATCCCCTCGGTGAAGCTGGCCTGGTACGCGGAGGCGCGCCGGGCCGGCTCCGTGCCGCGGTCGGTCTTCTGGCCGGTCCCGAACGTGGAGTCCGGTCTGGTGTCCTTCCTCCGCCGCGACCCGCCGGCCGAGCCCGGCTCCCGGGAGGCGGTGTTCGCCTGCGTCGACGCGGCGTTCGCCCAACGCCGCAAGACGTTGCGGGCCGCGCTGGCCCGGTGGGCGGGCTCGGCGGAGGCCGCGGAGCAGGCGTGCCGCCGAGCGGGGATCGACCCGGGGGCGAGGGGCGAGCGGCTGGGCGTGGCGGACTTCGTCGCCCTCACCCGGGCCCTCACCCGGGACCGGGCCGACGGGACGACCCGGCCGGGGGACGACCGGCCGTAGGGTGACCCCGCCGAGGGGTGACCCGGCGGACGGCACGACAGGAGGGACCTCTCCCGACCCAGTGGCTAGGGTGGCGTGGGGGTCCGGGCGGTGGGGCAGGAGGCCGAGACCATGACGACGCAGGCCGGGATCACCGTACGCGTCCCCGCCAAGGTCAACCTCGGCCTCGTGGTCGGAGGTCCCCGGCGGGACGGTTACCACGAGCTCGCGACCGTCTTCCACGCGATCTCCCTCTACGACGACGTCACCGCGACCCCTGCCGACGAGATCACCGTCACGGTCGAGGGCAGCCAGGCCGAGGACGTGCCGACGGGCACGGACAACATCGCCGTGCGGGCCGCCCTGCTCCTGGCCGAGCGAGCGGGTGTCCCCGACGGTGTCCACCTGCACATCCGCAAGGGGATCCCGGTGGCCGGCGGCATGGCCGGCGGGTCGGCGGACGCCGCGGCGGCCCTCGTCGCCTGCGACGCGCTGTGGCGGGTCGGCCTGTCCCGCGACGGCCTGTGCGAGCTCGCCGCCGAACTGGGCGCGGACGTGCCGTTCTCGGTGCTCGGCGGGACGGCGATCGGCACCGGCCGCGGGGAGCGGCTCACCGCGGCGCTGGCCCGGGGCGAGCACCACTGGGTCGTCGCGCTCGCCGGGTACGGGCTCTCGACCGCGACCGTGTACGCCGAGCTGGACCGGCTGCGCGCCGACCGGGTCCTGCCGGTCCCCCGGGTGCCCGACCGGCTCATGAAGGCGCTGCGGTCCGGGGACCCCGCGGCGCTGGGCGCCAGCCTCGTCAACGACATGCAGCCCGCGGCGTGCTCGCTCGCGCCCTCGCTGCGGCGGACCCTCCACGTGGGCAGGGATGCCGGGGCGCTCGGCGGGCTGGTCTCCGGTTCGGGGCCGACGGTGGTCTTCCTCGCCAGGGACGCCGAGCACGCCCTCGACCTGTCGGTCGCGCTCACCGCCTCCGGGACGGTCCGCGACGTGCGCCGTGCCCGTGGCCCGGTCCCCGGGGCGCGGATCGTCGACCAACCCCGCTGACCCGCAACCCCGTTGACCGCTGACCCGCAGACCGTCATCAGAGGAGCCCATGGCCCACCTGCTCAACGCCGAGTCGCTCACCGTCGCCCACGCCGCGAGGACCCTGCTCGACGGGGTCGGTCTCGGCCTGGACGACGGCGACCGGGTCGGGGTGGTCGGTCGCAACGGGGACGGCAAGTCGACCCTGCTGCGGCTCCTCGCCCGGCGCCAGGAGCCCGACGCCGGCCGGGTCACCCACGCCCGTGACCTGAGGCTCGGCCTGCTCTCCCAGGACGACGACCTCGACGACCGGCACGACGTGCGCCGCGCCGTCCTCGGCGAGACCCCGGACCACGTCTGGGCCGCGGACCCGGTGGTCCGGGACGTCGTCACCGGCCTGCTCGGCGGGCTGGACGCGGCGGGGGTCGGCGGGCTGACCGCCCCGGTGGGCACCCTCTCCGGCGGGCAGCGGCGCCGGGTGGCCCTGGCCGCGCTGCTCACCGTCGGCCACGACCTCCTGCTCCTCGACGAGCCGACGAACCACCTCGACGTCGAGGGCGTCGACTGGCTGGCGACCCATCTGCGCAGCCGATGGCCCTCGGGCCGGGGCGGACTGGTCGTGGTCACCCACGACCGGTGGTTCCTCGACGCGGTGTGCACCCGGGTGTGGGAGGTCCACGACGGGATGGTCGAGGGCTACGACGGCGGCTACGCGGCGTACGTGCTGACCCGGGCCGAGCGGGCCCGGACGGCCGCGGTGACCGAGGCCCGCAGGGCGAACCTGCTCCGCAAGGAGCTGGCCTGGCTGCGCAGGGGAGCCCCTGCCAGGACGAGCAAGCCTCGGTTCCGGCTGGACGCCGCGGCCCGGCTGGTCGCCGACGAGCCGCCGCCGCGGGACTCCCTGGCGCTGGAGCGGATGGCCACAGCCCGGCTCGGCAAGGACGTGCTCGATCTTGAGGACGTCCGCTACGAGGTCGGTCCCGCCACGGCGCGGATCCCGATCCTCGACGGGGTGACCTGGCGGCTGGGACCGGGGGACCGGGTCGGCGTCGTCGGCGTCAACGGGTCCGGGAAGACCACGCTGCTCCGGCTGCTGCTCGGTGAGCTGGAGCCGACGGCGGGTCGGGTGCGCCGCGGGCTCACCGTGCGGTCGGCCATGCTGTCCCAGGACGTCGCGGAGCTCGACGAGGTGGCGGAGCTGCGGGTGCAGGACGCCGTCGAGCGGGTCGCCGGAGTGGTCCGGGTCGGCGGGCGGGAGCTGGGGGCCGGGCAGCTGCTGGAACGGCTCGGCTTCCGCAGGGAGCGGCTGCAGACCGTCGTCGCCGACCTCTCCGGAGGGGAGCGGCGCCGGCTGCAGCTCCTGCGGCTGCTGATGGGCGAACCGAACGTCGTCCTCCTCGACGAGCCGACGAACGACCTGGACACCGAGACCCTCGCCGCCGTCGAGGACGCCTTCGACGGCTGGCCGGGGACCCTCGTCGTCGTCTCCCACGACCGCTACTTGCTGGAGCGGGTCTGCGACCGGCTCTTCGCCCTGCCCGGTGACGGGACGATCCGGGACCTGCCGGGCGGCGTCGACGAGTACCTGCGGCTGCGCCGGTCGCTCTCCGGCGCTCCCCGGGGCGGGGACGTCACGACAGCGGGCGGACGCGGCGCGACGGCGCCGGGACGGGCCGAGGACGGCGCCGAGGGCCGGCACGGGGCGAGCGGGCCCGAGCCCGTCGCGACGGGACCGAGCGCCGGGGCGGTGCGGGCCGCGCGCAAGGAGCTGACCCGGCTGGAGCGCCGGATCGCCCGCGCCGTCGACGAGGAGCAGCGCCTGCACGCCGAGCTCGCGGCGCGGGCCACCGACCACGAGGCCGTGCTGGCCCTCGACGCGCGGCTCAGGGAGGTCGTCGGCGAGCGGTCGGCGCTGGAGGAGGAGTGGCTGGTGCTCGCCGAGCTCACCGGCTGACCTGCCCGGCGGCTACTCCTCGCCGTCGAAGGGCGCGACGAGCCGGCGCAGCAGATTCGCCAGCTCCCGGCACCGGACGATGTCGAGGAAGGACAGCAGCCGGCGCTCTCGCTCCAGCAGCTCGGTGAGCGTGACGTCGACGAGCTCGCGTCCGGACGGGGTCAGCCGGACCACGATGCCGCTGCCGTCCGTCGGGTCGGGCAGCCGCTGGGCCAGCTCCCGCTCGACCAGCCGGTCGATCCGGTCCGTCATCGTCCCGCTGGGCACGGTGGCCCGCGAGATCAGCTGCGAGGCGCTGAGCTGGTGCGGCGGCCCGGCGAGGCGCAGCGAGGTCAGGGTGTCGAACTCCCACGGCTCCAGGCCGTGCCGGGCGAAGACCGTCGACCGGTCGCGGTCGACGTGCCGCGCCAGCCGGGTGATCCGGGAGAGCACCTCGAGGGGTGCGACGTCGAGGTCCGGCCGTTCCCTACGCCAGGCTGCGACGATGCGGTCCACCTCGTCCTCGGTGTGCGGTGAGGTGAGCCGGGGCATGCGACTCGGCATGATCGTCCTCCTACGTGCCGGTACTCGGGGCCGGTGGCGCCGGCTGCCCTCTCAATGAGGGACGACGCTCGAGACCCGACAACCCGTTCCATGCCAGGTTGACCAGATGCGCTGCCACGTCGGATTTCTTCGGTTTGCGGTGGTCGAGCCAGTGCTGGCCGGTGAGCGCGACCATCCCGACGAGCATCTGCGCGTACAGCGGGGCGACCCGTGGCTCGAAGCCGCGGCGCTTGAACTCGTCCGCGAGGATGTACTCCACCTGGCTCGCGACGTCGCTGATGAGGCTGGCGAAGGTCCCGGTGGACTGGGCGACGGGGGAGTCGCGGACCAGGATCCGGAACCCGTCGGTCGAGGTCTCGATGTAGCCCAGCAGGGCCAGTGCCGCCTGCTCCAGCAACTGGCGGGGGTGGGCCTCGGTGCTCAGGGCTCCGGTGATCGAGTCGAGGAGGCAGCGGATCTCCCGGTCGACGACGACCGCGTACAGGCCCTCCTTGCCGCCGAAGTGCTCGTAGACGACGGGCTTGGAGACCTCGGCCGTGGACGCGATCTCCTCGACGCTGGTGCCGTCGAAGCCCTTCTCGGCGAAGAGGTGGCGGCCGATGTCCAGCAGCTGCTCCCGCCGCTGCTTGCCGGTCATCCGCGCCTTGGCGACCGGGCGGGACGCCTGGGGACTCGCCGAGCCGGCACCGCGGGATGCGCTCACGACCACCATCATGCCCTCCCTCGTCGGGTTTCCTACCGCCGGTTGGGGTGATGTCAGCAGGACAGCGTCACGCAGAGTGATCAGTGCGGGAGGGAGGTGGCGCTCCGCTGTGGTGGTGTCACGCTCAGGTGCGGCGGGCGGCCAGTCGATCAGCCCTCGGCCAACGCACGTCGGTGGCGAGACCGAGGCGCTCGAAGATCCGGATGACCCGGGCACTCGGGTCGATCTGCCCCCGGAGCACCCCGTGCCGGGCGCAGGTGGGGTCGGCGTGGTGGAGGTTGTGCCAGGACTCACCGAACGACAGCAGGGCCAGCCACCAGACGTTGCCGGACCGGTCCCGGCTGCGGAACGGCCGCTCCCCGATGGCGTGGCAGATCGAGTTGATCGACCAGGTCACGTGGTGGAGCAGCGAGATCCGGACCAGTGAGCCCCAGAAGAAGGCCGTCAGGGCACCCTGCCACGACCAGCTCAGCAGCCCGCCCAACGCGGGCGGCAGCAGCACCGAGCACGCGACCAGCGCGGGGAAGGCGCGGGCGACGCGGGCCACGTTCCGGTCGGCCAGCAGGTCGGGGGCGTACCGGCGCGGGTTCGCCTGTTCGGCGTCGAACAGCCAGCCGACGTGCGCGTGGAACAGCCCCTTGGTCAGGGCCGGGATCGTCTCCCCGTAGCGCCAGGGCGAGTGGGGGTCGCCCTCGCGGTCGCTGAACGCGTGGTGGCGCCGGTGGTCGGCCACCCAGCGGGTGACCGGGCCCTCGATGGCCAGCGACCCGGCGACCGCCAACGCGACCCGCAGGGGCCGGGTCGCCCGGAACGACCCGTGGGTGAAGTGACGGTGGAAGCCGACGGTGACGCCGAGGCCGGTGATCACGTAGGCGCTGCCGGCGATGGCGACGTCCAGCGGCCCGAGGCCCCACCCCCACGCGACGGGGACGGCGGCGATCAGGGCGAGGAACGGGATCGTGATGAAGAGGAACAGGGCGACCTGCTCCCTGGAGGTCTTCGGGGCCGGGTCGAGGACGGGCTCGCCGCGGCTGCGGTCAGGACGGGGCTGGGCGGGGGCCGCGAGGTTCCTCGGGGCTGCCGGCGCCGTCGACGCCGTCGGGGGTGGGGTCATCTCGGTCCTCACAGGTCATCTCGGGTTCTCGCAGGTCGTCTCGGGTTCTCGTCCGCTCGTCGCGACGGCTGTTACGCCACCGTAAGCTACGTTTCCGTAGCCCGCTTCCGGGCGGGGTCCCCGCCGTCCCCTGCCCCGCCTGACCCGACCTCCCGCCAGCCCGGTCCCCGCCCGCGCCGGTCCCGCCGGCCGGCCTCCGCCGACCTCCCCGTCCATGCCGATCGCGGACTTGGCACACTGTGGACGTCGGCGGGTCCGCGATCCACCCGACCTGCGGTCCGCCGATCCGCCCTGGTGTAACGGCAGCACACAGGCCTTTGGAGCCTTGAGGTCCCTGTTCGAATCAGGGGGGCGGAGCGGTCGTGCGGACGGCCCAGCCCTCCCGGGCGCCGCCCGCCGCACGGCCCGACCCGACCCACCCCGCACGGCTCGACGCCGAGGAGGCCCACCGCGTGAGCCAGAACCGCCCAGCCGCCGTCATCGTCCTCGCGGCTGGCGAGGGCACCCGCATGCGGTCGGCGACCCCCAAGGTGCTGCACGCCATCGGCGGCCGCACGCTGCTCGGGCACGCGATGACCGCGGCCCGGTCGCTCGACCCGGACCACCTCGTCGTCGTGGTCCGGCACGGGCGGGACCGGGTCGCCCCCCACGTCGTCGAGGTCGACCCCAAGGCCCTGGTCGCCGACCAGGACGAGATCAAGGGCACCGGACGCGCCGTACGGTGCGGGCTCAACGTCCTGCCGCCCGGTCTCACCGGGACGGTCGTGGTGACCTACGGCGACGTCCCGCTGCTGTCCGGGGCAACACTGGGCGACCTGCTGGTCGCCCACACCGCCTCGGGGGCAGCAGCCACGGTGCTCACCGCGACCGTCGACGACCCGACCGGGTACGGCCGGGTGATCCGGGCCGACGACGGGACCGTCCTCGGCATCGTCGAGCACAAGGACGCCGACGAGGGGCAGCGCGCCGTCCGGGAGATCAACTCCGGCATCTACGCCTTCGACGCCGAGGTGCTCGCCTCGGCGCTGGCCCGGGTCGGCACCGACAACGTCCAGGGCGAGGTCTACCTCACCGACGTGCTGGGCATCGCCAGGGCGGACGGGCTCACCGTGTCGGCCCGGTGCACCGACGACGTGTGGCAGGTCGAGGGGGTCAACGACCGGGCGCAGCTGGCCGCGCTCGGGGCCGAGCTCAACCGGCGGGTGCTCCGCCGGGCCATGGTCGCCGGGGTCACCGTGCGCGACCCGGGGACGACGTGGGTCGACGTCCAGGTCGACCTGGAGCCCGACGTGACCCTGCTGCCGGGGGTGCAGCTGCTCGGCCGGACCAGGGTGCGCGGCGGGGCGACCGTCGGGCCGGACACCACCCTCGTCGACAGCGAGGTCGGGGCGGGGGCCACGGTGGTGCGGACCCAGGCGGTGCGGGCGGTGATCGGGGACGGCGTGGTGGTCGGGCCGTTCGCCCACCTCCGACCGGGGACCGTTCTCAGGGCAGCGGAGGGGGCCGATCCCCCCGTCCCGTGGCCCGCCGGGGATCGGCCGGCGACAGGATCGCCGGCCGGGGGGTACGCAGACGTGACGGACGAGGGAGCGACGCGGTCATGACCGGGATCACGGTGCCGAGCGAGAAGAGGCTGGTGCTGGTCACCGGCAGGGCCCACCCCGAGCTCGCGGGGGAGGTCGCCGAGGCGCTCGGCGTCGACCTCGTCCCGACCTCGGCCTACGACTTCGCCAACGGCGAGATCTACGTGCGGTACGGCGAGAGCGTGCGCGGCTGCGACGCGTTCGTCATCCAGAGCCACTGCGCGCCGATCAACCGGTGGCTCATGGAGCAACTGATCATGGTGGATGCCCTCAAACGGGCGTCGGCCAAGCGCATCACGGTCATCGCGCCGTACTACGCCTACTCCCGCCAGGACAAGAAGCACAAGGGCCGGGAGCCCATCTCGGCGCGCCTGATCGCCGACCTCTTCGCCACAGCGGGGGCCGACCGGCTCATGTCGGTCGACCTGCACACCGCCCAGATCCAGGGGTTCTTCGACGGTCCGCTCGACCACCTCTGGGCGCTGCCGCTGCTGTCCGACTACGTCAGGACCCGCGTCGACCGCACCCGCCTCACCGTGGTCAGCCCGGACGCCGGGCGGGTCCGGGTCGCCGACCTGTGGTCCGACCGGCTCGGAGCGCCACTGGCGATCATCCACAAGCGCCGGGACCCCAGCGTTCCGAACCAGGTCAAGGTGCACGAGGTCGTCGGTGAGGTCCGCGGCCGCACCTGCCTGCTCGTCGACGACATGATCGACACCGCGGGCACCATCGCCCAGGCGTCGGAGGCCCTGTTCGAGAACGGGGCGTCGGACGTCCTCGTCGCCGCGACCCACGCCGTCCTGTCCGGGCCCGCCGTCGACCGGTTGAAGAACAGCCGGATCTCCGAGGTCATCGTCACCAACACCCTGCCGTTGCCGGAGGAGCAGCTCTTCCCGCAGCTGACCGTGCTGTCCATCGCGCCGATGATCGCCCGGGCCATCCGGGAGGTCTTCGACGACGGTTCGGTGACCAGCCTCTTCGACGGGAACGCCTGAGCGCCACCGGTCCGCCCCGGTCGGGGTTCGGTGCCGGTGGAGCGGCCGGAGCCGGGTGCGAGGCCGTTCCGCCCAGGGGCTAGACTCCTTCGTTGCCTCGGCGAGGGACGCCGCGAGAGCGGCGCCGTGATCGACGCGGTGCGCCGTGCGCGGTGCCCGCAGCGGTGCGGCGGAACCATCGCGCCGTCCCCGTCCGGGCCTGAGCATGAGCCACCGAGACCGGGGTGCCCTCATCCCGGCTGCTGACCGCAGGCGCGTCGCATGCGCCCATGACGAGGAGAGAGACGTGTCCGAGGTCAAGTTGACGGCGGAACCGCGCACGGAGTTCGGCAAGGGCGCCGCCCGCCGTCTGCGTCGAGCACACAAGATCCCCGCGGTGCTCTACGGGCACGGGGCGGCGCCGGTGCACGTGTCCCTCGACGGGCACGCCACGATGCTGGCGCTGAAGAACTCCAACGCCCTGTTCACCCTCGACGTCAGCGGCAAGACCCAGCTCGCCCTGCCGAAGGACGTTCAGCGTGACCCGCTGCGCGGCATCATCGAGCACGTCGACCTGCTCATCGTGCGCAAGGGCGAGCGGGTCTCCGTCGACATCCCGGTGCGGGTCGTCGGCGAGCCGATCGGGTCCGCCGTCGTGGTCGGGGAGCTGTCCACGATCACCCTCGAGGTCGAGGCGACCCGAATCCCCGCCTCCGTCGAGGTGAACATCGACGGTGCCGACGTCGGCCGCCAGGTGCACGCCTCCGAGATCGTCCTTCCGGACGGCGCGACGCTGGTCACCGACCCCTCCGCGCTCGTCGTCAACATCACCGCTGGTCAGTCCGACACCGAGGCCCCGGCCGAGGTCGCCGAGGTGGAGACCCCCGAGGCCGAGGAGGCCTGAGCGGGGGCAGGGCCCCGGCCGTCGAGGACGTCCGCGGGGTGCCGGATCTCGTGACCGGCGCCCCGCGGTTCGCGTCTGACGGCCCCGTACCCGTCCCGCGCCCCGAGGCGCCGGTGGACGGGGGAGGATGTCATCGTGGAACGGGAGACGATCGGGTCGAACGGCGAGGCGTCCCGGAGTACTCCGGCGGCGCCCGCAGGACCCTGGCTGGTCGTCGGGCTGGGCAACCCCGGGCCCGGCTACGCGGGTAACCGGCACAACGTCGGCGCCATGGTGCTCGACCGGTTGGCCGCCGAGCTCGGCGGCCGGTTCTCCTCCCACAAGGGGGTCGCCGACGTCCTCGAGGCGCGGCTGGCCCCCCTCGGCGGGGTGCCGGGGCCGCGGGTGGTCCTCGGGCGGCCACGGGGGTACATGAACCTCTCCGGCGGCCCGGTCTCCGCCCTGGCGCGGTTCTTCCGGATCCCGCCCCAGCAGCTGCTCGTCGTCCACGACGAGCTCGACCTGCCCTTCGGGGAGGTCCGGCTCAAGCGCGGTGGCGGGGAGGGCGGTCACAACGGCCTGCGGTCGGTGAGCCAGTCCCTCGGCACCCGGGACTACTGCCGGGCCCGGGTGGGCATCGGTCGCCCGCCCGGCCGGATGGACCCGGCCGACTTCGTGCTGCGGGACTTCTCCTCGGCGGAGCGCACGGAGCTGGCCGTGATCCTCGTCGAGGCGGCGGACGCCGTCACCGGTGTGGTCCGCGACGGTTGGGACCGCGCCCAGAACGTCGTCAACACCCGGGAGCGGTGACCGGACCCGGCCGCCGACCGGTCCCGGGTGCCGACGGTCCGTCCGGTGACCGGACCCGGCTGCGGCCTGCCCGGACAGTCGTTTCCTCACTCGAAGTCATGATCCCATTTCGCAGGGTAGTACCCTGCCGTCCCTTCGAGTCCAATTGCGTCATTCTCCCGGCGCGCAGGTAACCCTCACTCGTATATTCGCTCAGGGATCCCTCCGGAACCGACACCGAGCGGTGCAAAAGGCACCGGCTGTTGCCGACCGGTCAGGAGACGTAGTGAGCATCGCACCGACGCCGACGACCGGACTGACCCGACGCGAGATCACGGCGCGGGCCACCGTGCCCTCGCGGACCCTGGTGACCCCCCGCCGACCCACGATCCGACGACCCGTTCACGACGGCCCGTGGCAGCTGCTCGGCCGGTACCGGCTGATCGCCCAGGCCACGGACGCCTCGGCGGCGATCCTGGCGGGTGTACTGGCGGCCCGGCTCCGCTTCGAGAGCTCCATCCCGCTCTTCTACGTGATCGTCTCGCTCCTGGTGCCGTTCACCTGGATCGTCCTGATCTACCTCCAGCGGGGCTACGAGTACCGCTTCATCGGGACCGGGGTGGACGAGTACCGCTGCGTCCTCAACGCCGGGGTCCTCCTCTTCACGGTCATCGCCGTCGCGTCCTACGCGGTACGGGCCGAGCTCTCCCGCGGCTACGTGCTGCTCGCCGTGCCGACGACCATCCTGCTGACCCTGGTCGGCCGCAACCGGCTCCGCTGGTGGCTGTACCGGCTGCGGGCACAGGGGCAGGGGATGCAGCGGGTCATCGTCGTCGGACGCGCCGACGCCACCGTCTCGGTCATCGAGACCCTGGACCGGGAGCCGCACCACGGGCTGGTCGCCGTCGGCGCCTGTGTGCCCAACGTCGGCATCCAGGTCTCCCACGTGCACGGGGTGCCGGTATTGGGTGACCCGGAGCGGATCCTCGACGCCGTTGACCGCACGGGCGCGCACGTCGTCGCCGTCGTGTCCCACCCCGACCTGGCCGGGCAGGCGCTGCGCAGGCTGTCCTGGGCGCTGGAGGAGCGCGGCGTCGAGCTCGTGGTGTCGCCCGGCATCATCGAGGTCGCCGGCCCCCGGCTGTCCATCCGTCCCGTCGCCGGGCTGTCGCTGCTGCACCTGGAACGTCCGTCGGCCCGCGGCGGCCGGATGATCCTCAAAGCCGTGCTCGACCGGGTGCTCAGCCTGGCTCTCGTCGTGGCCATCTCTCCGCTGCTGCTGCTGATCGCCGTCGCGGTGAAGCTGGACAGCCGCGGTCCGGCGCTGTTCCGCCAGACCCGGATCGGCGTGGACGGCCGCGAGTTCACCATGCTGAAGTTCCGCTCCATGGTCGTCGACGCCGAGCGGCTCCGGGACAGCATCCGGCACCTCAGCGAGGGCAACGAGATCCTGTTCAAGATGAAGGACGACCCAAGGATCACCCGGGTGGGGGCGATCCTGCGCCGGTTCTCCCTCGACGAGCTGCCGCAGCTCTTCAACATCATCCGGGGCGACATGTCCCTCGTCGGCCCCCGCCCGCCGTTGCCGGAGGAGGTCGCCGTCTACACCGACGACGCCGTCCGCCGGCTCAGGGTGCGGCCGGGACTCACCGGGCTGTGGCAGGTCAGCGGACGCAGCGACCTCTCCTGGGAGGAGACGCTGCGGCTGGACCTGCGGTACGTGGACAACTGGTCCCTCGCTCTGGACCTCTCCATCCTGTGGCGCACGGTGCGTGCCGTCGTGCACGGCTCCGGCGCCTACTGACGCGTTCGCCCGGGCCAGCGCGGCCTCCTCCGGCATGCTCCCGGGGTCGTCCGGCGAACCCGTGGCCTCCTCCGGCGAGCTGGGGCCGTTTCGACGAGCCCGCCGGCGCGATCTCCGGTAGCGTCGTGCACCGCTGTGACCCGAGGCACGAAGGGTTTACTAAGCTTGCCTTGACGTCGGTTCATGGTGGTGACGCCGGTACAGGTCGTGACGGTGCCGCGGGAACGCCGGCCAGGGAGAAGGGAACCGATGATCGCGCGGATCGAGGACGCCCAGCTCGCGCGGACGCTCGCCGAGGAGGCAGGCCGGGTTCTCCGCGGGGTGCGGAACCTCCCGCTCGACGGCACGGCGCTCGGCGACGCCGGGGACCGGGCGGCGCACCGGCTGCTCGTCCGGAGGCTCGCCCAGGAGAGGCCGGGCGACGTCGTCCTCAGCGAGGAGGCGGCCGACCCCACCGCGCGGCTCACCGCGGACCGGGTGTGGATCGTCGATCCCCTCGACGGCACGCGGGAGTTCGCGGAGCCGCCCCGTCAGGACTGGGCCGTGCACGTCGCCCTGTGGGCCGGGGGCGACCTGGTCGCGGGCGCCGTCGCCGTCCCGGCCCTGGACACCTGCTACGCGACGGACCTCCCGGCGCTGCCGCCGGAGCGTCGCCCCGGACCGATCCGGTTCGCGGTCAGCCGGTCCCGGCCGCCGGCCTTCGCCGAGGCCATGGCCGCCGAGCTGGGCGGGCGGCTGGTGCCCATCGGCTCGGCCGGGGTCAAGTGCGCGAGCGTCTGGCTCGGTGAGACCGACGCCTACGTCCACACCGGCGGGCAGCACGAGTGGGACTCCGCCGCACCGGTCGCCGTCGCGAGGGCCGCTGGGCTGCACACCAGCCGGATCGACGGCTCGCCCCTGCGGTACAACCAGCCCGACCTGCTGCTCCCCGATCTCCTGGTCTGTCGACCGGAACTGGCCTCCCCCCTCCTGACCTGGATCAACCGACACACCACCGAGGTGACCGCTCGATGACCCCACCGCTCCCGACCCCCACCCGAGAGCACGAGCCGTCGGAGTACCGGTTGAGCCAGTTGGGGGTGCTGGAGGCGGAGTCGGTGCACATCTTCCGGGAGGTGGTCGCGGAGTTCGAGCGGCCGGTGTTGCTGTTCTCCGGGGGCAAGGACTCCGTCGTCATGCTCCGGCTGGCGGAGAAGGCGTTCTGGCCGGGGCGGATCCCGTTCCCGGTGCTGCACGTGGACACCGGGCACAACTTCCCCGAGGTGCTGGCGTTCCGCGACGCGAAGGTCGCCGAGTTGGGGGTGCAGCTCGTGGTGGCGAGCGTGCCGGAGGCGATCGAGCGCGGGCTGGTGGCCGAGGGGCGGGACGGGACCCGGAACCGGATCCAGACCCCGGTGTTGCTGGAGGCGCTGGACAAGCACCGGTTCACCGCGGCGTTCGGTGGGGCGCGCCGGGACGAGGACCGGGCCCGGGCCAAGGAGCGGGTGTTCTCCTTCCGGGACGAGTTCGGGCAGTGGGATCCCAAGCGGCAGCGGCCGGAGCTGTGGAGTCTGTACAACGGGCGGATCCACCTGGGGGAGAGCATCCGGGTGTTCCCGTTGTCGAACTGGACCGAGCTGGACGTGTGGCAGTACGTCCGGGCCGAGCGGATCGCCTTGCCGTCGATCTACTACGCGCACGAACGCGAGGTCTTCTGCCGCGACGGCATGGTGTACGCGGTCAACGAGTGCTGCCGGCCGCGGGCGGGGGAGGAGACGTTCACCGCGCGGGTGCGCTACCGCACCGTGGGCGATGCCTCGCTGACCGCCGCCGTGCCCAGCGACGCCGACACCATCGAGGCGATCATCGCCGAGATCGCCGCCACCCGGGTCACCGAACGCGGCGCGACCCGGGGCGACGACCGGTTCAGCGAGGCCGCGATGGAGGACCGGAAGCGAGAGGGGTACTTCTGAGGATGGCCGGTCCGGGAACCGACCTGCTGCGCTTCGCCACCGCGGGCAGCGTCGACGACGGGAAGTCCACGCTGATCGGGCGACTGCTGTACGACTCGAAGGCGGTCTTCGCCGACCAGTTGGCCGCGGTGGAGGCGGCCAGCGCAGCCCACGGCGACGACTACGTCAACCTGGCGTTGCTCACCGACGGGCTGCGTGCGGAGCGGGAACAGGGCATCACCATCGACGTGGCCTACCGGTACTTCGCCACCCCGCGGCGCACGTTCGTCATCGCCGACACCCCGGGGCACGTGCAGTACACCCGCAACATGGTCACCGGAGCGTCCACAGCGGACCTGGCGATCGTGCTGGTCGACGCCCGCAGGGGCCTGACCGAGCAGGGCAGGCGGCACGCCTTCATCGCCACCCTGCTGCGGGTCCCGCACCTGGTGCTCGCGGTGAACAAGATGGACCTGGTCGACTACTCCCAGCAGGTCTTCGAGGCCATCGCCGAGGAGTTCACCCGCTTCGCCACCCGGCTCAAGGTCCACGACCTGGCCGTCGTGCCGATCTCGGCGCTGCACGGCGACAACATCGTCACCCGCTCCGAGGCGATGCCCTGGTACCAGGGACCCTCGCTGCTGCACCACCTCGAACACGTCCACGTGGCCAGCGACCGCAACCTCATCGACGTCCGCTTCCCGGTCCAGTACGTCATCCGCCCCCAGTCCGCGGCCCACCCCGACTACCGCGGCTACGCCGGCACCGTGGCCTCAGGGGTCCTCAGACCCGGCGACGAGGTCATGGTCCTGCCCTCGGGATTCACCAGCCGGATCACCGCCGTCGACGGCTTCGACGGACCCGTGACCGAGGCCTTCCCGCCCATGGCCGTCACCCTCCGGCTCGCCGACGACCTCGACATCTCCCGCGGCGACATGATCTGCCGTCCGAACAACACCCCCCGCACCACCCAGGATCTCGACGCGATGGTCTGCTGGATGACCGAGACCCCGCTGCGCCCCGGGCAGAAGCTCACCCTCAAGCACACCACCCGGCAGGTCCGCTGCATGGTCAAGGACCTGCGCTACCGCCTCGACGTCACCACCCTGCACCGCGACGAGACCGCAGATCGGCTCGCCCTCAACGACATCGGCCGGCTCACCCTGCGCACCACCCAGCCCCTGTTCACCGACCCCTACTCCCGCAACCGCACCACCGGCGCCTTCATCCTCATCGACGAGACCACCAACACCACGGCCGCCGCCGGCATGATCAACAACTGAGGTCGGCCAGGGCCCGGCCCCCGCCCCGACAGCGCCGGTCAGTACCCCAGGACGTCCTTGCGCCGGTCGAGCCAGGCGACGGCGTCCCGGATCCCGTCCTCGATGCTCAGCTCCGCCTGCCAGCCGAGGCGCTCGTTCGCGGCGCCGGGGTCGGCGTAGCAGCCAGCGACGTCGCCGTCCCGCCGTGGCGCCTCCTGCACCCGCAGCCCCGGTCCCGCGGCCTGCCCGAAGGCGGCCACCAGTTCGCGCACGGTCGTCCCGGTCCCGGTGCCGAGGTTGAGCACCTGGTAGGGGTCGTCGGCCGGGACCGCCTGGTCGAAGAGCTGGACGCCGCGCAGGTGGGCCAGCGCCAGGTCCCAGACGTGGATGTAGTCCCGGAGCCCCGATCCGTCCCGGGTCGGCCAGTCGGTCCCGGTGACCGAGAACACCTCGCCGTCCCGCCAGCAGTCGAGCATCCGGCCGAGGGCATGGGTCGGTTCCTTGATCTGCAGGCCGGTGCGCAGATCCTGGTCGGCGCCGATGGGGTTGAAGTAGCGCAGGGACAGCACCCGCAGGGGGTGCGCGCGGGCGGTGTCGGCCAGGATCAGCTCGACCATCATCTTCGTCCGGGCGTACGGGCTCTGCGGCGCCATCGGGGTCGCCTCGTCGACCCGGAAGTCGTCGGTGGAGGCGTACACGGACGCGGAGGAGCTGAAGATGAACCGCTCGCAGTGGTTGCGGATGAGGTGGTCGAGCAGTTCGACGGTCTTGCTCACGTTGTTGCGGTAGTAGGACAGGGGGTCGGAGACCGACTCCGGCACGATGATCCGGGCGGCGCAGTGGATGACCACCCCGATGTCCGGGTGGTCGGAGAAGATCCGGTCGATGAGGGCGCCGTCCGCGATGTCGCCGGTGTAGAAGTCGTGCCCGCTGGTGAACTCGACGCGGCCGGTGCTGAGGTCGTCGAGGATGACGACGGGGAGACCGGCGTCCCGGCAGGCCGACGCCACCGTGCTGCCGATGAATCCTGCTCCACCGGTGATGAGTACCTTCATAATCGTTCTCCTCCGTCCCGGTCACCCCAGATGTCCTACCGGTGAGCCCACAGTAGTCGAGCAGGGTCGGTACCCCTCATCAGGTGGGGGCGTCACCCGTCGACGGCGGGTGTGATCGGGAGTTGGGCGACGGGGGACGCCCTGGTCACGCCCGGCGCAGCGACGCCGGTCACCGCGGGGGCAGCCGGATCGGTGATCGAGGTCGGCTACAGGCCGAGGACCCGCTGCAGTCCCCGCTCGACGTTCTCCATGAGCGAGGTGGGCAGTCGTCCGGCCGGGCCGGTGAGGTCCGTCTTGTTCAGGGTCACCGGTGCGGTGACGTTGACGACGGAGTCGCGGGGGAGGCCCGAGGCGGTGGCGGGGACGAAGACGTTCCCCGGCATGGCGGCGAGGGCGGTGTTGGATGTGATCACAAGGGCGATGGTGGTGTTGAGCCTGCTCGCGTTGAACGCGGCGGTCTGGACCACCAGGACCGGGCGTCGTTTCGCCGGTCTGCTGCCGCGGGGCTCACCGAGGTCGACCCAGTAGATCGCGCCTCGTTCGATCACCAGTCGTCCTCACCGGCCAGTACCGCGAGGCCGGCGCCGACGGCCGCGGCTCCCGAGTCGTCGGGACCGGCCGCCAGGACAGCCCTGTCGATCTGTTCCGTGAGGGATCGGGTGTCGAGTTCCTGCAGGTAGCGCTGGGCGGCGCGGGAGAAGAACTCCGAGCGACTCATGCCGAGTTCCCTCGCCCGCCGGGTGGCCTGGTCGAAGGTGTCGTCCGGAACGGAGATCGCGGTCTTCACCCCATGAGTATAACCGGGTATTACCACCATGCCGAGGGGGGCGTCCAGGGATTTTCCGGGCACCGCGCCCCGGCTGCTCAGCCTGCCCTGGCCGCCCGGACCCGCCGGACCAGGGCGTCGAGGGCGGTCCGGTCCAGGTCCGTCCCGAAGAGGGAGGCGATCCGGTCCATCGGGAAGCTGCCGATGAGAGCGACCAGCTCCTCGTCCGCGAGCAGGCCGGCGGGTGCCCCCCGGTCGTCCCGGAACACCTCGCGGAGCGCGGCGGCCCCGTCGGGGTCGGCGAGCCACTCCTCGAGGGTCGACTCCGCCTCCAGGGGGGCACGGTGGGCCGGGGCGGGGAGATCGACCACGGTCGAGAGGCGCAGGTCGCGGGACGACGCCCCGACCGCCAGGGTGAACTCGCCGGCCTCGAGCACCCAGTCCTGGGCGGTCACCGACCAGTGGCTGAAGTCCCGGCTCCCGAGCCGGAAGGTGACCCGGGCCGACACCCCGGGGTCCAGAGCCACCTTGGTGAAGGCCTTGAGCTCCCTGACCGGCCGACCGACCGACGCCGCCACGTCACCGACGTAGGCCTGGACGACCTCCCTGCCCGCGCGGTCACCGGTGTTCGTCACCGTGCACTCCAGCCGGACCGCGAGATCACCGGTGGCGTGGCTCCCGGTGACCTCGACGGCGAGGTCGTCGTAGCCGAACGTGGTGTAGGTCAGCCCGTGCCCGAACGGGTAGCTGACCTCCCGGCGGCAGGCGTCGTACCCGCGGTACCCGACGTACAGTCCCTCGCCGTAGCGCACCTGACCCGCCTCGCCGGGGAAGGTGAGGAAGCCGGGGGTGTCCTCCAGGTGGAGCGGGATCGTCTCCGCCAGCCGGCCCGACGGGGAGGCGACGCCGAGCAGCAGGTCCGCGACGGCCCCGCCCGCGGCCTGCCCCGACAACCAGGTCTCCAGCAGCGCACCGGCGAGCCGCTCCCACCCGGAGACCCGGACCACCGAGCCGTTGGCCAGCACCACCACCGGCCGGGGGTGTGCCTCGGCCACCGCCCGCAGCAGGGCGAGCTGCTCCGGGGGCAGGTCGAGGTGCCTGCGGTCGAACCCCTCGGACTCGGCACTCGGCGGCAGTCCGAGGAACACCACCACGTGGTCGGCGCGCGAGGCGACCTCCACCGCCTCGGCGAGCAGCGCCTGCCCCGCGGCCTCGTCGGGCACGGCCGGGCCATCGGGCGACGGAGCGGGGGGCCTGCGGTCGTCGTCCAGCCCGAACCCGGCGGCGAAGGTGACGGTGACCCCCTCGGGGACCAGGGCGCGGAGCTCGTCGAGGGCGATGTCGAGGCGGGTGGGGTTGACCTGGGAGCTCCCCGCGCCCTGGAACCGCGGCGTCCTGGCGAACTCGCCGATGACCGCGACGGTCTCCCCGGGGACCGGCCGCAGCGGCAGCACCCCGCCGTCGTTCTTCAGCAGGACGGCGCAGTCCCGGGCGACGGACCGGGCGAGCGCGTGGTGGGTCTCGGGATCGGCCGTCGCGTCGCCGTCGGCCCCCGCAGCGCTCACCGCCCGGTCGACGACGGTGAGCAGCCGGGCGACCGCGGTGTCCAGGACCGACTCGTCGAGCTCACCGGACCGGATCGCGGCGGTGACGAGCGCGTCGCTGACGCCGCGGTTCGGCGGCATCTCCAGGTCGAGTCCGGCGGCGAGGGCGGCCACCCGGTCGACGACGGCGCCCCAGTCGGACACCACGAGACCGTCGAACCCCCACTCGTTCCGGAGCACCTCGGTGAGCAGCCAGTGGTTCTGCGAGGCGTAGGTCCCGTTCACGCGGTTGTACGCGCACATCACGGTCCACGGCCGCGCCTGCGTCACCACGCGCTCGAAGGAGGCGAGGTAGATCTCCCGCAGGGCGCGCTCGTCGACCTCGGCGCTCACCCGTATCCGGTCGGTCTCCTGGTTGTTCACCGCGTAGTGCTTGACCGACGCGCCGACCCCCTGCCCCTGGATGCCGAGCACCAGGGCACCGCCCAGCTCGCCGGAGAGCATCGGGTCCTCGGAGAAGTACTCGAAGTTGCGTCCGCAGAGCGGCGACCGCTTGATGTTGACCCCCGGGCCGAGCAGGATCGCCACGCCCTGGGACCGTGCCTCCCGGCCGAGCGCCTCGCCCACCGTCCGGACCAGGTCGCGGTCCCAGGACGAGGCCAGCGCGGAGGCGGTCGGGAAGCAGGTGGCCGGCAGGCTGCGGTGCAGGGCGAGGTCGTCGGCGTCGTCCGGCTCCCTGCGCAGACCGTGCGGCCCGTCGGTCATCATGATCCGGGGAATGCCGAGGCGTTCGACCGCCGCCGTGTGCCAGAAGTCCCCGCCGAGGCACAGGGAGGCCTTCTCCTCCAGCGTCAACCGGCCGACCAGGGTCTCGACGTCCAGCGTCCCGCTCATGACTCTCCTCCGACGTCGGGTTGCCGGTGATCCGGCCGCGTCCACCCCGCATCATCCCCGAGCGGTCGGACGGTCTCGTGGCACCTCGCGGCACGTCGCGGGTCTCCTGTTCCGTCCTGCTGAGGCCGTCCCGACTCCGTCCTGCTGAGGCCGTCCCGACTCCGTCCCGCCGACGCCGTTCCGACTCCGTCCCGCCGGGTCCGCCCCGGCTTCGCTCCGTACCCTGGTGCGACGCCGGCGGGACCCTGGTGCGACGCCGGCGGGACGGGAGGGCGCACCCGGCGCGGACCCGGCGACAGGGAGGAGCGGCGCGGTGCCGAGGGCGGACGGGGAACTGCGGACGTTCAAGCTCCGCCGTGGTCGGATCACCCCAGGCCAGCGGCACGCCCTGGACACCCTGTGGCGCCGGTACGGCGTCGACCTCGGCACCGGGCGGTTCGACCCGGCGACGGTCTACGGGCGGCGGGCTCCGCTGGTGGTCGAGATCGGGTTCGGGATGGGCGAGGCGACGGTGGCCATGGCGGCCGCCGATCCCGACCGGGACGTGCTGGCCGTCGACGTGCACACCCCCGGGGCCGGCGCCCTGCTGCGCGACGTCGCCGCCGCCGGGCTGGTGAACGTCCGGGTCGTGCTCGGGGACGGCCGGGACGTCCTCCGGCTCCTGACGCCGGGCACTCTCGACGAGCTCCGGGTCTTCTTCCCCGACCCGTGGCCGAAGACCCGCCATCACAAGCGGCGCCTGGTCGAGCCGGGGTTCGTCCGGCTGGCCGCATCCCGGCTCCGGGTCGGGGGGCGGCTGCACTGCGCGACCGACCACCGGCCCTACGCCGAGCGGATGCTGTCCCTCCTGGCGGCCGAGCCGTCGCTGGCCAACGACGGAGGCGGGGGAGTCGTCGACGGTGACGGGTACGCCGAGCGGCCGGCCTGGCGGCCGGTCACCCGGTTCGAGCGACGGGCGCTGGACGGCGGGCACGAGGTGTTCGACGTGATCGCGACGAGGGCTCCCGGCCACGGGGCCTCGGCGGGCGACCGCGGATGACCGGGGCGAATGGCCGAGTTGCAGGCGTTCCCACGGCTCGCGCACCTAGGATGACGTGGGTACGTGGCGTGGCGAGGTCGCGAGGAGCGAGGTCGCGGCGGGCGCGTGCCTGAGGCGCGGCGGGCTGGCCGTCCGGCGACGGGGACTCCTGGAGGTTGAGGTGACGGAACCGGCCTCTGCGGCCAGTGACGTGACGACGGACGACGCGGCGGAGGCATCGCCGGCCGGGACATCGTCGACAGAGGCAGCGTCGACAGAGGCAGCGTCGACAGAGGCAGCGTCGACAGAGGCAGCGTCGACAGAGGCAGCGTCGACAGAGGCAGCGTCGACGGCGCACCCGCCGCTCGCCGGTACGGCGATCCTGGTGACGGGCATGAACTACGCGCCGGAACACACCGGTATCGCCCCGTACACGACCGGGACGGCGGAGATCGCGGCGGGGCTGGGCGCGTCGGTCGAGGTGCTCGCCGGGATCCCGCACTACCCGTCGTGGCGGGTGGACCCCGACTACCGGTGGCGGTTGCGCTCCCGGGAGTCCCGCAACGGGGTGGAGGTCCGGCGCGCCCGGCACTACGTCCCCCGGTCGCCGACGGCGCTCTGGCGCATGCCGTGGGACGCCACCTACGTCCTCAACGCGGCCACGATGCGTCCGCGGCGCCGTCCCGACATCGTGATCGCGGTGACCCCCAGCCCCGGAGGGGTCGTGGTGGGCGCCCGGTGGGCGCGCGCCTACCGGGTACCGCTCGGCGTCGTCGTCCAGGACCTCGTCGGGCAGGCCGCGCGGCAGAGCGGGATGTCCGGCGGCGGGAGGATCGCGGGGGCGGTGACCAGGGTCGAGGCGGCACTCCTCCGCCGCGCGGCCAGGGTCGCGGTGATCAGCGAGGGCTTCCGCGACCAGCTCGAGGAGTACGGGATCCCCGGCGAGCGGGTCGTCTCGTTCCCCAACTGGACCCACATCCAGGTGACCGCGGTGGACCGGGCGCAGGTCCGGCGCGAGCTCGGCTGGCCGGACGACGCGTTCGTGGTGCTGCACACCGGCAACATGGGGCTGAAGCAGGACCTCGGCAACGTCATCGAGGCAGCCCGGCGGGTGGACGCGGCAGACCGGATCCACTTCGTGCTCCTCGGCGACGGGAACCAGCGGGCCCAGCTGGAGGCGGCAGGTCGGGACGTCGCCGCCCTGAGCTTCCATCCCCCGGTCCCCGACGAGCTGTATCCCAAGGCGTTACGCGCCGCGGACCTGCTGCTGGTGAACGAACTGCCCTCGGTGGGCGAGATGTCCCTGCCCAGCAAGCTCACCTCGTACTTCGCCGCGGGCCAGCCGGTGCTGGCGGCCGTCTCCGCCGGCGGGGCCTGCGCCCGCGAACTGACCCGGTCCCAGGGCGCGGGTCTGCGGGTGGACCCGGCCGACCCCGAGGCGCTCCTGGCCGCGGTGCGGTCGCTGGCAGGGGACGCCGGGCGGAGGGAGGCCATGGGAGCCTCCGCCGTCGCGTACACCGAACGGGCACTGGGGCGGGACGTCGCCGCACGGAACGTCCTCGGGCTGGTGACGGCGCTCCTCGCGGACGCCGGCCGGGGGGCCTCGCCGGGACGTACGCCTCGCTGATCCACCGGGGTCGGCCCGATCGGCTCCCTGACAAGGAATAGTGGAGGACGGCGACCCGTCACGACGGGTGGCGCGTCCGCCGCCGGTGCGGGAGGGGCACCGGCGATGCTGATGGGAGGGTGCGGTCGTGGACCTCATCGACTATGTGCGCTTGATCGGACGGCGCTGGATCCTGGTCACCGTGTGCGTGCTCGTCGCACTCTCCTTCTCGGTCACCTGGGCCATGCTCAGCCCCAAGCAGTACACGGCCAAGGCGGACGTGTTCGTCGGCAGCGTGGTGACCTCCCGCGGATCGACCACGGCGGCCCAGGCGGCGTCCAAGTTCGTCCTGGACCGCATGGAGTCCTACGCGGTCCTCGTCCACTCCCCTGACGTCATCCGCGGGGTGATCAGTCAGGTCGGCCTCGCCACCTCGGAGCAGGCGTTGAGCGGGCGGGTCGGTGCGTCGGTGCCCAGCGGCACGGTGCTGCTGCGCATCTCTGCTGTGTCCGCCGACCCCCAGAACGCGGCCGCCATCGCCAACGCGACCGCCGCCCAGTTGTCGATCCGCATCGAGCAACTGGAGACCCCGCTGGGGTCGACGCAGCCACTGGTCGACGTGTTCATCGCCCGCCCGGCGACGCCGCCGGTGATGCCGTCGTCCCCGAACCGGCCGCTCATCATCGGGCTCGGGCTGGTCTGCGGGTTCGGATCCGGCCTGCTGATGGCCGTCATCCGCGACCAGGCCCTGCAGCGCAGGCCCGCCGCGGCGACGGGGTCCCAGCCCGCCGGCGATCCGTTCCCGAAGGCGAAGGGATCTGTCGAGTCGTCCCCGGACCGGGGACCCTCGGTCACGGCGCAGCCACCGGAGGAGTCCTATCCCTCCCCGCCGCCCGGGCTCCTCGGTGCCGAGCCCGGGGGAAGGGACAGATGGGCGGAGAACGCCGGTCACCGGTTCCCGGAGCCGCCAGCCCGGCGGGAGGAACCTGCGGCGTCCTACCGGCGGGAGGAACCTGCGGCGTCCTACCGGCGGGAGGAACCCGCGGTGTCGTACCGGCGGGAGGAGCCCGCGGCACCGCCCCGGCGGGAGGAGCCCGCGGTGTCGTACCGGCGGGAGGAACCCGCGGCACCGCCCCGGCGGGAGGAGCCCGCGGCACCGCTCCGGGCGAACGACCTCTTCGCCCCTCAGCAGCGTCCTCCCGTCGCGCCGAGGGACGGCTCCGGTCCGCCGCGCCCCACGGGACCTCGACGGGATGGTGACGCCGACTCCCACGGGGACGGCTCGCCGTCGCGGCCCGGTGAGCAGCCCCAGGCCGCCCCGGGTACCCGGGGCGGCTCCGACGCCCCCGGCACCCGGAAGGAGCCGAAGGGCCCGTCCCCCCGGAACTGATCCGAGCGGTCAGCTCGAGAGGACTGATCCGAGCGGTCGTCCCGAAACGGTCGGCTCGAACCCGAGCGGTCGGCCCCCACCTCGCCGGACGGGCGACCTCGGGCAGGCGGGAGCCGGGGTCACCAGATCCCGCTGCGCTGCCTGGCGTGCTTGTACCGACCGTCCGTGCGGAGCTGCACCGGTATCGGGGTGCGGGCGTGCCGGGGTGGTGGTGCCACCGGCGCACCGAGCCCGGTGGTCCCCTCGTGCTTGCCGCGCAGCATCGGCTGCCGCATGGTGACGGCCGCCGAGCAGACCAGCAGGACCGTCAACCCGGCCATGGACTGCAGCAGGGAGCCCCGGAGCATGATGATCATGTACCAAGGCAGGATGGCCCCGAGCACCGTCAGCTCGGAGGCGGAGGACCGGGCGGCGACCGCCCGCCCGTCCAGCCGGCGCAGCCCGAAGCCGAGGACGGCCATCCCCACCAGGAGCAACGGCCAGGATCCGTCGATGAACAGCTCCGACCAGATCGGGGAGGAGAGGTTCTCCATCCGGTAACCCCGGAAGGTCGCCAGCACGATGCCGGTGTCCTCCGGCTTGTCCTTCCAGATCGCTCTGGGGATGAAGAACAGGGCGGCACCGGTGATCTGCCGTCCCCAGGTGTGTCCCTCGGTGTCCGTGTACTTCAGGGTGTTGTTGATCTGGTCGAAGGCGTCGAAGTCCGCCGTCGCCAGCGCCTGGGCCGGTCCCACCTGCTGGGCCGTGGACTGGTCCGGGTACCTCATGGCGTCCGCGTAGGGGAAGACCAGCACCAGGCCGACCGCGAGCACCAGGGCGAAGACCCGGGTGCGCCGTACCGTGGCCGTGGCGCCCAGGGCGGTCATGCAGGCCAGGACCGCCGTTCCGGTGACGTACCGAGGACTGGAGATCGGGTTCACCGTGACGAGCAGAGTGCCCAGCACCAGCAGCGGCAGCATCGTGGGTGCTCCCTTGACGCCGGCGCTCCGCCGGTCCCTGCGGAGCTGGACCAGTGAGGGGAAGGCGACGACGAGAGGGAACATCGCGGCCGCCTTGGCCACGGCCAGCACGCTGGAGTTCCCCGAGAGGGCGTGTTCGGCGATCACCCGCTGGGACCGGGTGCTGAACAGGGTCGAGACGCCGATCTTGCTCGCGTAGAGGGCGGAGAACAGCACCGCGAGCCAGCTGACGACCACCAGCCGGTTGGGAGCGATCGTGTTCGGCCGGACGTTGCCCGCCGCGCTCCCCGGCGGACCGGCAACGGCCATCCCCACCGCGAACGCCACGATCCCCGCGGCGACGACCGCCATGGTCGCGGCGTTGCGCGAGGTGTCGATGGCCGGGGTCGTCGCCGGATACACGTCGCTGCGCATCTGCACCAGCGGGGCGAGGCCGGTGAAGACATAGCAGAAGAGCCAGAAGACCAACTCGAACAGCCTGGGTGACCCGTCGGCCACGAGCCAGGCGTACCTGGCCCCGGTGGCCAGGGTCAGCAGCAGCGCGTAGACCCAGGCGTGGGAGTGCCCCGGGGCCAGCGGGGTGCTGCTGACCAGCAGGATCGGTGCGAGTCCCACCATGACCAGGGCGGTGACCGCGAACCAGCCGATGGTGGCCGCCCTGGCCCGGGGATCGGCCCGGGGATCGGTCGTGCCGGACGCCGTCGCGCCGGGCTCCGTATCGCGCTCCGTGTCGGGCGCTGTGCCGGGTGCCGTCGCCGGCTGTCCTGTCGCGGGCTCCGGTGCGGCGGGTCGTCCGGTCGCGGGTTCCGGAGTCGCGGGTCGTCCCGTCGGGGGCGCCGGTGCGGTGGGCCGTCCCGGTGCGGGTGCCGGTGCCGGTGCCGCCTGCGGTTCCAGGGTCGGAGCGGGCACGACGGATGTCCTCGGGCCGTCCTCGACCGTCGTCTCTCCGGCCGGGTCGTCCTCGTCGGGAACGGTGATGACCTCGGTGCCCTGCCACCCTCCCGCGGTGAATCCGGCCCGACAGTGCCGGGGAGACCTCCTGGCCGGGGCTGCCGGGAGCTCCCCGAGGTCCTCCGGCCATCCGGGGGTGTGGCCGCGGAGGTCAGCGGTCACGAAGGCCTCCCCCCTGGTTCACGGCCGGCACTGCCACCACTCCACCATGGCACATGCTCCCGGAGGAGCGCCGTTCCAGAACGTCGTCGGAAGCGGTGCCGTGTCACGCCTCCGGATCGGGTGATCACGGTTCCGAGCGGACAGACCTCCGCCCGGGTGCCGGGCACCCGGGCGGAGGTGTGGTCGTGCGACTCGGGTCACCCCGCGGCGAGGTAGTGCTGGGCGTACCAGTTCACCGTGCGCTCGAGGCCCTCCTCCAGGGACACCTCGGGCTCGTACCCCAGCGCCCGCAGCTTGCCGATGTCGGGGCAGCGCCGCGGCGTCCCGCCCTCGCGGAGTTCGCCGGAGACGATGGTCACCTTGATCGAGAGGACGTCCGCGATCATCTCGACGAGCCGCCGGATCGGCAGCTCCCGCTCGGTGCCCACGTGGTAGATCTCGCCGGGGGTGCCCCGGTCCCCGGCGATGAGGGCGCCCCGCGAGCCGTCGGTGACGAAGCAGAACGACCGGGTCTCCTCGCCCGAGCCCTGGATGACCAGGTCGATGGACGGACGGGTCAGCCCGGCCGACTCCTCGACGATGCGTCGGGTGATCTCCGGGATGACGTGCTCGAACCCCATGTCGGGACCGTAGAAGTTGTGCGGACGGAAGATGACGGTCTCCAGGCCGCGGTGTCCGCCGAGGTGGAGGGTCATCAGCTCGCAGGCGATCTTCCCGCCGCCGTAGCTGAACCGGGGGTTGGTGACGTCGGGGATCTTCAGCCACTCGCTCTCCGGCGTCGGTACCGTCGCGGGCACGTTGTACGTCTCGCTCGTCGAGGCCAGGACGTACCGGCGGACCCCGCAGGCGAGGGCGGCCTCGATGGTGTTGAGGGTGCCCTTGATCCCGACCTCGAGGACGTCGTCGGGGCGCTCGTAGAAGAACCGGGTGCCGTTGATGTAGGCGAGGTGCCAGACCACCTCGCAGCCCTCGGTGGCCCGGCGCACGTCGTCCGGAACGCAGACGTTGCCCTCGACGAAGGTCAGCCGGTCCGCCAGCCCCTCCAGCCGACCGAGATGCCCCCGGGAGTTGTCGTCGATGACGACGACCTCGTGTCCCTGCCCCAGCAGGTCGCGGACCAGGGAGGCGCCGACGAAACCGCTGCCGCCGGTGACGAGAACCTTCATCGTTGGAGTCACTTCCTCACGGTCTTGGCCTGGTAGAAGATCTCGTCCGCCTCACCGACGTTCCAGAGGTCGACGATCCACGCCTCGGGGTTGGTCTCGGCGAGTTCCTTGAGCGCCGGCCCGTACTCGGCGTGGTTGGTCGCGATGAAGACGATCTCGGCGTCCTCCAGCGCCTCGGCCAGCGAGTGGTTGCGCGGGTACTCGACGCTGGCCTCGGGGATGGGGTCGGGGAGGTGGTGGTCGCTGACCCGGATCCGGGTCGGCAGCTGGCGCTGCACGTAGCGGTAGAGCTTCGGGCCGAGGCTGTCCCTGAGGTCGTCGGTCTCCGCCTTGAACGAGAAGCCGAGGATGGCCACCTTCCGGTCGAAGACCTCGGTCCGCCGGAGCAGGTGGTCGACGAGGAAGGCCGGCATGTACTCGTTGACCTTCCACGCGGACAGCAGCATGTCCGGGTAGGGGCTCCACTCGTTGATCATGCCGAAGTCCTTCCGCAGGCAGGTCCCGGCGGTGAAGCCGGGAGCGGCGAGGAAGGACCGCGGGTACTTGTAGTTCGCCAGCCGCCGGGTCTCGTGGATGTTGGCGCCGAAGGTGTCGGCCACGATGGCGAACTGGTTCGCCAGGGCGAAGTGGACGTACCGCAGGATGTTGTTGAAGAGCTTGACCAGCTCGGCGGTGACGTAGTCGGTCGGCAGGATCTCCGGGGCGAGGACGGAGAACAGGGACGTCGCCAGCTCGCGGCTCCGCGGGTCCGTCGTGCCGACGATCTGCGGGAGGGTGTGCAGCTCGGTGTAGGCCTTGCCCTCGGCGATGCGCTCGGGGCAGAAGGCGAGGTAGAAGTCCTGGCCGATGCGCAGCCCGGTGTTGCGCTCCAGCCAGCGGTGGACGAACCGGGTCGTCCCGGGGGCCACCGTGCTGCGCAGGCAGAGCAGCTGGTTCGGGCGCAGGTGGGGGCGCATCTGCTCGAGCACCTTGCGGATCTGGGACAGGTCGGTCTCGACGTGGTTGTGCAGCGGCGTCCCGACGGTGATCACGATCGCGGCGGCCTGGGAGACGACGGAGGAGTCGTCGGTGATGGTGAACTCGCGCCGGGCGACCAGCTCGTCGTAGCCCGGCTCGTGGAAGGGCATCCGGCCGTCGTTGACGGCGTCCCGTACCTGCGGGTCGAGGTCGACCCCGACGGTACGCAGCCCGGCCTCGACGAGGGACAGCCCGAGGGGCAGCCCGACCCGTCCGGTGCCGACGATGCAGACGTCGTGGGCGAAGCCGCGACGATCAGGAGGGTCGGCCCTGTGCTCGCTCCCCTTCGACTCCGGCGCGCCCTCCGACGCTGCCGTCGTGCCGATCTCGCCTGCTGTCACGTCGTCCTCCTGTACCTGTGCTCGTCTGCCCGTGCTCGTGCTCGTCTGCCTCTGCCTCTGCCTGTGCCTCTGCTTCTGCCTGTGTCCGTGTCCGTGCCTGCGGTGTCATCCTCATGATCTACTGCCCGCGCCCGGTCACGACGTTCCCCCGCCGGGTCGAGGCAGGCACGATCCGGGGACGACGTCGGTGCCGACCGCTAGAGCACGGCGTCGGGCGCATTGACCGGCACCGGGCGCGCCGGGCACCGGACGATCGGCACCGGCCGGGACGTGCGGGCCTGCGGGTCGCGGGATCGCGCCGCCGGAGGCCCGGTCGTCGGGTGTTCCGGTCGTCAGGAGTGCCGAGGAACGCCGGCGGGAGTGCCGAGAGAGCACTCGCCCCCCCACACGGTGCTGTCGCAGGGCACGACGGGCTCACTCTAGCGGCGGGGCGTTTCCTCCGGGTACTCGATGACCGGTCCGGTTCGGCCGGAATCGTGACGCCGACGCCTGTGCCGGTCGGAGGGCTCGGTGACGTGGAAGACTCACCGCCATGACGACGCAGCGTGTGCACCCTCTCGACCGTGACGCCGTGGTCTACGTGGCCGGCCACCGTGGCCTGGTCGGTTCGGCGTTGTGGCGGGCCCTCGGCGAGCAGGGGTTCACCCGGTTGGTCGGGCGGTCGTCGTCCGAGCTGGACCTGCGTGACCGCGAGGCGGTCCGGGCCTTCTTCTCCGCCGAGCGGCCGCAGGTGGTCCTCCTCGCCGCGGCCCGGGTCGGCGGCATCCTCGCCAACGCGACCTACCCGGCCGAGTTCCTCAGTGACAACCTGCGCATCCAGGTCAACGTCATGGACGCCGCCCGCGAGTTCGGTGCCGAGCGGCTGCTCTTCCTCGGGTCGAGCTGCATCTACCCCAAGTTCGCTCCACAGCCGATCACCGAGGACTCGCTGCTCACCGGGCCGCTGGAGCCGACGAACGACGGCTACGCGATCGCGAAGATCGCCGGGATCTTCCAGGTGCAGGCGCTGCGCCGGCAGTACGGGGTCCGGTACATCTCGGCGATGCCGACGAACCTCTACGGTCCCGGGGACAACTTCGGTCTGCAGAGCTCGCACGTGCTCCCCGCGCTGATCCGCCGCTTCCACGAGGCGAGGGAGTCGGACGCGCCCGTGGTGACCTGCTGGGGCACCGGCACCCCGCGCCGGGAGTTCCTCCACGTCGACGACCTGGCCGCGGCCTGCCTGTTCCTGCTGGAGAACTACGACGACGACAGCACGGTCAACGTGGGCACGGGGGAGGACGTGACCATCCGGGAGATGGCCGAGCTCGTGGCGGACGTCGTGGGGTACCGGGGCGTCATCGAGTGGGACACCGACAAGCCCGACGGGACGCCGCGGAAGCTGCTCGATGTGTCCCGGTTGTCCGGACTCGGGTGGAAGGCGCGGATCCCTCTCGACGAGGGGGTCCGGCAGACCTACACCTGGTTCCGCGACCACGTGACCGATTTCCGGCACTGAGGGGTTGCCCCCGGGCGCTCCGCCCGGATGCCGCCGCCGAGGGCCGGTGGACCACCGCGGCGAGGGGAGCGGATCCTCCGGGTGGAGTACCCGGATTCAACTACTGTCAGTGAGGGCTAATGGGCCATCAGTAGTATTCTCCGCCGTTTGCCCGGAAGACCGGGCCTGCGCCCTGGCCAGTCCGGGTGATCCGGTGCCAGGATGGCGCGTTGTTCCGGCGCGCGGGATGTGTCGGGGCGAAGCGGTGGCGAGGCAACCGTCACCGGACGCAGTCAGACGAGTGCTCAGGAGATGTGTTGAGACCTCCAGACGACGCCGGTCCGTTTCCCCGTCGCCATGTTCGAGTCCCCGGTTCGGCGAGCAGGCGAGGCAGGCCCAGGCGGCGCCTGCTGCGGGTGAGCCTTCTCCTGGTCCCGGCCCTCGCCGTCGGGGCAGGCGCCTACGCCCACCTGGCGCTGGGCTGGCCGGGTGGCAGGTCACCCGGATCCTCGTCCGGCACGATCGTCCAGGCGGCCGACGTGGGTCCGGGGGCAGCGGTCTCGGGGACGACAGCGCCCGTGCAGACGGTGGAGGGCCGGCCGGTTGCGGACACCTACGTTGTCGCCTCCCGGCCGACGGCCAACCGGGGTGACCGGGCCTGGCTCTACGCGACCACGAGCGAGAACCGCGCCTTCCTCCGGTTCGACACCAAGCCCATGATTCCCGCGGGCAAGCAGGTCGTCGGCGCCTCGCTGCGGGTCTACGTGCTCAAGGTGGCCGTCGCCGAGGCGGGGCTCGAGGTCCACCCGCTCGCCAACGACTGGCAGGAGGCCGCCGTCACCGCGCGGACCCGGCCGGCCTACCAGGCCAAGGCCGTCTCCCGGCAGGTCGCCGTCCCCGGTGCCCGCCAGTGGGTGACGGTGCCGTTGAGCCCGGAGGCGATCTCCACGACGACGGAGACGTCGATCGAGCTGCTGCACCGGGTGCACAACGCACAGCTGCAGCTGGCCAGCCGTGAGTCGGCCAACCCGCCGGTGCTCCAGGTGCAGGTGGCGACCTCGGCGACGACGACCGCGACGACGACGACCACCACCACGACGACGCAGCGCACCATCCAGCAGGCCGCGGGGGTCCGCCCCTTCGACATGCCGTCGACCAGCACCCTGCAGTCCTCCAAGCGGCTCGTCTTCGCGCACTACTTCACCCCGTTCCCCCGATCCCACGACAACAAACCGGCGTCCGCGGACTACTACGCGAGGGAGCTGATCCCGCCGGACGGTGAGAACGGCAAGCACCGGGCCTACGGCGGCCTGATGCGGGACCGGCCCCTCGGTCGCTCGGCCCTGTCCGGTGACTTCGTGGCCAAGGACCTCGAGGCTGAGGTCAGCCAGGCGATCGCCGCGGGCCTGGACGGCTTCAACGTCGACATCCTGTCGTTGACCAGCCGGAACTGGGACCGCTGCATCGAGCTCCTCGAGGCGGCCCACCGGGTCGACCCCGACTTCAAGATCATGCTCATGCCGGACATGACCACCCTGGACGACGACTCGTCCGCGGCCCTGGCCTCCGCCATGGCCCGGCTCGCGAAGTACCCCGCCGCGTTCAAACTGGCCGACGGCCGGTTGGTGATCTCACCGTTCAAGGCGGAGGCGAAGTCGGCGTCGTGGTGGAAGAGCTGGTTGGCCACCATGAAGAACACCCACAACACGCCGGTCGCCTTCGTGCCCACCTTCCTCGACTGGCAGCAGTACGCCGACGACTACGCCGGGATCAGCTACGGCTTCTCGCACTGGGCGACCGCCCATCCCGACTCCGCGTCCAGGACCGCCAAGCACGCGGCCAAGGCCAAAGCCATGGGCAAGCTGTGGATGGCACCGGTGCGGATTCAGGACGTGCGACCCAACCAGGGCATCTACGACGAGGCCGGGGCGACGGAGACCCTGCGCGACGGCTGGACCGGGGTGATCGCCTCGGACGCGGACTGGGTGCAGATCCCGACCTGGAACGACTACTCCGAGGGCACCTCGATCTCGCCCTCCCAGTCGCACGGGTGGGCCTACCTCGACATCTCGTCGTACTACCTGGCGCGGTGGAAGACGGGAAGCCGGCCGGCGGTGAAGCGGGACGGGCTGTACCTCGTGCATCGCACCCAGACGTACAACGCAGCCCCCAGCTTCGCGCAGACCAAGGTGATGAAGATCAGGTCGGGGGCGGTGTCGCCGCGGAACCAGGTGGAGGCGCTGGTCTTCCTCACCAAGCCCGCGACCGTCACCGTCACCGTCGGCTCGGCGACGCACACCTGGGACGCTCCGGCCGGGATGAGCAGGAAGGTCTTCCCCCTGGCGACGGGATCGGTCTCGGGGAAGGTCGTCCGGAACGGCGCGGTGACCACGCAGGTGACCTCCCCGCACCGGGTCACCTCGCGGCCCTACGTGCAGGATCTCGAGTACCACGCGGTGAGCAGCCTGCGCTGACCGTGCGGCTGGGCGCCCACCGGCAGCTCCGGTGAGCCGTGGACAGGCGAAGGGCCCCTGGTCACCCTCCGAGGGTGGCCAGGGGCCCTTCGCCGTCAGCCGTCGAGGGCCCGCAGACCGGACGGGAGCAGGACGTGCCCGTCCGGCACGTCCCGGTGCGCGGTGACCCCGGCGGCGACGATGGACTCCCTGCCGACCCGCACCCCCCTGAGCACGACGGCGCGGGTCGCGACCCAGCCGCCGTCCGCGACGGAGATCGGGGCGTTGTCGAACTCGAAGGCGGGGTCGCGGTGGTCGTGGCTGCCGGTGCACAGCAGCGCCTCCTGGGAGACGCACACGTCGTGGCCGAGGACGATCGGCTCCAGGTTGAGCAGCCAGGCTCCCTCGCCGATCCAGCAGTCGTTCCCGATGGTCAGCTTCCACGGCCAGTGCACCCGTACCCGCGAGCGCACCAGCACCCCGCTGCCGACGGAGGCTCCGAAGGCCCGGAGCAGGGCGGGACGGAACCGGGCCGGGAACCACCAGCGGACGAAGAACACATTCATCACCACATACCAGGCAATCTGGTGAATGAAGGAACGCCCCCGGTCGTAACCAGTTCCGGTGAAGCTTGCCAATGACCGCACCTGGACTCCTCTCGGCTCGGTAAGGTTCGGCTCTGCTTGTGGTGTCACGTGAGGTCTGCCGCGCTCGAGAGTAGGGCCTGGTGACACCCGGAATGCTCTAGTTCGAGGTGCATGGTGCGAACATCCCTTCTGGTGACAGGCGGACGCGCCCCCCGCGGGTCGTCACTATCAGTATTGACGAGTAACTCTACGGAGTTGGTTGTGGCTGTCCGAGGGACGATCTCTGGCGAAGGGTCCTCGCACTGTGTTGAACTTTCGTAACGTGACGTGGCGCGCGGAGCCGGGGGCCGTGCGGTCGGGCGAGAACGGCAAGAGGCCTGGCACGAGGTCTCCGGCGAGACGGATGGAGGGCGCGATGCGCCGCTGGGTGAGCGCGATGGCCGTCGGCGCTGTGGTGGTGCCGGCTCTCGGAGTGGCGTCCCTCGCCACCCCCGCCGCGGCGGAGGAGGCATGGGAGAGCCTGGCCACCATCTCGGCGGACCCGCGTCCAACCTGGCAGACGAACGGAGTCGCCTGGACCGTCGAGGCCGTGGGCGATGTCGTCTACGTCGGCGGCAGCTTCACCAAGGTCCGCCCGCCGGGCGTCGCCACGGGTGGTGCTGGCGAGGTGGAGCGGCTCAACTTCGCCGCCTTCGACGCCGTGACCGGTGATCTCCTGCCCTGTGCGCCGTCCTTCACCCGCAGCAGCGGGACGGCGTGGGTTCGGACCCTCGAGGGTTCGCCGGACGGATCCCGGCTGTACGTCGGCGGCAGCTTCGGCCGCGTGGGCACCACCGGGGTCGCCAACCTCGTGGCCCTGGACACCGCGACCTGCGCGCTGGTCCCGACGTCCTCCTTCCGCCGGCCGGCCGTCAACGGGGTGGTGCGGGCGATCTCCGCGACGCCCGACCGGGTGTACTTCGCCGGTGAGTTCGGCCAGGTCGACGGCCAGACCCGTGGCCGCTTCGCCGTTGTCACCTCGGCCGGTGCGCTCACCGCGGCGACAGCTACCTTCAACACGACCGTCCGGGCCCTGATCGCGGCCCCCGAGGTCGGCAAGGTGGTCGTGGGCGGTGACTTCGCCACCGTGAACGGCGTGGCGAACCGCGGTCTGGTCTCCCTCTCCCCCGACACCGGCGCCATCGTCCAGAGCTACCCCGGATGGATCCCCAACAACTCCGTCGTGCACGTCCTCACCCGGGACGGCGACCGCTTCTACGTCGGCGCCGAGGGCACCGGCACCGGGGTGTTCGACGGCCGGATCGGCGGCGTGCTGTCCACCGGCGAGATGGTCTGGAAGGATCTCTGCCTCGGCGCCACCCAGGCACTCGCGGCCAGGGACGGCGTCCTCTACAGCGGCCACCACACCCACGACTGCAGCCTGACCCCCGGCGGGTTCCCCAACGGGAAGCGTCACCACCTGCTGGCCCAGTCCGTCGACGACCCGACCACGATCCTGCCCTGGTTCCCCGACACCAACGACGGGGTCGCCAGCGGGGAGGCGATCGGACCGCGAGGCATGGTCTTCGGCGGCGGGGACCTGTGGGTCGTCGGTGAGTTCACCACCGTCAACGGCGTCCCCCAGCAGGGGATCACCCGGTTCGCCGACGAACCGGACACCGGGTACGTCAACGCCCCGGTGCTCACGGCGGCCAGCCACAGCACTGGGAAGATCACGGTGAGCTGGACGGCGGGCTACGACCTGGACGACGACAAGGTCACCTACGAGCTGTTCCGCGAGGGCACGGCAGCGCCGATCTCCGTGCAGACCGTCCGCTCCCGCGAGTGGTCGCGGCCCCGGATGTCCTACACCGACACCGTCGGCGGCGGCGTCACCGCCTCGTACCGGATCCGGACCAGCGACGGTGACAACATCAGCCCCAAGGGTGCCGCGGTGACCGCGACCGCCGCGACGACCGACCTGCCCTACGCCGGAGCGGTGTCCGCGGACGCCCCGCACACCCACTGGCGGCTCGACGAGACCGAAGGGACGACGGCCGTCGACAGCTCCGGCGGCGGGCACCTCGGCAGCTACGCCAACGTCACCCTCGGCGGAGACAGCGCCCTGGCCGACGGGGACGGGCTGTCGGCGACCTTCAACGGCTCCAGGAGCCGGGTGAACACCGTGGACCCCGACCGGGTGATCGCGGTCTCCGACTACTCCGTCGAGCTGTGGTTCCGGACCACCTCGAACCGTGGCGGCAAGCTCATCGGCTACGGCAACAGCCGCACCGGTAACAGCAGCAGTTACGACCGGCACCTCTACCTGACCAACGCCGGGAACGTGGTGTACGGGAACTATCCCGGTAGCCCCCAGACCGTCATCAGCCCCAGCGGCTACCGGGACGGGCAGTGGCACCACGTGGTCGGGACCACCGGCCCCCAGGGGATGCGGCTGTACGTCGACGGCCGTCAGGTCGGCGCGAACACGGTGACCTCGGGCCAGGCCTACTTCGGCTGGTGGCGGGTCGGCGGCGACACCATCGGCAGCGGCTGGCCGAACAGGCCGAGCAGCAACTACTTCTCCGGCGGCATCGACGAGGTGAGCATCTACGACAAGCAGCTCACCTCGGCCCGGATCTTCGAGCACTTCCGGCAGGGCCGGCCGAGTGGCTGGACGGACACCGCCGACCCGTCGCGGCCGGGCGTGCCGACCGCGACCACCCGGTCCTCGCGAGTCTCGCTGACCTGGACCGCGTCCACCGACGACATGCTCGTCGCCGGGTACCAGGTGCACCGGTCGCAGACCTCCGGCTTCACCCCGGACGACTCGACCCTGGTCGGTAACACCGACTGGGCGAGCTTCGACGAGACCGGCGTCCCGCCGGGGACCTGGTACTACCGGGTCGTCGCCGTCGACGGCGTCGGCAGCACCAGCGCCGCCTCCGCCGAACGTGAGGTCAGCGTCGTCGACACCGAGGCGCCCAGCGCGCCGCGGCGGGTCACCGCCGAGGTCTTCGACGACGAGGTCGACCTCTCCTGGCAGCCGTCGACGGACGACACCGCCGTCACCGGCTACGACGTGCACCGGCTCCCGTCCACCTCGGCCACGCCGAGCCCGGAGACCCTCGTCGGCACCACCCTGGGCACCCGGTACACCGAGACGGCCGTCCCGGACGGCACCTGGTACTACCGGGTGCTCGCCAGGGACGCCGCGGGCAACGTCGGCACTCCGTCGGCCGGGGTGGAGGCGAACACCCGGCGCGTCGGCAGCGACCTCGACCTGACCGGCCCGGACACCCCGATGGACGGGGCGATCTTCACCTCGACCCATCCGGCGTCGGGAGTCGACACCACCATCGACGGCGCGACCCTGGTGCGCCCGAACGACGCCCGGTTCCGGTTCACCGGCGCCACGGGCTTCTCGTTCGGCACCACCTACCCCGACACGCTGTTCCTGCAGCCGTCGTCGCGGTACCCGAGCGCGCGGGGCTCCCAGCCGGTGTACTCGGTGGAGTTCACCACCAACGCCCCGGTCTTCGAGGTCTTCACCAAGTACCTGAGCACGTCGCAGACGATCCAGGTGAAGGTGGACGGCCAGCGGACCACGGCGACCCCGCGTCCGGTCGGCGGCACCAAGCCGGGCAGCCGGCTGCTGTACAAGGTTGACCTGGGGTCGGCGGCCACCCGCCGGATCACTCTGGAGACCTCCTACACGCCGTTCGGTGGGGTGTACGTCCCCGCGGGCAGCACCCTGACCCAGTCCCCGAACCGGCCGGGTCGGTGGATCGTCCTCGGCGACTCCATCAGCGGGGGTTCCGGGCAGAACAGCGGTGCCGGCGCGGGTACCTGGGTGCTCCGGGCCGGGGCCTACCTCGGCTGGGGTGACACCTGGAACCAGTCGATCGGCGGAACCGGGTACCTCGACCCGGGCGCCTCGGTGGCCATCCCGGCACGGGCCGCCGACGACGTGGCCAGTCACGCTCCCGACGGCGTGGTCCTCTGGGCCGGTTACAACGACCACACCCGGTCCCAGTCCGACCTCCAGGCCGCGGTGCGCCAGACCGTGACCGCGATCGCGACGGACGCTCCCGACGCGCAGCTCTTCGTGGTCGGCCCGTGGTCGCCCACCGGGGCACCACCGGACACCCTGGTCACCACGGACGCCACCCTGCGCTCCGTCGCGGCGTCCGAGGAGATCCCGTTCATCTCGCCGATCACCGGGCGGGTGTACGACGCCGCCGGACAGCTCGTGGCCCGGCAGCGGCCCTGGATCACCGGCACCGGCACCATCGCCGCACCGGTCGGCGACGGCAACGCGGACGCCTACGTCGGCACCGACGGGGTGCACCCGACGGACGCCGGACACGCCTACCTCGCCCAGCGGATGGCGCTCGCCATGGAGCAGGTCGGCGGTCTGGAGTCGGCGGTGGACCGGCGCCCGCCCTCGGTCCCCGGTGACGTGACCGCCCAGGTCCAGGACACCTCGGCCGAGGTCACCTGGGAGGCGGCCACCGACAACCTCGGTGTGACCGGATACGAGATCCACCGCGGCGAGGGGTCGGGGTTCACCCCGACGACCGCCAACCGGGTGGCACAGACCACCTCCACCTCGGCGACCGAGGCCACGGTGCCTCCGGGCACCTGGACCTACAAGGTGGTGGCGGTGGACGCCGCGGGCAACCGCAGCGATGCCGGTGCCTCCCAGCCGGTCGAGGTGCTGGCCCCGGACACCACCCCGCCCTCGGTGCCGGAGGACGTGACGGTCACGGCGGACGGCGGTGAGGTGGCGGTGACCTGGTCCGCAGCGACGGACAACCGCGGCGTCACCGGCTACGAGGTGCACCGTGGCAGCACCGCCGGCTTCACGCCGTCCTCGGCCACCCGGGTGGCCTCGGTCTCGGGCACCTCGGCAACCGAGTCCGACGTGCCCGCGGGCACCTGGCACTACCGGGTCATCGCCCGGGACGAGGCCGGCAACGCGAGCGCCGGGTCCCCTGCGGTGCCGGTCACCGTCACCAGGGGTGACCCGCAGGAGGTGACGCTCACCGCGACGGCCGACACCTACGTCAACGCGGGGGCCAAGACCACGGCGTTCGGGGGTGCGACCACCATGCTCGTCGACGGCACCCCCGACACCAGGGCCCTGCTGCGGTTCGAACTGCCGCAGGCGCCGTCCGGGCTGCGGCTCACCGGGGCCACCCTGCGCCTGCGGTCCACCGCGTCCACCGTCGCCCTCACCCCCGATCCGGTGACGGTGCGACTGGGCTCCGACGCCTGGGACGAGGCCACGGTGACCTGGAACGACCGCCCCGCAACGGATGGCGCGGTACTGGGTACCCTGCCGGAGGTGGCGGCGATGGGCACGACCTACCAGATCATGCTCGACCCGGCACCGCTGCGTGAGCTGACCGGCAGCACCACTCTCGCGCTGACCATGGCGGGCGCCGACAGTGCCCAGTTCGCGACCCGTACCTTCGCGTCGACCGCGGCCAGGCCGGTGCTGGTGCTGAGCTACACCTGACCGCCCGACGGGCGTGCCCCCACAGGACCGGGGGCACGCCCGGTCACGGGGACAGGACCGGGGGCACGCCCGGTCACGGGGAGAGGAGAGGGCGGGCGTGAGGATCGCCCATGTGGTCAACCTCGTCGACGGGGAGGCCAGCTACGGCGGACCGCTCCGGGTGGCGGTCAACCAGGTCGACGAGCTGAACCGGCGCGGTCACCAGGCGGTGCTCGTCGCCGGGGCGGACTCCGCGGCCCGCAGGGATCCGGCCCGGGTGCTCGGCGCGACGTCCCGCCGGCTCTTCCGGTCCCTCGACCTCGCGGGCGGGCGCAGCTTCGCCTACCACTGGACCCCCGGCCTGCACGCGTGGCTGCTCACCCACGGCCGGTCGTTCGACGTCTGTCACGTGCACCTGGCCCGGGACCTGACCACGGCCCCGGCGGCGCAGCTGCTGCGCCTGCTCCGGGTGCCGTACGTGGTCCAGACCCACGGCATGGTGGTGCCCTCGCCGCGGCGGTCGGCGTGGGCCTTCGACCGGCTGCTGGTGCGCGGGGCGATGCGGCGCGCGGCCACCGGCTTCGTGCTCACCGGTGAGGAGCTCGACGGCGTCAGGGCGCTGGGGTTCGGTGACCTGCCGGTGGAGATCCTGCCCAACGGCGTCCCCACCGCCGACCTGCCCGCCGAGGGGGCGGACGGCCCGCCGGAGGTGCTCTACCTGGCCCGGCTGCACGAGTGCAAGCGGCCGGTGCGCTTCGTCGAGGCCGCGCAACTGCTGCTGGCCAGGGGGGTCGACGCCGACTTCACCCTGCTGGGGCCGGACGAGGGGGAGTTGCCCGCGGTCACGGCGGCGATCGCGCGCCGGCCGGAGCTGACCCGGGTGTCCTACGGCGGCGTCGCGCCCATGGCAGGCAGCCTGGCCCGGATCGCCCGCGCGTCGGTGTTCGTGCTGCCCTCAGCCCGGGACGCCTTCCCCATGGTGGTCGTGGAGGCCATGTCCGTCGGGGTTCCCGTCGTGGTGACCGAGGCCTGCGGGCTCGCCCCGATGATCGCCGAGGCGGGTGCCGGGACGATCGTCCCCGCGGACGACCCGGCCGCTCTCGCCGCCGCCGTCGAGGGCCTGCTCGCCGACCCCGCCCTGGCCCGGAAAAGCGGCGAGAACGGCCGAGCCCTGGTCGATCGCTCTTTGAGCATCGAGGCCGTGGGCCGGAGGCTCGAGGAGTCCTACCTCGCGGCGATCCCGGCGGGGCGCGGGCGCGTCCCGGCGCCCTGAGCCGGGCCCGCCGGGTGCGTCAGCCGACGGGGGCGGTACGAGCCGTGCGCCAGCGCCTCGTGGTGGTCGCCGACCAGGGCGCCTCCAGCCTGTCCAACCTGCTCGCGGTGGTCCTGGTGGCGCGCGCCCTGGGCGAGCAGGAGTTCGGCCGGTTCGCCATCGCCTACGCCATCCTGGTCTCCGCCCTCGGGGTGAGCCGGTCCTGGTTCGGGACGTCGATCTCGCTGCGCACCACGCGGGAGGCGGTGCGGGCCGAGACGGCCGCCTCGCTGGGGGCGCTGTCGGTGCTCTCGCCCCTGCTCCTGCTCGTGGTCATGGTGCCGGCGTGGGCGGTGACGGATGGCCGCGACGCCGTGCTGACCTGCCTGGTCGCGGTCTCCACCCCGGTGGTCTGCCTGCAGGACGCGCTCCGGTTCGGCGCGGTGGCCTCCCGGCGGCCGGGGGTCGCGCTGGCCTCCGACCTGACCTGGCTGCTCGCCATGGCCGCCATCTTCCCGGTGGCGAACCGGCTGGGGGCGGCCGTCCTGCTCAGCGCCTGGACGGCGGCGGCGGTCGCCGCGCTGCTCGTCGCCCTGGTCGGGCTCCGGGTCCGCCCGGATCTCCGGGCGGGGGTCCGTGCCCTGCGGTCGATCGACCGCACGAGCGGCTCGGTGGCCTACGGCACCGTGGTGATGCAGGGAGCGTCCATCCTCGTGGTCTCGGCCGTCGGGGCGTCGATCTCGGACGCCGCGGCGGGCAGCATCCGGGGCGCGGGCACGCTCGTCGGACCGCTGAACGTCCTGCTCGCCTTCGTCAACCTGGCGCTGACGCCGGCGCTGGCCCGTCGTTCCCGCTCGGCCGACCGGCGCTTCTGCCTGCTCACCGCAACGGGGGTGCTGGCCGTCGTGATCGTCTGGGGGGCGATGGTGCTCGCGCTCCCCGACCGGTGGGGGACGGCGTTGCTGGGCGACACCTGGGACGGAGCCCGCTCGGTGCTGCCGTTCACCGTGCTGGAGTACGTCGGGGTCGGCCTGGCAGCGGCCTGGACGCTGGGCCTGAAGGTGCGCGGTGAGGCGGGTCGGCTGATACGGCAGAAGACCGTTGTCGCGATGCTGACGGCCGCCCTCGGAGTGACCGCGGCTCTCGCGGTCGGCGAGGTCCGGGCGGTCTCCCTCGCGCTGGCGGTCTCCGCGGGGGTCGGGGCCGCTGTCGGGTGGTGGCACCTCCGGATCAGCATCGTTCGGACGACCGGCTGATGCCCTTGTGGGCCGTTGCCCTCGATTCCCCGGCACGCCCCCGCTGAGCTGCCTTACCTTAACGTTTTCGGGCCGTGACCAAACGGGTCGTTCGGGGAGGGTGAGGACGATGAACGCACGGCGTCGGTTGCGGGTGGCGGCGATCGGGGCGCTGGTCGTCGCGACAGGAGCCACCCCCCTCGGGCCCGGTGCCGAGCTCGCCACGCCCTCCGCCCTGGCCGCCGCGGGCACGCTGCCCGCGACCTTCAGCGCCGACGCCCTGTCCACCTGGCAGACCAACGGCCCGGTGTGGGCGCTGGAGTCCGTCGGCGGCGTCGTCTACGCGGGCGGCGAGTTCACCAAGGTGCGCCCGCCGGGGGCGGCCGTGGGGGACTCCAGGGAGGTGACCCGCAACAACCTCGCGGCCTTCGACGCCGCGACGGGCGAGGTGCTGCCGTGCCATCCCTCGATCACCTCCTCCAGCGGTCGGGCCAGGGTGTTCGCCCTGGAGGCCTCGCCGGCCGGTGACCGGCTCTACGTCGGCGGCTCGTTCGGACGGGTGGGCGGGGTCGGGGTCGCCGGCCTGGTCGCGCTGAACCCGAGCACCTGCGCGCTGCTGCCCAGTTCGTCCTTCCGCAGGCCCGACGTCTCGGCGGCGGTGCGCGCCCTCTCGGCGTCGTCGACGGCCCTCTACGTCGGCGGCGACTTCACCAGGATGGACGGCAGGACCAGGACCCGGTTCGCCGGGCTGACCGCGAACGGCACCCTGATGTCGGGGACGGTCACCCTCGACGCCCCGGTGCGGGCGGTGCAGGCAGCCCCCGACTTCGGCAAGGTGCTCGTCGGCGGTGACTTCGCCACGGTGAACGGGACCACCAACAAGGGCCTCGTCGCCGTCGACCCGACCTCGCTCGCCGTGGTCCAGTTCTTCCCCGGCTGGATCCCCGCGAACTCCGTGCCCAAGGCGATCACCCGGGACGCGACGTCGTTCTACGTCGGGGACGAGGGCAGCGGGTACGGCGTCTTCGACGGCCGGATCGCCGGTGACCTCGCCACCGGGGAGCTGGTCTGGAAGGACTACTGCCTCGGGGCGACCCAGGCCCTCGTCGTCGACCGGGGGGTGCTCTACGCCGGGCACCACGCCCACGAGTGCTCCACCACGCCCGGCGGGTGGCTCGAGGACGGGATCCGCAACCACCTCACCGGCCAGGACGTGGTGACGAAGGAGCTCATCCCCACCTTCTTCCCCGACACCAACGACGGCGTCGGCAGCGCCCCCCAGGGGCCGCGGGCGCTCACCGTCTCCGGCGACCACCTCTGGGTCGGCGGGGAGTTCAGCACGGTGAACGCCGTCGCCCAGCGCGGACTGACCCGGTTCGGCCGGGCGGACCTCCGCGCGGCGTCGCCCCCGGTGCCGACGGTCCTGGCCACCAGGGCCGGCGCGAACGTGGTGAGCTGGATCGCCGCCTACGACCGGGACGAGGACGCCCTCACCTACGAGCTGTACCGGGACACCACCCTCGTCCACACGGTCACCGCGCGCTCGCGGGAGTGGACCCGCGGGCAGCTCTCCTATCTCGACACGGGGGTGGAGCCGGGGCAGGTGGTCCAGTACCGGCTCCGGGTCCTCGAACCCGACGGCGAGAACACCAGCCTCAAGGGCCCCGCCGTCACCGTGACCACGGCGGCCACCGACACCGGGTACCCCGCCGCGGTGCTCGCGGACTCGCCGGCCCTGTACTGGCGCCTCGACGAGACGGCCGAGCAGCAGGCGGCGACCCGCAACGGGGCCGCCTACTACCGGGCGCGGATGCTGGACTCCTCCGGGAACGCCCGCCGGGCCACGGCCGACCGCGGCTACACCACCGTCTCACCGGACGGGTACGCCCTCGGTGCCCCGAGCGCCCTGGCCGACGGGTCGGGGAACTCGGTCCGGTTCAGCGGCACCACCGGCCGGATCGCGGAGAGCTTCACCAACGCCTTCGAGCCGGCGATGACCGGCCCGTCGGAGTACACGGTCGAGCTGTGGTTCCGGACCGCGGGCACGAGCGGGGGCCGGCTCGCCGGGTTCGGCGACCGCAGGACGGAGCTGTACGAACGGGAGCCGCCGGGCAGTTCCCCGCCGGTGTACCGGAACTCGCTGAGCACCCGCACCGACCGGCTGCTCTACCTCACCGACACCGGGCGGCTCACCTTCGGCACCCTCTCCGGCTCGACGAGGGTGACCATCGCCTCGACCAGTGCCTACAACGACAGGCAGTGGCACCACGTCGTCGCCACCTCGGGTCCGGACGGGATGCGGCTGTACGTCGACGGCGTCCGGGTCGCCTCCGGCGCGAGCACCGCGAACGCTTCCTACCCGGGGTACTGGAAGCTCGGCTACGACACGCTGAGCGGCTGGCCGAACCGTCCGGCGAAGAGCGCCGTCGCCGGGGACGTCGACGAGTTCGCGGTCTACCACCGGGCCCTGAGCGGCGCCGAGGCTGCAGACCACTTCCTGGCCGGCCGGAGGCCGACCTCGACCTGGAGCCGCCGTCCGCGGTTACCTGGCTGACGGTGACCCGGTCGGGGCAGACGGCGAACCTGGCCTGGGCCACGGCGACCGACAACCGTGCCGTCACCGGCTACGCGGTGTACCGGACGGCGGCCCCCGGCGACCCGCTGACGAACTCGGCGCAGGTGGGCACGGCCACCGGGAGGACGTTCGCGGAGCCGGGCGTCCCCGAGGGCACCTGGTCCTACCGGGTGGTCGCCCACGACGCGGCGGGCAACACCGGGCCGCCGTCGGCGGCGGTGAGCGTCACCATGCCGCGACCGCCGGTGATCCTCACCCTCACTCCGACCGCCGACACCTACGTCAACTCCGCGATGCGGACCACCAACTTCGGCACCTCCACAACCATGATCGCGGACAGCAGTCCGTTGCAGATCGCGTACCTGCGCTTCGACCTGCCGTCGGTGCCGGCCGGGCAGGAACTGGCCGGGGCGGAGCTGCGGCTGCGCACCACCGCGTCCTCGGCGGCCAGTTCGGGGAGCAGCCACACGATCGTGACGGCGGGTGACGACTGGACCGAGACCGGGGTGATCTGGGACACGAGACCCACTCTGGGAACGACCGTCCTCGGTACCGTCCCGGCGGGCACGGCGGTGAACACGTCCTCCACGATCCCGTTGGATGTCGGCCGGTTCCGGGGGCTGCTGGGCCGGCGGACCACCCTGGCGGTCTCACCCGACGGTGACGACTCGATCCTGCTGGTGTCCCGTGAGGGGGCGACGTCCGGCCGCCCGCAGTTGGTGCTGAGCTTCACCGCGGGGTGACGAGCTGACGGCGGCCGAGCCGGTGACCGGTCGACCCGCCCCGGTGGGCCGACCGGGGGAATACGGGGTCCGGGATCTCCCGAATGCCAGGCATGAGAGTCTACGGTCTGGCACTGTGAGCCGTACCCGCCGCGAATCCGGCGGACATCGGCTGGGCAGGGCACCGTCGGACCACGCCCTCCCCGGTGTCGCCGCGGGCCGCGGAGGCCGTCGTGGCGGGACGGGTAGGCAGCCGGCTGCGGAGGGGATCGGGGTATGACGAACCGGATCGGGTACGTGCCGGGAACCTTCGACATGTTCCATGTCGGGCACCTCAACATCCTGCGCCGGGCTCGGGAACGTTGCGACTACCTGATCGTGGGGGTTGGCACCGACGAGCTGGTCGAGTCCCGCAAGGGCCGGCGTCCGATCGTGCCCTTCCTGGAGCGGATGGAGATCGTCGGGAACGTGCGGTATGTCGATGATGTCGTGCCGCAGGTGAACATGAACAAGGTGGAGGCGTGGAACAACCTCAAGTTCGACGTCGTGTTCGTGGGCGACGACTGGAAGGGCAGTCCCAGTTGGTTGGAGATCGAGGAGCGGTTCGCCGAGATCGGTGTGGATATCGTCTACCTGTCGTACACCCGGCACATCTCGAGCACCGTGCTCCGGCAGCGTGTCTTCCACGAGTGAACGAGCCACCGGTGGACGGGCCTGTCCGCTGTGGCGGAGGCCGCCCGGAACCTGGTGATGGCGAGGTGGCGGTGACGCCCCAGCAACGGCGGCGAGGAGTGAGGTCGGAGTCATGACGGTCACGGGGAACCTACGCCAGCTCGCGGCGGCGCAGAAGACGTCGCGCGGCGTCCCGGCGTACACGCTGTACGTGAACCGGCCAGCGGGCCGGTTCGTCGCGGCGGTGGCGCACGAGCTGCGGCTGACCCCGAACCAGCTCACCGGGGCCAGCGGGGCGCTCACGGTGGCGGGTCTTGCCGTCCTGGTGCTGGTGCCGACCGCGGTCTGGTCCAGCGTGCTGGCGGCCCTGCTGCTGGCCGTCGGCTACGTCTTCGACTCCGCCGACGGACAACTGGCCCGGCTGCGCGGCTCCGGCGGCCCGGTCGGGGAGTGGCTCGACCACCTCCTGGACGCCGGCAAGTCCGTCGCGGTGCACAGCGCGATCCTCGTCGCCGGCTACCGGTTCCTCGACGTGGACCCGGCCGTGCTCCTGCTGCCGCTCACCTTCCAGGTGGTCGCGGTGATGACGTTCTCCAGCGGGCTGCTCACCGACCTGCTGCGGCGGGTCAAGGGGGCGCCGAAGCCGGTGGTGACCGGCGGCGGCGGGCTGCGGTCGCTGGCGAAGCTTCCGGTCGACTCCGGGGTGCTCTGCCTGTTCGTGGCGTTCTTCGGGGCAGGGGCGGTGTTCTGGATCGGGTACGCGGTGCTGCTCGTCGCGGCCTCCGGGTACCTGGCGGTGCACCTGATCGCCTCGTGGCGGGCCCTGTCCGGGCTCGGACCGGCACCTGCCGCGGTCCGGGCGACCGAGCCGGAGGGTGCTGTCTCATGAGGATCGGCTACACCTCCGGGGTCTTCGACCTGTTCCACGTCGGGTATCTCAACCTGCTCCGCCGGGCCAAGCTGGACTGCGACTTCCTGTTCGCCGCCGTCTGCTCCGACGAGGTCGCGCTGGAGCTCACCGGGCGGCTCCCCGCCGTGCCGTACGCCGAGCGGATGGCGATCGTCCGGTCGCTCCGGTTCGTCGACGCCGTCGTCGGCAAGCTGACCAGCGACTCGGTGCGGATGTGGGAGCAACTGCGGTTCGACGTCATGTACAAGGGCGGCGACTGGGAGGGCGACAAGCGCGGCGAGGCGCTGGAGGCGGAGTTCGCCGGGCTCCCGGTCGAGATCGTCTACTTCCCCTACACCAGGAACACCTCCAGCAGGCGGCTGCGGGAGATCCTCGACGCCCCGAACGCGTGACGGCGCACCGCCCGCCTCTCTCGTGACGGCGGGCGGTCCGTCGTCGGGACGGGTGCGTCATGCGACGGATGCACCGCGATACCCGCGGTGGACATGTCACGAAAAGTGATCGCCAGATGTCCGAACGGGTACAATCTCACCGCTGCTCGATCAGGGGCCGGTGAGATGTCGACGACACACCATCGGTCTTCCTGTGGAAACGGCCTCCACGCTCCAGCGCCGTCCGGCACCTGCCGATCAGGAGGACCATGGACGACCGTCACGGTCAGGCCGGTCTGATCGGAGCGTCCGGTGCGCCGGTTGCGCCAGGATTGGGTGCTGAACTCGGACTGGGCGACGACGTGGAGGTGGTCGCCGAGCTGGGGCGTGGTGCGCGGACCGTCGTCTACCACATCCGTCGTGGTGACGTCGACTACGCCGTGAAGATGCTCAACCGGTCCCTGCTCACCGACCGGCGTGACGGTGAGGCCTTCTGCCGGGAGGCTGCGCTGCTGGCGCGGGTGAACCATCCCGGGGTTCCCGCCGTGTTCGACGTGGGGACGGCGCGGGGGCGCCCCTACCTCGTGCAGGAGTACGTCGAGGGACGGCTGCTGGCCCGTGTGATCGAGGCAGGGCCCCTCGACGAGCCGGCGCTGAACCTGCTGGCGACGAATGTCGCGGCGGCCCTGGACGCCGCCCACCGGGCCTCGGTGGTGCACCGGGACATCAAGCCGGCGAACATCCTCATTCCGGCCGACGGCCGGGCCAGGCTGATCGACTTCGGGCTGGCCGCCGTCGGCGAGGAGTCGGCGGCCGGGTCGGCCACCGGCACCTTCCGGTACACGGCTCCGGAGCAGACCGGCATGCTGTGCCGGGCCGTCGACGGGCGGGCCGACCTGTACGCCCTCGGCGTGGTGCTCTTCCAGTGCGCGACGGGCTCTCTCCCGTTCGACACGCCCGACGTGGGCGACCTGCTCGCCATGCACGCCAGCGCCCCGGTGCCGGACCCGCGCACGCTGCGCCCGGACCTCTCCGACGGCTGGGCCGAGATCATCACCCGGCTGATGGCCAAGGACCCGGACGACCGGTTCCAGAGTGCCGCCGAGCTGCTGCTCGCGCTGGCCGCGCTGACCGACGGCTCGACCGACCCGCCGGTCGACGCCGTCCGGGTGACGGAGGGGGACCCCGTACCTCACCTGCCCATGGTGGGGCGGGAGGACGAGCGCGCCCAGCTCGTCGAGCGGTGGCGACAGGCCCGGGTCGGCCGCGGCGGCGCCGCGCTCGTCGCCGGCGCCTCGGGAACCGGTAAGAGCCATCTCGCCCGCGCCGTCCTCGACGTCGCCCGAGGGGACGGCGGGCTGGTCCTCGCCGGCAAGTGCGAGCCGGACTCCTCGGTCCCGCTCGCGCCGTTGCGGGCCGCGGTCGAGGGCTACCTACGGGTGGTGGAGTCGCTGCCCCCGACCGAGCGTGACCGGGCCGTGCAACGTCTCCGGGATGCCGCCGGTGCGGGCGCGTCACTGCTGCGCCCGCTGTCCCCTGCCCTGGCCGTGCTCCTCGACGCACCCCACCTGCCCGGTGGCGAGCAGCACCACGGGCAGTTCGTCAACGCCGTCGCCGGGCTGCTCACGGAACTCGCCACCACGACCGGCGGCCTGCTGGTCCTCGACGACGTGCAGTGGCTGGACGTCGCGAGCCGGGAGGTGCTGCTGCGGCTCGTCGAGGGGATCGACCGGGTGCCCCTGCTCGTCCTGGCCACCAGCCGGGACGACCCCGCCAGCGTCGCGGCCCTGGAGACGTTCCGGGCCGACCTGGGCGAGCGCCTGGACCCGGTCGTCCAGCTCGCCCCGCTGGACGAGGAGGGGACCCGCCAACTGGTCTCCTGGTACCTGGCCGGCGCCACGGTCGGCAGCGACGTCATCGCCGAGGTGACGGCCCGCGGGCAGGGCAACGCGCTGACCATCCTCGAGTTCCTGCGGGCCGTCATCAACGCGGGAGCCCTGCGCCCGTCCTGGGGGACCTGGCGCCTGGTCGCCGACGTGCTGCAGGCGATCGACCTGCCCCATGGCGTGATGGACCTGATCCTGGCCCGCATCGACGGTCTCGGCCCGGGCAGCCGCACGGTGCTGACCGCGGCCGCCGCGAGCGGCGTGGCGATCGACGCCGAGCTGCTCGCCGAGGTCTGCGGCACCGACGTGACCGCGGCGCTCGCCGACGCGACCAGCCACGGCCTGCTCCGGAGCGATGACCGCAGCTACGCCTTCATCCACGACCGGATCCGGGAGGCGCTGCTGTCGGCCGTCGGCCCGGAGGACCTGCGCCGGCTGCACCAGCGGATCGCGGAGTGCCTGGCCGCGGCGGGGCGCGACGACCCTCCCGGCGTCTACGCCATGGCACGGCACTTCGCCAGGGGCGAGACGCACAGGACCCCGGAGAAGGTGTTCACCAGCGGACTGGCTGCCGGCGAGCTCGCGCTCGCGGAGAGCGCCCCCGCCGCAGCCGTCTCCTTCCTCGAGTCGGCTGCCGCGGCCGCGGTGGAGGCCGGCATCGAACCGGACAGCAGGTTCCGGGAGGCCCTCGGGGTGGCGTACTGGCAGACGGGCCGCATCGAACCGGCCCGTACGCAGCTGGAGTCCGGGCTCGCCGAGGAGACCGACCCGTTGCGGCGGGCGGCGCTGCGGCTGCAGCTCACCCACGTGCTGCGCACCAGTTGGGAGCTGAAGGCGTCCATCGAGTGCGCGCGGCTCGGGCTGGCCGAGCTCGACCGAGCGCTGCCGGACAACCCGGTGCTGTTCGGGCTGGCGACCGCGGGAGCCACGATCCGCTGGCTGATCAGGGGCAGTCGTCCGCCGTCGAGCCGACCGGCGGAGGGTGAGGAGGCCGAGCGGCTGCGGCTCGTCGTGCTGCTGTGCCGGGCGGCGTCGGCCGCGGCTGCGATCAACCTGCAGCACGGGCAGCTGGTCGCCTTCAACGTCCTGCCCAGCCGGGACGCCCACCGGCTCGGTCCCACCGTCGCCTACACCGAGAACCTGGCCGGTGTCGGCTCCGTCGCCGGCTCGATGGGGCTGCGCAGACGACGCGACCGGATCTTCCAGCAGGCCTACCGGATCGCCGAGGACCTGGGCGACCCGAAGGCCTACGCGAACATCGTGTGGTTCGAGGCCTTCGCCAAGGTCATGGGCAAGGACCTGAGCATGGCGGAGTGGAACGACGCCTCCGACGCCCAGCGTGACTGGCTGGAGCTCGACTTCTACACGAACATCGTCCTGATGCGGGGCAGGGACCTGCTCGCGCGGGGATACGCCACCGAGGCGTTGTCCTGGCACGACCGGGGGCGGAGCCGGATCTCCGCGGCGACGGCGGACGTCTTCCCCGGCTTCGCCGTCCTGGGGGCCATGGCGGAGGCGCTGCTCGGCGGGGCCAACGACGACGCACCCGCCGCCTTCGCCGCGCGGGCCGCCGAGCCGCTCGACAGGGGGCATGCCATCCAGTTCGTGCTGGGGGCTGTGCACACCGCGGTGGAGCACGACGAGCTGGGCGAGCCGTTCGACACGGCGATGCGCGTCTTCGACGGGCTCGGCGTCTCCACCTCGGCGCTCTTCCCCGAGTACCGGATGGTCTGCGCGTACGAGACGATGGTCCGCCTGGCCCGGTACCGGCGGGCCGAGCGGGCGGACCGGGCGGAGTGCCTGGACGCGGCGCAGAAGGCGCTGCGTCGGCTGCGGCGGGCGGCCAAGGGCGGGGGGCCCAGCGCGGAGACCAAGGCGATGAACCTCCTGCGCGGCTACCACCGGGCGGCGGAGGCCGGCTTGTGGCAGGCGCAGGGCGAGCACGAGCGAGCCCTCGACGTGCTGGCCCGAGCAGCCACGTCGCTGGGGCGCCTGGACGCGCCGCTCGTCGACTACGAGGTCGCCCGGGTGCGGGCACGGGCGCTGGCCGCGCTGGGCGAGGACGTCCTGTCCACCCGGGTGGCGCAGACGGCGCTGGCGCTGGCCCAGCGGTACGGCTGGGCACGACGGGAGCGGTGGCTCCGCCGCGAGTTCGGGAGCCTCGGCGACGCCTCGGGCAGGAGCGTCTCGGTCGGCGGTGTCCGGCAGGGGGCCGACTCCTCGGGCGCCGACCGATCCCTCCGCAGGCTCACGGCACTGCAGCAGGTCAGCACGGCCGCCGCGCGGATCCTGGACCCCCACCAGCTGGCCCGGGTCGCCCTGGACGAGACGTTGCGCATCCTGGGCGCCGAGCGGGCCGTGCTCTTCCTCGCCGATGACGACGGAACGCTCCGGCCCAGCCTCGGGCGGGACGTCGCGGCGCACGACCTGGCCGAGCTGAGTGCCTACTCCGCGACGCTCGTCGGCCGGGCCGCGACCGAACGGACCTGCCTGGTGGTGACCGGGAGCGCGGAGGGGGCTGCCCTGGGGTCGGAGAGCGCGGTGGTGCACGGGCTCCGCAGCATCATGGTCGCTCCGCTGGAGCTCGACGACCGGCTGATCGGGGTGGTGTACCTCGACAGCCGGGTCGCCAAGGGCGTCTTCACCGAGGCCGACATCGAGATCCTCACCGCTGTCACCAGCCACATCGCCGTCTCGCTCGAGACAGCCCGGGCGGCACAACTGGAGATCGCGATCCAGGGTGCCCGCGACCAGCGGGACACCGCGGAGCTCCTGCGGCATGCGATCCAGGAGCTCGCCGCGGTCCTCGACCCGGGGGAGGTGCTCACCCGGCTGACATCGATCACGGAGCGGGCCGTCCCCGCCGACCGGGTGTGCGTGGTCCACCAGGACGGGGAGCAGGTCACGTCGAGCTGCGACCGGGTCGAGGTGGCCGGCGTCGACGTCGAGGCCCTGCTCGCCCTGGACGAGGCCTGTCACGGCGACCGCACGGCCACCATGCCGCCCGGGATCGCCGGCGTCCTCGGCGAGGTCCGCGGCTGGTTGGCGGTGCCGTTCGTCACCCGTGACCACGGCCGCGGGGTCCTCCTCGCCGGATCGACCACCGCCGCGTTCACCCGGACGCACCTCGACATCGCCTCGGCGTTGACCAGTGAGGGGGCTGCCGCCTACGCCCACGCGCGGCTCTTCGCCGAGGTCCAGCGGATGGCCGTCACCGACGCCATGACCGGCATCAACAACCGGCACCACTTCGTCGAGCTGGCGAACCAGTACCTGGGTGTCGCGGCCCACAACACCCGGCCGGCGAGCGTCCTGATGGTGGACATCGACCACTTCAAGGAGGTCAACGACCAGCACGGGCACAGCTGCGGTGACGACGTGATCCGTACGGTCGCCGGAGTCCTGCAGGGCCAGCTTCGCGACGGTGATGTCCTGGGTCGCTACGGCGGCGAGGAGTTCGTCGTCCTGCTCACCGGTCTGCACACAGCTCCCGAGGAGGTCGCCGAACGTCTCCGGACAGCCGTCGCCGAGACCCGGGTGGACAGCCCCGCCGGTCCCGTCGGGGTGACGATCAGCATCGGGATGGCCAAGCTGAGACCGGGTGACGATCTCGAGTGCTTGATCAACCGCGCCGACGGGGCGCTCTACCGGGCCAAGGAGTCCGGCCGCAACCAGGTCCAGCTGGGCTAGGACCGGGCTCCGGCCCGATCCCGCGGCGACGTCGGTCGGTGCGGGCCGACGGCAGCGGCGGGTCGTACCGGTGGGTGACCGCGGGGACGGTTGACTGTACGGGCGCCGTCCGGTGACTCGACGGGCGTCGTCCGGCGGACCGCCGGGAGGCGAGCGTCACCCCGTGATCGGTGGTGCGGAGGCCGGGTCCCGGTGGCGAGACCGGTCACAACGCAGCCCAGGGGGGAGCAGGTCGTGCCGGACGAGCGGACCGTCCGGGTCGAGGAGCCGACGGAGCCGGCCCGGGACCCGTTCGACGGTGCAGCCCTGCCTGTCGACCCCTGCCTGGTCCCCGGCGACGAGCCCGACGGTGCCCCCTTCGGTGCCGACGGGCATCCCCGCCGGTGGACCGTCCTCGCGGTGCTCATCGTCAGCCTGCTCATCGTGGTGCTCGACAACACGGTGCTGAACATCGCGTTGCCCACCATCCAGCGTGACCTCGGTGCGTCACTGAGCCAGTTGGTGTGGTCCGTCGACTCCTACATCCTCGCCTTCGCCACGCTGCTGTTCACCTGGGGAGCGCTGGGCGACAGGTACGGGCGGAAGCTCGTCCTCGTGATCGGCCTGGTGGTCTTCGCCGTCGGGTCGGTGCTCAGCGCCTTCGCCACCACCCCGGAGCGGCTCATCGCCTTCCGGGTGGTGATGGGGGCCGGTGGCGCCGCGGTCATCCCGGTGACCCTCGCCATCATCACGGTGGTCTTCCCCCGGCACGAGCGGGGGCGTGCGATCGGGGTCTGGGTCGGCGCGGTCGGCGGGGCCATGGCCCTCGGGCCCGTCGTCGGCGGGCTGCTCCTGGAGAACCCGCAGTGGTTCCGCTGGCTCAGCGGGAACGACTGGGGGTCGGTGTTCCTCATCAACATCCCGGTGATCGCGCTGGGGCTGGTCGGGGTGGTCAGGGTGGTCCCGGAGACCCGCGACCCCCACCCGCGGCGGCTCGACGTCGTCGGTCTCGCCGCGTCGGTCGTCGGCCTGACCTCGCTGGTCTACGGGATCGTGCACGCCGGTGACACGAAGGACTGGTCGTCGGCCTCGGTGCTGACGCCGATCGGGGCCGGGCTGGTGGTGCTCGCGGCGTTCGTCGTGTTCGAGCGGCACAGCAGCCGGATGAGCTTCGACGTCACCCTCTTCGCCGACCGCGGGTTCACGGTCAGCCTGGCCTCGATCAGCCTCACCTTCTTCGCGCTGATGGGCCTGGTGTTCACGCTGCCCTTCTACCTGCAGGTGCTCCGGGGCATGTCGACCCTGCCCGCAGGCCTCTGCTTCCTGCCGTTCGCGGCCGGTCAGCTGGTGGCGGCGCCGAGGAGCGCCGCGCTCGTGGAGCGGTACGGCTCCCGCGCGGTGATGACGACCGGGATGCTCGGCATGGTCGCAACCCTCTGCGTCGTCGCCCGAACCACCCTGTCCACCCCGGTGTGGGTCCTGCTCGCCGAGTTCCTCGCCTTCGGGGTGGCCATGGGCACCGTCGCGGCCCCGGGCTCCACCGTGATCCAGAACAGCCTGCCGCTGGACAAGGCCGGGGCGGGCTCCGCGGTGCAGAGCACGGTCCGGCAGGTGCTGAGCGCCCTCGGCGTCGCGGTCATCGGGACGATCCTCGGCAACCACTACGCCGACCGGCTGGCGCCGACGCTCGCGTCGCTGCCGTCCTGGTTCCCGGACTCGGCCAAGGATCTGCTCTCCGCGAGCGTCGCCACCGTCCCCCCGGTGCTGGACCGCGCGGCGGTCGTGGGGCTGCCGGCCGATCTGGTCGACCGGATCCGCGACGGCGCGTTCGCGGCGTATCTCGACGGCTTCCAGCTCACCACGCTGATCTGCGCCGCGATCATCCTGGCCGCCACGATCCTGGTCTGGGTGGCCCTTCCGCGCGACCTCTGACCGCGTGGCCCCGTCGCGTCGCCTCCGACCGCGTGGCGCCGCTCCGTCGTGACCCCGGGGCGGTCACGCGGACCGACCGGGAGGAGTCGACGACGGTGAGGGGCGTCCCGGGGCGAGATCGGGGCGTCGACTCCTCCCCGGCGGTCCGAGAACCCGGAGCTCGGCCGATCCCGCGGTTCCCACAGGGGTGCTCGCGTCGGTTCGGCTCACCCGGAGCGATGAGGGGACCACCTCCGTCGAGCCGAGCCGAAGACAGCCCGGATCATCGTCGGTGCAGTTCCCAACAAAAGGAACATAACGGGCTCTTCGCAGTTGAGGGTGTAGCGGCGGGGTGGGGGGTGTCCGGGTAGGGGTCGAGGTCTTCCGATGATGGGGGTTCCTACACGCCCCGTCTGGAAGACCTCGACGTGTCCGACGTTACCTTCACCAGTCCTGATCTGACGACGTTCTGCCGTCTGGACGAGC
>JAAYAH010000026.1 GCA_012719445.1 Actinomycetales bacterium | reverse complement strand
GCTCGGCCTGCGGCTCGACCGGCCACGCCTGCTCGACCGGCTCGGGCTCGGCCTGCTGCTGCCAGGCGGGCTGCTCCGGCTCGACCTGCGGCTCGACCGGCCACGCCTGCTCGACCGGCTCGGGCTGCGGCTCGGCCGCCTGTGCCGCCTCCTCACGACGGACCTCACGCCGGGAGCGGAACCCGGAGAACAGGGACGACGAGGTGATGCCCGTCGTCGGGCCGGTCCGGGTCGGCAGCGAGGGTGCCTCGGGCTCGGCCTCCTGGACGGCCGTGGCCTCGGGGCCGGGGACCTCCTGGGCCGGGGCGTCCTGCGCCGGGGCCTGCCACGGCTCGGCCACCGTCGCGGTGTCCTGGGCACCGTACCCGTCCGACGCATCGCCACCGGTCCACTCGACCTCGACGGTCTCCGGCTCGGCCTGCTCGACCTGGACGAACTCGGGCTCGACCGGGGCGACCTCGATGGTCTCGGCGTGCCCCGGGGCCACCTCGACCCTGTCCGGACGGGTCGAGGCCAGCCCGGGCGCGTCGCTCTCGGCGTAGGGGTCGTCGGTCTCCTCCGCGCTGGCCGGCTGCTGGAACACCGGAGGCGCGTCGGCGGGCTCCTCGTCGGCGCCACCCCGCCGCGGCAGGCCGGACCGGCCGATGGGGGCGGAACCGCTGCTCCTCCGCTGCATGGGGAGGGGTTCACTCGCGGCCGGAGGCTGGATGCCCTGGAACGGCGGGGGCACCGTGCTCCGCGGGAACGGCGGCGGCGTCGTGGACTCACCGGCCGGCCGCTGGAAGGAACTGACCTCGGTGGGCTGGTACGTCCCGATCTCGGACGCCGAGGCAGCGGCCTGCCCGTCGTCCTCCGACCGCTCCGGCGCGCCGAGAGGCTGCATCACCTGCGGGGCGCCGAGGACCGGCAGTCCCATCGCCTGGGCGCTCACCTCGACCGGCGGGGGCGCGAACGACGCCCCGGAGTCCTCGAATCCCGGCAGGTCGGAGACCGACCCGGGCACGAAGATGGACGCCGGGAAGTCGACGTGGACGACGGTCCCGCGCGGGCTCGCCTGGTTGAGGCTCACCCTCGCCTCGAGCTTGCTGGCCAGCCGGCCGACGACGAAGAACCCGAGGCGCTGGGAGCGCATGACGGCCTCTTCGGTGGCCTCGTTGACCCGGATGTTGGCCTCGGCCAACTCCTCCTCGGTCATGCCGAGGCCGTCGTCGGTGATGGAGACCCGGATCCAGCTGCCCTCGACGACGATCCCGACGGTCACCTGGCTGCCGGGGTCGGAGAACACCGTGGCGTTCTCCACCAGCTCGGCGATGAGGTGGGCTGCCGAGAGGGCCATGTGCGCGACCACGGGCGGGTCGACGTCGACGGTCACGTTGACCCGCTCGAAGTGCTCGATCTCGCTGATCGCGGTCCGGACGACGTCGGAGAGCGGCATCGGGTTGCGCATCCGCCGTCCGCCGTCCACCCCGCCCAGGACGAGCAGCGACTCGGCGTTGCGGCGCATCCGGGTGGCGAGGTGGTCGAGCCGGAACAGGTTGTCCAGGGTGTCCGGGTTCTCCTCGGTGCGCTCGAGCTGGTCGATGAAGGCCAGCTGGCGGGAGAGGAGCACCTGGGTGCGCCGGGCGACGTTGACGAACATCTCGGCGATGGAGGCACGCAGCGCCGCCTGCTGCCGGGCGACCTCGACGGTCGTGGCGTTGACGTCGTTGAACGCCGCGGCCAGCCTGCCGACCTCGTCGTTGGACTCGATCTCGATCTGCGGGACCTCGAGGTCACCCTTGTCGTGCCAACTCGAGATCTTGGTGACCATGTTCGGTAGCTCGTTCCGGAGCATGCTCGCGACCACGGTGAGGTGCCGCAGCGGGGCGGCGATCCAGCGCGCCAGGATCAGGGCCAGGATCAGGGACAGGAGCAGCAGCCCCGCCGCGAGGGCGATGGTCAGCATGGCTCCGCGCTGCCTGCTCTTGGCCGTGCTGTCAGCGGCCATCACCGCGTGCATGGACCGGGCCTCGCCGAAGCCGGTGAGTGCGGTGGCCCGGGTGGAGGTCGCCGCCCGCCAGCTCCTGGAACTGATCTTGATCTTGGTTCCGGGTCCGGCCTCGGTGAAGACCTTGCGGTACTTCTCCAGGTTGGCCACTTCCGCACGATCCGCGATCAACCGGTCCCTGAGGGCCTGGGCCTCCACGGCCTCCTCACCCCGGGAGCCCGCTCCCTCGACGGTCAGGGCCTGGGCCTGGAAGGTGTTGATCGCCGTGGTCTGCTGCTCGACGGCGACGGCCATGTCACGCTGCTGCTGGGTAGTGATCTTCCCGGCGCTGATGGCCTCGATACCGATGATCTGCTCGTGCATGACCGCCTCGGCGGCGCCCAGCAGCAGCGAGAACGACGAGAGCTCGACGCCCTGCTCACGGTCGGAGAAGCTCTCCCCGACCACCCGGGGGAGCTCGATCTCGAGCGTGATGACGTCGGAGTACCCCTTGACGAGGTCGTTGGGCGCGATGGTGCCGCCGTCCACCTGGCGCCGGAGGGTGGCGAGGGTCTCCCGGCCCTTCTCGGCCCGGTCCAGCACCTGGCGGGCCCGCGGCGAGAGGTAGTCGACGCCGGCGGCGTTGATGAGCATGTCGAGGGTGGCGATGCTGCCGTCCGTCTTCTCCCGGACGGACTTCAGCTTCTCCTGGGCCTTCTCTGATCCCTCGATCGCCTCGTACGAGGTGAGCCGCTCCTCCTGGAGTGCCTTGACGAGGATGGAGAAGTCGTCCCCGACGCCGGCGAAGTCACGGACGTGCCGGGCCGACTTGGCGTCCGACAGCGCCTGGCCAGAGATCACAGCGACCGCCACAACCAGCACGAGCACCGGCAGGGCGAGGACCGCGAGGATCTTCCACCGGATGCCTAGATTCCGCAGCATGGTGACCTTCCGCTCGCTCTCCAGTGACCGGGGCGCTCGGCGGCCATTCCGACTCGGGCACCTGGATGTCCTTCGGCGGTTCCCCGTCGCGGATTGATGTCTGTGCGCGCAGGGTTCACCCGTTCGGCCCACAACACTGCGGCTTCGGCCCCTCACTCACCGCTCACACCGCCCCCACCGGCCGAACGCCCCGGCGGGCACCGGCCGAGCGGACCGGCGTGTCGAGCACGAAGCGCTCCGGCGGCCACCGGGAGGGGCCACCCCTCCCCCGGTCCACGGGCGGGGCGGGAGGGCTGGCCCCACGGGCAGGGCGGGAGGGCTGGCCAGCGGCCCACGGCACCGGCGTCGTAGGGTCGGCCGGGTGAAGGCCGTCGTCATCACCGCCCCCGGACCGGCTGACGTGCTGCGGGTCGAGGAGGTCCCCGATCCCGTCGCCGGTCGCGGGCAGGTCGTCCTCGAGGTCGCGGCGACCGCCGTCAACCGGGCGGACCTGCTCCAGCGCAGGGGGCTCTACCCGCCCCCGGCCGGGGCCCCGCCGTGGCCGGGGCTGGAGGCCAGCGGCACCGTCGCAGAGGTCGGCGAGGGGGTGACCGGCTGGTCCGCCGGGGACCGGGCCTGTGCCCTGCTGCCCGGCGGCGGGTACGCGGAACGGGTGGCGGTCGCGGCCGACCAGCTGCTGCCGGTGCCGGGACCGGTCGGCCTCGTCGAGGCGGCGGCCCTGCCCGAGGTCGTCTGCACGGTCTGGAGCAACGTGTTCATGCTCGCCGGCCTCCGGCCGGGCGAGGTGCTGCTCGTGCACGGAGGGGCCGGCGGCATCGGCACCATGGCGATCCAGCTGGGCCGGGCCGTCGGCGCGAGGGTCGCGGTGACGGCCGGGTCGGCGGAGAAGCTGTCCCGGTGCGCCGAGCTGGGTGCCGAGATCGGGGTGAACTACCGCGAGCAGGACTTCGTGGCCGAGGTACTGACCGCGACGTCCGGTCATGGGGCCGACGTCGTCCTGGATACCATCGGAGCCAAGTACCTGGCCCGCAACGTCGAGGTGCTCGCGGTCAACGGGCGGCTCGTCGTCATCGGCCTCCAGGGCGGGCGGCGCGCGGAGCTGGACCTGGCCGCCCTGCTGGAGAAGCGCGGGGCCCTGCTGGCCACCTCACTGCGGGCACGGCCGGACGGCGAGAAGGCCGCGATCGTGACCAGCGTCCGGGAGCACGTCTGGCCGCTGCTGGAGCGGGGCGAGGTGCGACCGGTGATCCACAGCGTCCTGCCCCTTGCCGAGGCCGCCGAGGCGCACCGCCTCGTCGAGGGCCTCGGTCACGTCGGCAAGGTGCTGCTCACCCCCTGACCGGCCAGGAGCCCGCCGCCGGGGCCGAACGCCCTGTCGACCACCCCGGCGAGCGCCGTCCTGGACGCCGCCAGGTCCCTGACCGAGGTGTCGACGTGCTCCACCGTCGCCCCGATCCGGCCCAGCAGCCGCTGCTCCAGCTCCGCCCGCCTGCGGAGCACGCGCACCGTCCCGGCGTCCCCTGTCGCCCCCATGGCCAGACCGAGGCCGCGCCCGGTGTAGTACCCGACGAAGAAGTCGTGCCACTCCCTCGGCCGCTCCCGGACGATCCGCTCGAAGCAGGCGTCGACGTCGGTCTGGTCGAGGTAGACCACGAGCGGGTCCAGCTCCGCGGCGTCATCGACCAGCCCGGCGACGAAGGAGTGCACCAGCTCCTCGGGGGCGTCGTCCCGGAGCGCCGTGACGGTCACCGGGTTCTGGATCAGGCAGCACTCGAACACGTGCACGACGTCGAGCCGCGCGGCCTCGGCGACGAACTCCCGCCACAGCCGCCGCCTGAGCCGGATGTGCCGGTCGAGGGGCAGTTCGTAGACCTCGCGGGCGCGCAGCTCGTCGAGCAGCGGTTCCGGGGTGGACCCCGGCAGCCGCCCGTAGCCGAGCAGGACGCCGTCCTCGACCCTCCGGCCGACCCGGTCCAGCTCCTCCCGGCACCCGGGATGGGCCTCGGCGAGCCGCGCGAGGGTGGCCTGGTCGAGCAGGGCGACGCTCTCGAAGTCCGCGGGGTGTTCGGGGTCACCCTCGAACACCACCCGGCAGGCGACGCCCCGGGACCGGAGCAGGTCGGCGATGACGTCGGCGGCGGTCGTCTTGCCCGAGCCGGGCAGTCCCTCGACGACGACGAGACGGGGAGGCATGAGATCAATCTGCCAGAGCCGACCGGTGCCGGGTCGACCTGGACCGGGCCGACCGGTGCCAGGGGACATGGCGCCGAGCGGGACCGGCCCGGGGCGGCGCGACGGTCACCGCACCACCCCGGACCCAGGTGCTCCCACCGCACCCGCTCCACGCACATCGGCGCCTGCCCTGTAGACGCCGTGGGTCCCCGAGTTGTTCCTCCTGCCCGGACATTCGCCGAAAACCGACTCCGGAGCTCTGAACCGGGCCACCGTCGCCCTCGGTTCCCCACGCCCCCCGGTGCTCACGGTCCGATAACGCTTACTGTCCGTCGATGTCACAGCGACATAACGTATTAATGCGGCACCGGGTCCTGAATTCCTCGCGGTTACGGGGCACGATGGCCCCGTGACCACCAGCTCATCGACGCCGCCCTCCGACCACGATCCGAAAGACCGCCCCGGCACCGAGGGTCGGGACGAACGACCGAAGACCCCGCCGCAGCAGACGCGCGACCGCGTCCTCGTGGTCACCCCGGAGGGGATGGCCGTCGCCGGTGGCGGCCCGGGCGACGAGGCCAATCCCGCCACACTCGTCGAGCAACCGGCCAAGGTCATGCGCATCGGCAGCATGATCAAGCAGTTGCTCGACGAGGTGCGCAACGCCCCCCTCGACGAGGCGGGCCGCACCCGTCTCGCCGCGATCCACCAGCGGTCCATCCATGAGCTCGAGGAGGGACTGGCACCGGAGCTCGTCGAGGAGCTGAACCGGATCGCGCTGCCCTTCGACAACGACACGACCCCGACCGACGCCGAGCTGCGGATCGCCCAGGCCCAGCTCGTCGGCTGGCTCGAGGGTCTCTTCCACGGCATCCAGACCGCGCTCTTCGCCCAGCAGATGGCGGCCCGCGCCCAGCTCGAACAAATGAGACGCGCGCTGCCGCCGTCGACGGCGGACGGCCCCGTCGGGCTGCTGCGGACCCAGGGTCCCGGCCAGCAGGCCGCCGAGGACGGTGGGCACGGGACGGGCCAGTACCTCTAGGACGGTTCCGACTCTCGGGGGTGTTCGCCGGGTGGCACGAGGCAACCGGCTGAGGCGATGGCTGGGCAGACGCCCACCACCGCTGACGCTCGGCGACGGCGTCTGGCGCCGCGCTCATGACCGCTACATGAGAGCCGTGGAGCGCTTCCACGGCATCGTCGAGCTCGTCGAGTACCGGCAGCTCCGGCTCGAACTGGCCGACGTGGGCGCCTGCCTGGACATCACGGCCGAGACCGTGCGCTCGGTCTGCGAGCGGGCCGAGCGGGCGGCGCCGAGCTCCGGGGAGACGGTCCCCGAGGGCAGGGGCGGACGGTACCGGGAGCAGCACCGGCGGGTCTCCCGGGTGGCGACCCTGTGCGCGCTGGCCAGCGAGCACGCCCTGCAGGCGCAGGTGTGCGCGAGGGCCCAGGACCTCGAGGGGATGCGGGCGGCGACCGACGCCCTGCGGCGGACGATCAAGGCTCTCCTGGAGCTCCTCGACGAGGCCGAGGACGCCGCGGAGGGCCCACAGGAGTGAGCGGCCGAGGACGCCGCAGCCCCACGGGAGTGAGCGGCCGACGACGCCGCGGAGGGCCCACGGGAGCGAGGGGGCGCCCCGCGCTCAGGGCACCCTGAGCTCCGCCTCCCCGGCCAGCAGCCGTTCCAGCACCTGCGCGACGCCGTCCTCGAGGCATCCCGGGGCGAGTTCGTCCGCCGCGGCGACGGCCTCCGGGTGACCGTCGGCCATGGCGTAGCCCCGGCCTGCCCAGCGCAGCAGCGGGACGTCGTTGGGCATGTCACCGAAGGCCACGACGTCCACGGGGTCGATCCCGCGCTCGGCCGCCAGCCTCGTCAGCGCGCTGGCCTTGCTGACCCCCCGCGCCGACATCTCCAGCAGGCAGTCGGTGGAGTCGGAGTGCACCGGCTCCGCCAGGTCGTGGATCACCCGGCGGGCCGCGGCCAGCATCTCGTCGGCACGAGCCCCGGTCAGCCGGCAGAGCACCTTGAGCACGACCGGGTCGTCGGCGAGGAGCTCGTCGACGGTGCCGGACGGCGTCTCGGGGCGGGAGACCAGTCCCCGCCAGGTGACCGCGGTGTGCGGGAGGAACCCGGCCTCCTGCCGGTACCCGCTCGTGGTCTCCAGTGAGAACGCCGCTCCGGGCAGTTCGGCCCGCAGGGCCAGCACGATCCGGCGGACGGCGTCGTGGGTGAGCGGGTTCGTGTCGATGATCCGGTCTGTGGCGAGGTCGACCACCGCGGCGCCGTTCCCGCAGATCGCCACCCCCCGGTGCCCGGTCACCTCGGCGATGGGAGCCATCCAGCGAGGCGGCCTGCCGGTGACGAAGACGACGTCGACACCGGCCTGCTCGCACGCGTCGAGGGCCAGGAGGGTTCGCGTCGAGATCGTGCCGTCCGGCCTGACGATCGTCCCGTCGAGGTCCGAGGCCACCATCCGCACCCGGCCATCCTCTCGCGAGAGCATCGACCGGACGACGCCACCTCGGCCCCGGGGTACCTTCTCCCCTCGTGGGACAACACGGAGCGCGGTCGCATCGTCACCCGACGATCCGGGGGGTCGTCGTTCTGGCGGTGCTCCTGGCGATCGTGGTCCTCGGTTCCGTCGCCCGTGACCGGGTACTCCCGGATCCCGCGGCCGGTTCGTACAGCCCCACGCCGTCTCGGGACGTCGGGAGCGGGACCCTCCCGCACCCGACCGGCACCACCCCCGGCGCCTCGGTCCCCGGCACGGCGGCCCCCGGCCCGGCGCTGACCGACGCTCCCGACCGGCTCCGGCGGCTGGCGGTCTGCCAGGACCCCGCAACGCTGACCCTGCGCCGGCAACTCGCCCAGCTGCTCATGCTCGGGGTGGACGGATCCTCCGACCGGGCGGTGCTCCGGCTCGCCGGCGGGCGGACCCCGGTCGGCGGCATCTTCGTGTACGGGACCTCGACCCGGGTCTTCCGCAGCGGGGTGCTGCGGAGGGTCGGCACCCGGCCCCTGCCGCCGCTGGTGGCCGTGGACGACGAGGGCGGGCGGGTCCAGCGCCTCGACGATGTCTTCGGTCAGCTCCCCAGCGCCCGGCGCCAGGGAGCCATGGACCCCCTGGCGCTCCGCCGCCTCGCCGCGACCCGAGGCAGACGGCTCGCCTCGGTCGGGGTCACCATGAACCTGGCCCCCGTCGTCGACCTCGGCGGTCAGCGGCGGACGGAGGTCATCGGCGATCGGGCGTACGCCCCCTCGGCCGAGGAGGTCGTCACCGCAGCCGGCGCCGTCGCCGCGGGACTGCGGGACGCCGGCGTGCTGCCGACCCTCAAACACTTCCCGGGGCACGGCCGGGCAAGGGGCGACTCGCACCGCGGCGCCACCCGAACCCCCACCCTGGCGACGCTGCGTGCAGCGGACCTGCTGCCCTACCGGATCCTGCCGGAGCGGGGGACCACCGCGGTCATGGTCGGTCACCTGGAGGTGCCGGGGCTGTCCTCCCGGGACGCCGCCGGACGCCGGATCCCGGCGTCGCTCGACCCCGCGGCATACCGTCTGCTGAGGACGGACTACGGGTTCACCGGACTCGTGATCACCGACGAGCTCGGTGGCATGCACGCGGTCAGCGACCGGTTCGGCGTCCGCGCCGCCGTGGCCAGGGCGCTCCGGGCCGGAGCCGACCTGGCGCTGGTCAACGACCCCGGCTCCGTCGACGAGTTGCTGGACTACCTGGAGAGGGCCGTGGAGACCGGCCGCCTGCCGAGGTCCCGGGTGAGGGAGTCGGTCGAGCGGGTGCTGTGGGCCAAGGGCTGCCCCCTGACCGGAGACCGGACGACCGAAGACCGGGTGCCCGGGAACCAGGTGACCGTGGACCAGGTGAGATGACCGGGAACCAGGTGACCGGGGACAGGTGGGATGACCGGGGACCAGGTGACCGGAGACCCGGCCGACGGGCCCGATCCGATCAGAGATCCGTGGCCGGGGGAGCCCCCTGACCGGTCTCCCGCTCCCACGCGCTGAGCTGCTGCTCCAGCGCCTTCATGATCTCGAAGACCTGGCTGGGCGGGATCCGGACCCGGGCGACGATCTGCGCGTGCTGCATCACGATGTCCTGCCCGGACTCCTGGTGCAGCTGCGGCGGCTCCGCCAGCGCACTGAAGTCCATGACGAACGAGTCGGGCGTGTGCCACACCCCGACGAGATCGGCGTGGACGCCCGCGATCTGGCTCTCCGGCATGGCGATCTGTACCCGATGCTCGGGCCTCGGCCCCGACGACGATGTCACCCGGCGAGGCTACCCCGAACACCCGCCGTCCCGGCCCCTTCGTTCCCGCCCGGCGCTCTCGTCACCCTCCGCTGTCCCCGTCGACCTGTCCCCGTCGACCTGTCCCCGTCGACCGGTGGCCAATCGGGCCTTCGATCGCAGAATGAGCCCCATTCGCCACCGGTCGACGGGGAAAACCTCAGCCACCAGTCGACGGGGGGAAGGTCCTCAGCCACCGGTCGACGGAGGGAGGGCCTCGAGGACGTCGGCGAGGCCGTCGTCGGTCACGCTCCCGGTGATCTGGTCGGCCGCCGCGAGCACCTCGGGCAGGCCCTGCCCCATGGCGACGGAGCGCCCGGCCCAGGCGAACATCTCCAGGTCGTTGCTCCAGTCGCCGACCGCGAGCGTCGCCGACGGGTCGACGTCCAGCGCCCGCCGCACCGTCTCCAGGCCGGTGGCCTTGGTCACCCCCTCCGGCGCGACGTCCAGCCAGGTGGACCAGCCGACGGTGAGGGTGACCCCGCGGAGACCGACCCGTTCGACGAGGGCGACGAAGTCCTCCAGCGACCGGTCGGGGCTGCGGACGACGACCCGGGACGACGGGATCGCCAGCTCGTCGAAGGGCACCACCCGGGTGTCCCCGTCCAGCTCACCGGTGGGGAACGGGGCGCTGAGCCGCAGCCCTCTCCCGACCTCCTCGACGGCGTAGAGGGCGTCCGGCAGGTGGGCGCGGAGCAGCGCCAGCACCGGCGCGGTGTCGAAGGTCACCGCCTCGACGATCTCGTACCGGTTCGGCAGCAGCGGGTCGAACCGGGCCACGACGGCCCCGTTGCTGCAGACGATCCAGCCGGAGTCCAGTCCCAGCCGATCGAGCACGGGCCGGGCCCCGTTCACGTCCCGTCCGGTCGCCAGGACGACGTGCACCCCGGACCGGGCGACGTCCCGGACCGCCCGGCGCACCCGGTCGGAGAGCCGGCCGCGGGTGTCGACGACGGTCCCGTCGATGTCCAGGGCGACGAGCAGGGGACCGGCCTGCGCGGAGACGCCGCCCCGCACCGGATCGCACGTCGTGCGGGTGGGGTCGGCCGTCACGCGAGCGGAGTCAGCACGTCCAGCCCGCCCAGATACGGCTGCAACGCCTTCGGCACCCGCACCGATCCGTCCGCGAGCTGGTGGTTCTCCAGGATCGCGACGATCCAGCGGGTGGTGGCCAGCGTCCCGTTGAGGGTGGCCACGTGCCGGGTGCCGCTCTCGGGGGCGTGCGGGTTGCGCTCCCGGACGTCGAGCCGCCGGGCCTGGAAGGTCTCACAGTTCGACGTCGACGTCAGCTCCCGGTACCGGCCCTGGGTCGGCACCCACGCCTCGCAGTCGTACTTGCGCACCGCCGAGGCCCCGAGATCACCCGCAGCGACGTCGATGACGCGGTACGGCAGCTCGACCTTGCCGAGCATCTCCTCCTCCCAGGCGAGCAGTCGGAGGTGCTCCTCGTGGGCGTCCTCGACCCGGCACCAGGAGAACATCTCCACCTTGTGGAACTGGTGGACGCGGATGATGCCCCGGGTGTCCTTCCCGTAGGAACCGGCCTCGCGCCGGTAGCAGGCCGACCAGCCGGCGTACCGCCTGGGGCCGGCCGACAGGTCGATGATCTCTCCCGTGTGGTACCCGGCCAGGGCGACCTCGCTGGTCCCCACCAGGTACAGCTCGTCGGCGGGGAGGTGGTACACCTCCGAGGCGTGGGCGCCGAGGAAGCCGGTGCCGCCCATGATCTCGGGCTTGACGAGGGTCGGGGTGATCACGGGGGTGAAGCCCGCGCCGACCGCCTGGTCGACGGCGAGGTTGAGCAGCGCGAGCTCCAGCCGGGCGCCGACCCCGGTGAGGTAGTAGAACCGGGCCCCGGAAACCTTGGCCCCGCGCTCGGTGTCGATGGCGCCGAGGGTCTCGCCGAGGTCGAGGTGGTCCCGCGGGGTGAGGCCCTCGGCGGCGAAGTCACGGGGGGTGCCGACCTCGCGGAGCACCACGTAGTCGTCCTCGCCGCCGGGTGGGGTCCCCGGCTCGATCACGTTGTCGATCCGCAGGGCGAGCTCGCGCAGCTCCTCCTGGGCGGCGTCCGCCTGCGCCTGGAGGGTCTTCACCCGCTCGGCCATCCCCTTGGCCTCGGCCAGGAGCTGCTGCTTCTCCTCGCCCTTCGCCTGCGCGACCCGCTTGCCGAAGGACTTCTGCTCGGCCCGCAGCCGCTCGAACTCCGACAGGGAGGACCGGCGACGCTCGTCGGCGGCCAGGACGGCGTCCACGAGGTGCTCGTCGGCACCGCGGGCGCGCTGGCTGGCGCGCACCGTCTCGGGATCCTCACGAAGCTGACGAAGGTCGATCACACGGTCGAGCCTATCCCTGCCCGCCAGCGGGTTTCGTCCCGCGCCCGTCCTGCGACGACGACGCACGCCGGGGATGATCGGCCTGCACTTCTCTCACGCGCCGGACGCCCAGTCCATCGCGCTCCCGACCGAATCGGAGCAGGCCGACCTCACCACCCGACACCTGCAGTCCTCCGGAAGCGAGGCGGGGTCACGAGTGGAGGGCCCGATCTCTCCCGCCTCGCTCCGGAACGACGGCACCCGCCGGGAGACTCACGTGCCGAGAGCCCGTACTTCCCCCGCCCTGACACGGCTCCCGCCGGAACGCCGTTTCTCGCGCTCCGCCACCGTAGCCGGACCGACGGGGCGAATCGTCACTTCATCGGATTGTTCGATGGGCTCTTGACGACCACCCGGGACACCCCTACAGTGCGCCGCCCGCTACTCCCCGGCACGGGGGACGTCGGGCCCGCCCGCCTGGGCTCCGTCCCCGGGCACCCCACCCGCCTGGGCTTCGTCCCCGGGCGCCCTGCCCGCCTGGGCTCCGTCCCCGGGCGCCCTGCCCGCCTGGGCTCCGTCCCCGGGCGCCCCGCCCGACCGCACCTCGACCCCCGCGGCACCGGCCAGCGCCTCCACGGCGGCGAGCTCGGCCGGGTCGAGCAGGCGGCGCGGCAGGAAGGAACTGCGGCTGGCACGCTGGAACCGGACCAACCGGCGGGACACCGAGACCCGCTCGATGTCATCCCAGCCCACCGAGGTGTCGGCCTCCGGGGTGCGGATCCGGAACCCGTCGGCGTCCACGGTCCAGGTGATGTCCTCCGGCATCGCCCGTACGACCCGTCTCGGCAGGTTGATCAGGACCATCCAGGCCAGCAGGCCGCCGATCAGCACGAGGGCGACCGCGCCGGTCAACAGGCCGGCCAGCACCGATCCCCCCATGCTCGGGGTCAGCGCCAACGCGACTCCGAACCCGGCCCCGACCGCCAACCGCCTCCCGTTCGTCGCGACGACGAGAGCCCTGGCCTCCTCGACGGTGTAGCAGCCGCGGACCTCGACAGAACGGAGCGGGACGTCCTGCCGGGCGGGTTCCTGCGGCCCGGACCGAGACTCGGATGCCTCCTGGGTGTCCGGGGCATCCGAGGTGTCCGGGGACTTCCGGGTCTCCGGAGTCATCCGGGCCTCCGCGTCCTCCTGGGTGTCCGGGATCTGGTCTCCCGCAGGCGATCCCACCGACTCCGGGGTGCGCCGTCCCCGGGACTGCCCGGTCGGTCCGGTCCTGCTCATGGCCTCACTCCGCTCGCTCCGGCGCCGTCACCCGATGGTCGCAGGGTTCCGGTGGTGGACACCCGCGACAGGGCGAAGATCTTGGTGGATACGAACCCTATCCGGGACCGAATCCTCCAAGATCTTCGTGAGAACCGCGCCACCACCCGTTCCGGCGGCACCCCACACCCGTTCCGGCGGCACCACCACCGTCACCGCTCAGCAGCACCGCGTCGGCCATCACCCCCAAGCACTCCGCACCCGCTCGGACGGCGCCACCCCGGGCACCACTCGGCGGCAGCTACCTCCGGCCACCCGGGAACGCGTCTGCGCCACGCTCGACGCCGCGCCGGACATCGCGTTGGGTGGCCACCGCCACCGCCCTCCCGGCGTCGGCGGTCGCGAGAATCGCCTTCGCGTAGTCGAGGAAGGCCCGTCCCGCGGGGGTGAGCCGGGGCTCGCCGTAGGAGACCGACCGCTCGACGAGGACGACCCCGAGGACCCTCTCCAGGGCACGGACCTGCTGGCTCACGGTCGACTGGGCGAAGCGCAGCCGGCTCGCCGCCCCGGTGAAGGACCCGCAGTCGGCGACGGTGACGAACGTGCGCACCTCCGTCAGGTTCACGGGACACCTCCGTCGTGACCACCGTGATCGGGCTCCGCTCTGCGCACACCTCTCCCGGACATACCGCTCCCCCCTGTTGCCACCCCTCGTACCCACCAGGCCGTCACACACACCAGTCAGGCCCTCAGGGAGACGGAGTGTATATGAGTCAGGAGCGAAATGGGCCAATCAGGAGCACGCGGGGCAGATCCGTCGCCCGCCACCCGATCGGGCATTCACCACCTGATCCAACATTCCCGGCGACGACCACCCCTGTGACGCTCGGGGTCGACCGCCCCCACGGTGGCCGGGGACGGCTACCCCTGCGACGGTCGCGGGAGCACCAGCCGGAACGTCGTCCCGTCCGGGCCGGTGCGCGGGACGGTGATCGTGCCGCCGTGCCGCTCGGCGACCCCGCGACAGATGGCGAGCCCGATCCCCATCCCGCTGCCGTCGGGATCGCCGCCGGCGAAGGGCTCGAACAGCGCCTCGGCATTCCCCGCCCCGCCGGGCAGTCCCGTGCCGTTGTCCGCCACGTCGAGGCACAGGCAGTCCCGGACCACGGCGCCCTCGATCCGGACCACCGGCCGGTCGACCCCGCCGTGCACCACGGCGTTGTGCACCAGGTTCATCAGCGCCCGCCGGAGCAGGACGGCGTCCACGGGCCAGACCGGCAGCGGACCGGTCTCGATCCGCGCGGCCCGCTCCGCCAGCAGCGGGCCGAGGTCCGCCTCCACGCTCTCCACCAGCGCCGTCAGGTCGAGTTCGACCGGGTCCGCCGACGCCCGACTCAGGTCGACGACGTCCAGCAGCGAGTCCAGGGTCGCCCGCATCCGGTCCGCCACCTCGCCGACGTGCCGCGCGAACTCCAGCGGGTCCATGGTGCCCGCCTCGACCTGGCGGGCCAGGATCTCCAGGGCGTGCACCGGCGCGCGCAGGTCGTGGGCCGCGGTGAGCGCGAACCGATCCCAGACGAGGTCACCCGGAGGTGGGCCGTCCCCGAGCGGGTGCGGATCGTCGTCCCCCGGCGTGCTCCCCGGTTCCCGAGCCTCCAGGGCACGGACCTCCACCGCCGGAGCCTCCTCAGCCGGCACCCCCACCGCGGGAGCCTCCTCGGCCGGCACCCCCACCGCGGGAGCCTCCTCGGCCGGGACCCGCCGCACCGAAACGGAGATCACGTCGTCCTGCTCGACCCCGGGCTTGCCCACGGTCCACCCCACGTCCCTCACCCCACTCGGACCGGCCTTGCCAAAATCCCGGCCGCACGCCCCACGGATCCCGCCCCGGTGCCCGAACCGATGGCCCGAGCCGATCGCCGGGAGTGATCCCAGGACCGCCCCGGCCGGCCCCCGGAACCGCGGATCGATCTCCCGAGGCCGGTCCCCGGTTCCGTCCTGACCTGAGGATATCGACGAGCTACTCTGCGCGTTACTAAGCTCACTCATCGTGAGTTGGTGGGCGCCCGGGCGCCGGGCCCTCCTCATCGAGGACGAGCGGCTGTATCGCGACGTCCTCCGCAGGTTCCTGCTCAGCGCGGATCCGACGATGGTCCTCGACATCGCCGGTGATCTCGCCGAGGCGCGAACCCTCCTGGGGGACAACGACTACGACGTCGTGCTGGCCGACGTCCGGCTGCCGGACGGGTCCGGCCTCGACCTCGCCGGGGCGCTGTCCACCCAGGAGCACGCGCCTCCGGTCGTCGTCGTCACCGGCGTGGACGACCGCACGGTGTGGGCGCGGGCGGCGGACGTCGGCGCCGTCGTTGTCCTGCCCAAGGCGTCGCTGTCGGCCGAACGGGTCGCCGGGGCGCTGGCGTTCGCCTTCGAGTCGACCGCCAGCCAACGGGCGTCCGAGCTCACCGCCGAGGCGGCCACCGAGCTCTCCCAGGGTCCCGATCCCACGACCGTCCAGGACCTCCTGGACCGGTTGGGCACGGCGCTCGCCCTGGACGGCGCATCGCTGCTGCTGGAACGGGTTCCGGACGGGTTCGGGCTGCGGGTCGAGGTCGGCGAGGGCCCCGACGACCCGGCGAGAGCGCCGGAGCACGCCGTCGACCGCAGGCGGGACGGCTGGGCGGCCCGCCTGGAGCTGTACGGCGCGGAGCGGCGGTGGGCCCCCGTCGCCGGGGCGCTGGCGACCTTCTGCGACGTCGCCCTGTCGAGCTGGCGGCTGGCGGAGACCTCCGGGCGCCTCGCCGACAGCGAGCAGCGGTGCCGGGCCATCGCCGACGCCACGACCGACCTCATCATGACCGTCGACCGGGAGGACCGGCTCCTGGCGGCCAACGCCGCTGCCCTGGTCGCCCTCGACGCCGACCCGTGCCCGCCCGGAGAGAGCCCCGCCGTCCCCGATCCCCCGATCGGCTCGACCCTCGCCGAGCTCACCCCCGCCCTGCCCGCCCTGGGGCTGGCCGCGCGGCTCACCGCCGAGGTCCGCCGCAACGGCGACCCGGTCACCGTCGTCGACCAGCCGGTGGAGGCCGACGGGCTGCGTCGCTGGTACAGCGGACGGGCACTGCCCGGTTCCAGCCAGACCGGAGCCCAGGTCACCGACGTCGTGCACGTCGTGCTGAGCGACTCGACCCACCGGGTGCTCACCGAGCACGAGCTGTCCACCCTCGCCCTCACCGACCCGTTGACCGGCCTGGCCAACCGCCGCCTCGCGATGGACCGGCTGGAGCACGCCCTGGAGCAGTTGGGACGCCGGGAGGGCGCGCTGTTCGTCGCCACCCTCGACATCGACTACTTCAAGTCGATCAACGACCTCAACGGGCACGGGGTCGGCGACGAGGTCATCAAGGCCGTCGCCCGGCGGCTGTCCACCATGGCCAGGCGGTCGGACACCTGCGCCCGGCTCGGTGGGGACGAGTTCCTCGTCGTCGCGGAGGGCGTGCAGGGCAACGAGGGCGGGCAACTGCTGGCGACGAGGATCCACGAGGCGTTCAGCGGCGCCGTCACCCTGCCGGACCGGGTGCTGCCGATCAGCGTCAGCCTCGGCTACGTGATCGTCGACGACCCCGCGATCACCGCCGAGGAGGCGCTGCGGCGGTCGGACGAGGCGGTCTACGCCGCGAAGTCGGACGGCCGGAACCGGGTGTCGGCCTACCTGGGCGGAGCGCCCCTCTTCGACTCGGGGGCCGAACTGGCGGGCGAGCTGCGCCGAGCCAACACGGACGGCCGGTTCCGGCTCCGGTTCCAACCCATGACGACCCCCGACGGGCGGGTCGTCGCCGCGGAGGCCCTGCTCCGGCTCGACCACGAGCGGTACGGAGAGGTGGAACCCGAGCACTTCCTCGACTCGCTCCTGGAGTCACCTCTGGTCGGGCCGGTGGGGCGGATGGTCGCCTCCACCGCGGTCGAGCAGTTGGCGACCTGGCGGGCCGACGGCGCGGTGCCCGGTGACTTCCGGATGCACCTCAACGTGGCCCCGCACCAGCTGAGCGACAGCGGGTTCGTCGACCACATCCTCACCGAGCTCGCCCGGACCGGCGTCCCCCCCGGTGCCCTCGCCCTGGAGATCACCGAGCAGACGCTCTCCGAGCTCGCCCGCCGGTCCTCGGTGCTGACCCGCGCCGCGGGCGCCGGGATCGGCCTGTACCTGGACGGCTTCGGCACGGGCTCCTCCTCGATCGCGAACCTGCGGTCGACAACGCTCCGCGGGATCAAGATCGATCGAAGCCTCACGGCTCATCTGGACGCGGACCCGAGAAGCTCGGAGATCATCAACGGTCTCGTCGCCCTGTCCCGGCAGCTCAGCCTGGACGTCGTCATCCAGGGCGTCGAGACCGGCGGGCACCTCGCCCGACTCGACCGGTGCCTCGGCGAGTCGCCGGAGCTCAAGGTGCAGGGGTACCACCTCGGGCGGCCGATGACCCCCGCGGAGTTCCTCGACCACCTCAGGGAGTGCCGTCGCCTCACCGGCGGTCCGACGACCGGACCGGAGGTGGTGACGACTCCCGAGGCGACCCTGCCGGACGCCGACGGGCGGGGAGGTCGGGTCACCCTCGACCTCACGGACCGGACGCGGGCCGGCGACACCCCGCCGGGAGCCCCGACCGAGGGCTGACCACCTGGGGCTGACCCACCGGCGGCACAACGACGTCGGAACGACGGCGACGGGACGACGGGGGTTCTCCCGCCGGTCTGGTCTCACGCCCCCGTGACGGGTGGCGTTCCAGGACCGACGGGCATGCCCCGGCCCGCGAACCTTCGCGGCATCACGCGTGCCGGTCCATGGCGCATGCCGTCCCCTCCTCGGGAAGGAACCTGGCCGGGACATGCCGTCCGTCTTACCTGCAGAGCCCAGACCACCGGATCGGTGATCCGATGCCGGACTCCTCGCCTGGACCGATCGGCTCGCGATACGGGTCCGCCGTACGGGCCATCCACGACGGGACCACGAACCACCGTGCATTCGCACTTGGGTCAGACAGGGCCGGAGATCTACGTTACCCGAGTTATTGCTCCGTGAACAGCACAAACCCGACACAGGTCGAACAGTCCGGATAGGTGAAAGGTTTCGACACTGTGCCCTCGTGGCTCCGACCGCGTGCATGCCTCGGGCGTCGGCTGCGCCGAGCGTCATCCAGCGACTACCGTCGACACATGTCCCGCGGAGCGGACGCCACCCTGATCATCGTGCTCGTCGGCGTGCTCTCCGTCGCCGTCGCGCTGCTCGTCATCCTCCGGGTGGGCCGGAGCCGCAGAACCCCTGCCTTCAAGGCCGGCGACCCGGGGGCCGTCCCGCCTCGCGCAGCCGTCATCGTCAACCCCACCAAGATCGCTGAGCCCGAGAACCACCGGACGTGGGTCACGTCGGGCTGTACCGCCGCCGGATGGGCACCTCCGATCTGGTTCGACACCACGCCGGACGACCCCGGTGTCGGCCAGGCGCGGAAGGCCCTCGACGACGGCGCGACCACGGTCATCGCCTGCGGCGGCGACGGCACGGTCCGGGCGGTGGCCAGCGCCCTCGCCGGGACCGGCGTGCCCCTGGCCCTGCTGCCCGCGGGAACCGGGAACCTGCTGGCCCGCAACCTCTCCGTCCCGTTCACCGACCCCGAGGCCTGCCTGCGCGTCGCCCTCGGCGGTCGGGACAAGCCGGTCGACGTCGGCATCGCCGAGGTCGACGTCTCCGGCGAGGACGAGTCACCTGCCCGGCACACCTTCCTGGTCATGGCCGGGCTGGGCTTCGACGCGGAGACCATGGCCTCGGTCGAGCCGCGCCTCAAGAAGCGGGTCGGCTGGTGGGCCTACGTCGTCGCGGGAGCCCAGAACCTCCGGGGCCGCCGGACGAGGGTCGTCATCCGACTGGACGGCGGGCCGCCCCTGTCCCGTCGGGTGCGGTCGGTGATCGTCGGCAACTGCGGCGAGCTGACCGGCGGGGTGCGGCTCATGCCCGACGCCCGGGTGGACGACGGGTGGCTCGACGTCGTCATCGTCGCTCCGCGCGGGGTCGGCGGGTGGGCAGCGGTCGCCGCGGCCGTGCTCACCCGGGCACGGCGGACCAACATCATGGTGCAGCACCTGCGCTGTCGCCGGATCGAGATCCGTGCGGAGCGGCCACTGCACATCCAGTTGGACGGCGACCCCGTCGGTACCGGCCGGGCCCTGCGCGCGAGCGTCGACCCGTCATCGCTCCTGGTCCGCGTCCAGCCCGACTGAGCCACCTCCACCCGAGGCACCTGCGAGAACGCCACCGTGTCCGCGCCCCGAGGCCGCGCCCCGAGGCCGGGGCCCGGCAGGCCCCCGAGACCCACCGGGCCCCCGTCACGAGCGACGGGCGTGACAACACCGAGCGATGGCTGCGAACAGCCACCACCAGAATGACAGCAGAGATTGACTCCACAGTCACGGTTTTTGTGACTACAGTGGGCGCGTGCTCATGGAGCAGTCACCGCACCTGGCCGCGGTCGACCGCTCGAGGTGGGCGCACCGTGGTGGGCGGGGAGGTGTCGGGCCATCACCTCCCCGCCCACTCAAGCGAGATACAGCGACTCCACCCGAAGACTTCCACGTCAGATGGCTTGGTGCCCTGAGCAGCACCCGAGGGTCCGGTTGATAGTGACCAGCTGAGGAACCGAGACCGAGAGGCAGGAGATCGCCAGGGTGTAGACGGCAGCGAGGGCGATCAGGCGACGGAGGGAGATGCGGGACATGACTTCTCCTAGGTCAAGACGGGTTGACTGGGCGTCAGCACCGATCGTGACAGACGTCGTGTCGCGCCCGCAGCCGTCCTTTCCTAACGTTTCGGTCCACAAGACCACCTCCTACCATGGACTCCCTGGCCGGTGGGCCGTGGGCCACTCGAGGGCTGGCGGCCGTTCGAGAGTCGGTGGCTCGCCGCAAGCAAGGGAGTTGGATCCAGTCTCGACTGTCTCCGCACGCGGTGATGCCCCGCCGGAGTGGCTCCGAGACAGCGCGAGTCGGAGGGGGCTGGCGTGACGACATTCGGAGACCGGCTGCGCGAGCTACGGCTGGCACGCGGCCTTTCACAAGCACAGTTGGCGGGCGAGGATCTGTCACCGAGCTATGTGTCGCTCCTGGAGTCTGGCAAGCGTCAACCCAGTCCTGAGGTCACTCGGCTGCTGGCTGATCGGTTGAGCTGCGACGCTGTGGAGCTCGAAGATCCGGATCTTCAACGCCACCTACAGCTTGCGCAACTCGAACTGTCCTTCGCCCGTCTTGCTCTCGCGCACGGAGACTCAGAGAGCGCCAGGACTCGACTGGAAGCTCTCCTTGAGTCCAAGACCATTGATAGAGACACCAGGGATCGAGCCCAGTTCCTCCTCGCCGTCAGTCACGAGAAGGCTCATGATCTCGATGCCGCAGTCCGCACGATGCTCCCCGTGTACAGGCGAGCCATAAGGGGTGAGTGTCAACTCCCTCTCCCCACAATCGGTATCAATGTCTGCCGCTTCCTCATCGATGCAGGCGACCTCCACGCAGCAACCCGAATCGGTGAGGAAGCGCTTCAGGTCGGCGAGGAACGTGGGCTCAAGGCCACAAACGAATACCTTCGCCTAGCAGCGACGGTCGCCGACGCCTACTACGAACTCGGTGATCTGACCCAGGCCGCTTCACACATCGACGATTTCATCCAGATCGCCGAACAAGGCGACCTCCCCGAGGGGCAGTCGGCTCTCTACTGGAACGCAGCGCTCATAGCTGAAGCCAGGGACCGCCACGAAGAAGCCCTGCATCTTTGTGAGAGAGCACTGGCGCTGGTCTCCGAAGGAGACACCACCCGCGATTTGGGTCGTCTCAGATCTGATGTCGCTTGGCTTATCTTGTGGACCGACCCCTCGCGCGCACCTGAAGCGACCGCGATCCTCGAACGTGCTCTCCCTGATCTGCAGGATCTCGGCAGCCCAGCGGATCTCGCCACCTGGGAGCGGGTGAGGTCCCTAGCCGATCTGCTCACAGGGTCTCCCGAACAAGCTGAGAGGACTGCTCGTCAGGCGCTCCTCCACCTCAGCGCCTACCCCGATGCGGAAACAGCGAGAGTCCTCATCACCCTGGGAGACGCCATCGCAGTACAGGGTCACACGAGTGAGGCATGCACGCAGTACCATGGGGCAATGGAGAGTCTCTCCGCCCTACCGGTGTCCAGGCACACCGCTTCGCTCTGGCGGGAGATCGCGGATCGACTCCTCCTGTTCAACGAGACAGATCCCGCAGTCAAGGCGTATCAACAAGCACTGAATGCGGCTGGGGTTCGTAGCCATCTGGCTACATTGGAGACCGCAAAGAGAGTTGCTACCAAACGCGTCAGCCGTGAGAGAACGGCGAGGACACGTTCGGTGACGTGACCCGAAGCCATGAGACGATCGGTCACAGGTGTGGGCCTCCTCCTGAGTGATCATCTGAGTGGGAGCCGCCAAGGGTCGCCTGTCGATCATCGTCATCATGCGGATCCGCGCATGACAACGTGATCGCCGGTGGCCTTGGGAGACCGTGACCGAGGTCGATGGGAGGTCCGTGTGGACAAGTCATCCCCCGGGGCGACCGACGTGGAGCACCCATCACGAGCCGAGGCACCGGAACCTGCTCTCTCTCCCGGTCCACCGGGAAGCTCCCTCGCCGAGCGGATCGATCGACTGTTCGCCACAGTCCGTGATCCGCACCGGGGTGCCGAGTACAGCTACGACCAGGTGGCCGAGGCCGTCGCCGCCGAGGGTGGCACCACCATCTCGGCCAACTACGTCTACATGCTCCGCCGTGGGATCCGCGACAACCCGACGAAGAAACATCTCGAGGCTCTGGCAAGGTTCTTCGGTGTCAACCCGAGCTTCTTCTTCGATGACAATCCCGTCGACACCGAAGCACTACGAGTTGGCGCTGCCCTCCGTGACCGACACCTGCTAGACGTCGTCGAGGCCGCATCGGGTCTTCCCCCGGAGACCCTGGCTGCCGTCAAGAACCTTCTCCGAAACACGAGCCGGACCGTGCGCTCGGGGCCTTCGACGACGACCCGGAAACCTTCCACCCGACCGTCGATCCCCGACACAGCCTCGACCAACCCTGAGCCAGCGACACCGAGTGAACTCGATCCCGAGAAGGAGAGAGTCGACCTCGAGCTCAACTACATCAAACTGGCCTTGGTCAACGGTGAGGCAGGGGAGGCCCTACACCGCCTCGACTGCTTGTCGCAGACGGATGGCCTCGACGAGTACACACGAGATAGTATTACCTTCCTGACTACCCACGCACTGAATCATCTGAACCAGCTCGACGAGGCAACCCGACTCTGCTTTCCCCTCTTCAACAGGTGTCTCGATGGTGAGAGTCAGTACCCACTCGAGTGGGTGGGACTTGCGATGTGTCGTTATCTCAGTGACTCTGGGGAGACCATCGCTGCTATAGAAGTCGGTCAAGCTGCCCTCAAGACCGTGGAGGACCACGGTCTCACCGGCACCGATGATCACATTCGACTGGGCGCGACGCTCATGGGTGCCCATTACGATCGCGGGGACTATTTTCAAGCCACAACACTGGGCCAGCAACTGATCGACATATCCCGGGAATCTGGTTCTACTGCGGGCCAGAGTGCCGCCTACTGGAACAGCGCCCTTCTCGCTGAAGCACGCGGAGAACCCGTGGTGGCCGTTCGACTCGCCCGACAGGCATTGGCTGCCATGGGGGAGCAGGAGACCAATCGCGATACCCCTCGACTACGAGCTGACGCAGCCTGGACCATGCTGCGCGCCGACCCAGCGCTTGCCGCTGAAGCGACACAAGTTGTCGAAGGCGCCCGTCAGGCAATAGAAGACCTCGGCAGCCGCGCGGACATCGCCTGGTGGGCGTTCGTACGGGCGTTGGCCCATCTGCTGCTGGGAGAGCTGGACGCCGCCGAGGACCTCGGCCGGCAGTCGCTCGGCGATATCTGCGGCCCTGAGAACCGCGCCCGCTGCCAGGTCCTGCTGGGCGATGTCGAGAGAGCTCGTGAACACCCCACCGAGGCGATGAGGTACTACCGCGCGGCCGTGGCCGAGTTCGACGACAGGCCCATCACCCGCCTCCACGCCCGGGTGCTGCGCGAGGTTGCCGACCGATTGGCCGGCACCGACCCCGACACGGCGTTCACCGCCTACCGCCGGGCCCTCGACGTGGCAGGAATGCCTGCCGACACGCTGGCGGACGGCCCGATCGGTACCGGACGGACCTCCCCTGCGCACCCGACGGGTCCCTCAGCCGCACCCGACCTCGGCCAGCCCCGCGAGCAGGTCCCCATCTCCACGCCCGAGACCGACGACGCCACGAGCAACACCGGGGGGCGGGGGGCTCATCCCGAGTCCCGGCCGGTGACTCCGGAACTGGAACTCGTCAAGGCCCGACGGGCCCTGCGGGAGGGAGCGCCGGAGCAGGCCGTCGACCGGCTGAGGCGGCTGCTCGACGTCCCGGGGCTCGACCCGCGAAGCACGGACCAGGCCCTGCTCGCCCTCGGCGAGGCTCAGCGCGGCCTGGGCAGGCTCGATGACGCCGTGGCCACTCTGCTCCCGCTGTACGAGCGATCACGGGAGGGACGAACCCAGCTGACCACCGACACGGTGAGCCTCGTCCTCGCCGGTTGCCTCCACGAGGCCGGAGATCTCCGAGAGGCGCTGCGGGTCGCCGAGGCCGGACTGGCGGCCGCGAAGACCCGCCTCCTCGAAGGCGGCTCCGACCACCTGCGGCTGACCGCGACCGCCATGGGGATCCACCTTGATCTCGGCGACCGCATCCGCGCGGCGGGGCTCGCCGACCTGCTGCTCACCCTCGTCGCCGAGCACGGCTCGCCGGCCGACCAAGCCACCGTCTACTGGAACGCCTCGGCGGTGGCGTCTTCCCGGGGAAGGACGGCGGAGGCCCAGGACCTGGCCCGTCACGCTCTCGCCGCGCTCGACACCCCGGGGACCGGCCGGGAGGCGGCTCGACTGAGCTGCCGGGCGGTCTGGGTCGTGCTGCGGACCGTCGCCGACCACGTCCCAGAACGCCTCGCGGAGGCGGTCGCCGTCCTGGACCGGATCCAGCCCGAACTGGCCGGGTCCCGGACCCCGGTGGACCACGGCGCCTGGTGCGCCACCCGGGCACTGGCCCACCTGCTCGACGGCCAGCTCGCCGGCGCCGAACGACTGGCCGAGCAGGCGTGCTCGCTCCTGGGCACCTCGGGCGACCGTCCGCCGACCTCGACCACCCACCCGGGAGGTGATCCCGCCGTGGCCCGGGTCCTCCTCGGCGACGTGCTCACCGCACAGGGCAGGGACGAGGAGGCCCGGGAGCAGTACCGGGCTGCCCTCGACGCCACCTCCTCATGGCCGGCCACCGGGTCACCAGGGGGTTCGCTCACCGCGGCGTCGGTGCTCCGGGAGATCGCCGAACGGCTCGATCGGCTGGCGGATCCGGCAGCGGCCAGGGCGTATCGCCGGGCCCTCGACACCGCGGGGATCGCGGATCAGCTGTCGCCCAGCCAGGTGTCGCTGCTGGAGACCGGCGGGCATCAGCCGGCGCCGGCCGGCGTTCACCGGCCGGTGGAGCTGCAAGGTCATGAACCGACCCAGCTCGAAACCCTGGACTCTCATCGGCGCTACGATCTGGTGCAGTCCGAGCTGTCCTTCGCCCGGTTGGCCCTCACCCACGGCGACGCGATGGCAGCTCAGGATCGGCTGACTGCGCTCCTCGACTCCGCGAACCTCGACAAAGAAACCCGGGATCACGCGCTCTACCTGCTGGCCCTGGCACACGAGAGAGCCAACGACCTGGACGCGGCGGTCCGCGTCCTTCTCCCCGTCCACACGAGGATCCTCACTGGCGAAAGCCACCTGCCTCTGCCGGCAGTCAGCATCGCCCTCTGTCGGGTCCTGATGGACTCCAGTGACCTGCGAGCGGCCGCCCGCGTCGGAGAGGAGTCACTGCGCGTTGCGGCCAAGCACGGGTCCACGGTGACGAGTGAGTACCTTCGCCTTGCGGCGACGGTCGGGGGGATCTACTACGAGCTCGGGGATCTGACACAAGCGACCGCCCACCTGGACACCTTCATCGCGATAGCCGCACAGGAGGGCCTACCAGCCGGACAGTCAGCCCTCTACTGGAACGCAGCTCTGGTGGCGGAATCCAGAGATCGTCAGGATGAGGCCGCGCACCTCGGCGAACGGGCTCTGGCACTGGTGTCCGAGGGCGACACCACACGCGATCTGGGCCGCCTTCGATCCGAGGTCGCGTGGCTCGTTCTCCGGGCCGATCCCAGCCGCGCTCCCGAAGCCACGGCGATCCTTGACCGAGCCCTCCCCGCCCTGCAGGATTTCGGCAGTCCGGCCGACATGGCCACCTGGGAGCGAGTGCGCTCGCTGAGCGAACTGCTCACCGGAGAGCCGGAACGAGCGGAACGGACAGCCCGCCAGGCGCTCGACCTCCTGAGCCCGTATCCGACCAGCGAGACGGCTCAGGTACTGGTCACCCTCGGCGACGCGCTCGCGGCACAGAAGCGAGACGACGACGCCCGCGCGCAGTACCGAGCAGCGATGGAGCGCCTCTCCTCGGAACAGCTCACCCGACGCACGGCCTCGCTCTGGCGCGAGATCGCCGACAGGTTCCTGCTGTTCGGCGAGGTCGATCCAGGGGTGGAGGCCTATCGGAAGGCCCTCGACGCGGCCGGGGTCCGGAGTCATCTGAGGACTCTCGACATCGCCCGGCGAACCGCCTCGAAGCCAGACCTGTGTTTGCTCATTTGCCTAGTGCGTGAGTTCTCGGCCGTTGCAGAGCGTCGAGGAGGGCATGCTGCTGGGGGCTGATCGCGGGCGGGATGGTCTGGACGGCACCGTTGATCGCGATGGTTGCCGACCGCAGGGTGCGTAACTGGCGGACGAGGTTGCGGATGGCCAGGCCGGTGCGGTTCTGGGCTTCGCGGGCCACGGCCAGGGCGGTGAACACGATGGTCAGGTGGGCCTCGATGGCGTCCTTGGTGCGGGCGAACATGGGTCGGG